>CAYWGQ010000015.1:26728-40855 GCA_964457725.1 uncultured Gammaproteobacteria bacterium
TGCCACGCCTCGAACAGCGCCGCGGCGGCGCCGATGTCGGCGAGCACGAGCTGGTCGTAGATCTGCTCCGCCGTCGCGCCGTCGCGCGCGAGGCGCTCGATGTCGCCGTCGTACCAATCGCCGGCCGCAAACGCGTTCGCGAAAATGGTCGGGTTCGAGGTGAGCCCACCGAGACCCCAGCGCTCGATCATCGCCGCGAGCTCGCCGGTCTCGAGCAGCTCGCGGTCGATGTAGTCGAGCCAGGGGCTCTGATCGAACGCCCGCAGCTCGATCAGCGGATTCGCGCCGCGGGCGACGCCTTCCTGCTGCGCCACGAGAGCCTGCCCGTCAGCGTGTCGGGCGGGAGTAGTCGCGCTTGACCGCCGGATCCTGCTCCTTCGCCCGCTCGCGGCCCTCGTCCTCGGCCTGCTCGAGCTCCGCTTCCTCGGCGTCCGACTTCGGCTCGGCGCGCGGCATCTCGCCGCGTCGGGCAGTCTTCGAAGCGCCCTCGTTGTAACGTCGCGCCGCCGTGCGGCTGCCTTCCCCTTCGTTGCGATTCGGCACGGTGTGGTCCTCCAAGAATCCGTCGGTTGAGTCGGACGGAGCAAGACTCGTGCCACTGGGCGCTGCGGTTTTGCGTGCGCGCGGCGACCCTCTACAATGCGACGCACGATAAGAACGTGCCCCAACCTACTGGGGCGAAAGGTGGAAATCTCCGATGAAAGTGATCCTCGTACCGGTCGCGGACCGGCCCGAATGCGTGCTCGCGCTGCGCGCGGCCTTCGAGCTCGCGAAGCAGCAAGACGGCAATGTCGTCGGCTGCCACGTCCGTCCGCACCGGCCCGAGGGCAAGGCGGGGTTCGCCGGAATGCTCCCGGAGGACGACGTCTATCGGTGGCTCGAGCAGGCGGAATCAGCCCAGCTGAACAGTGAGGCCGCGCGCGCGCTGTTCACTCGGATGACCAACCGCTACGGCTTCGTCACGGTCAAACGCCCGAGGCTCGGCAAGAGCTCGCTCGCGCTCTGGTACGAGATGGTCGGTACGCCCTCGAAGATCCTCGCGATCGTCGGCGGCGCGGCCGACATCGCGGTCGTGTCACGGCCGAAGGCCGGCAGCACCGGACCGGCCCGCGCGTTCCTGCTCGCGACGTTGCTCTACTCGGGCCGCCCGGTGCTCGTGCTGCCGCAGCGGCGAGTCGCGACGCTCGGCGAGCGCGTCCTGATCGCGTGGAACCAGAGCCAGGAGGCCGCCGGCGCCGTCAGCGCGGCGTTGCCTATCCTGCGGCGCGCGGCCGAGGTGACGTTCATCGCGGCCGGGCCGGAGAACCGCCCGGGACCGAAGGCGAGCTTCATGTGCGACTACCTCGCTCACTGGGGGATCAAGGCCGACCGCGTCGCGACGAAGGGCGACGATCCCGAGCGAGAGATTCTCGAGACGTTCGAGGCGCGGGGCTCGGATCTGCTCGTGATGGGCGCCTGCCACCGCACTCGGCTGAGCGAGCTCGTCTTCGGCGGCGTCACCCGGCGCCTGCTGTTCGAGGCGAACGTGCCGGCACTGATGTACCACCGCTGAACCGGGCCGTCCGAGTTCGTCGCGCACCGGAACGGGGCAGTAGCGGCGACCTTCGCGTACGGCGAAGGACTATTTGCAGCCCGACCGCGAACGGCCCAGAATGTTCACCCGCTTGTAACAATAACGATCTATGTAATGCCAATGGCAGCCCCGCGCACGCCTCGCCGCATTCTGATCGTCGACGACGACCGCGACGGTGCGGACAGCCTGGGGCTGCTGCTCGCGCTCGACGGCCACAAGACCTTCGTGAGCTACGACGGACGCGCAGCGATGGAGATGCTCGCGGCCGAGCGGCCGGAGATCGTGTTCCTCGACATCAGCATGCCGGACGTCTCCGGTTACGAGCTCTGCCGACGCATTCGCCGCGAGGAATGGGGCGAGGACATCGCCGTGTTCGCGCTGACCGGCTGGGCGCGCGAAGAGGACCGGCGGCAGGCGAACGCGGCCGGGTTCGATGGGCATCTGATCAAGCCCGTCACGATCGAGGCGCTCCGCGCGTTGCTCGCGGATCCCGCGCTCGGCAGCGACCGCAAGAGCCCGCACGGCGTCACCGCACGCCCCGAGCGCACCGCCAAGCGCAAAGTCTGACCCGCGCCCCTCCGCGTAGAGCAGCCTGCCGAACCGCGCGACCGGGTAGGAGCGGCTGTCCAGCCGCGACCGCGTAAGGCCGCGTGCCGAACCGCGACCGGGTAGGAGCGGCTGTCCAGCCGCGACCGCGTAAGGCCGCCTGCCGAACCGCGACCGGGTAGGAGCGGCTGTCCAGCCGCGACCCGACGACACCTGGCATGAGACTTGCTCCGCGTTGCGCTTCCAGACAACGGAGGCGGCGATGCGAGTCGGCTTGTTCACCGCAGCCGTCGCGGCCGGGCTCTCGCTCGGCGAAGCCGCGGCGGATCACCGAATCTACGTGACGAACGAGATGTCCGGCGATCTCACCGTCATCGACGGGGCGACGCGCGAGGTCCTCGAGACGCGGCCGCTCGGCAAGCGGCCGCGCGGGATCCAGGTGGCGCCCGACGGACGCGCGCTCTACGTCGCGTTGAGCGGCTCGCCGATCTCGCCGCCCGGCGTCGACGAGCGCACGCTGCCGCCGCCCGACAAGTCCGCTGACGGCATCGGCGTGTTCTCGCTCGAGGACTCGCGGGTCGAGCGGGTGATCACCGGAGTCTCCGATCCCGAGCAGCTCGCGATCGTCGGCGAGCGCCTGTTCATCGCGAGCGAGGACACCGGCACGGCGGTCATCGTTAGCGCGCGCGACGGCGCACCGCTCGCGACGTTGCCGGTCGGCGAGGAGCCGGAAGGCGTGGCCGCGAGCCCGGACGGCGGCGTCGTCTACATGACGTCCGAGTCGGCGAGCACGGTCGCCGTTATCGACGCCGAGAACCTCGGACTCGAGGCCCGCTTCGAAGTCGGCGAGCGGCCGAGGGCGATCGCGTTCTCTCCGGACGGGTCTCGAGCGTACGTGACCGGCGAGCTCGACGCGTCGCTCTCGGTCGTCGACGTCGCGACGCATACGGTCACCGACCGGGTCACGTTGCCCGGCCGCGACGTGCGGCCGATGGGCGTCGCGGTATCCGGCGACGGCGCCAAGATCTACGTCGCGACCGGCCGCGGCCGGACGCTCGTCGCGATCGACGCGGCGACGCTCGAGGTCGACGGCGAGGTCGAGGTCGGCGACCGGCCGTGGGGCGTCGCGCTGAGCCCGGACGGCCGCTTCGCCTATACGGCGAACGGACCGTCCGACGACGTGACGGTCGTCGACACGGAGTCGCTCGAGGTCGTCGCGCGAATCCCGGTCGGCACGCGGCCGTGGGGCGTCGCAGTCGTACCGGCGCGCTGAGCGCCCGCCCCCCGCGCGAGCTCGCGCAGCCAGACGTACGTCAGCGCGAGACCCGCGCCGAGATAGACCGCGCCTCCCGCGATCCACATCAGCACCCCGGCGAGCTGCTGATCCTCGAGCGGCGTCGCCTCCCAGAGGCCGGGCGCGGCTGCGTAGAACGCATAGAGCGGTTGCCCGGAAAACGTGAACAGCGCGCCGAGCATGCCTTCCTGCAGGCCGGTCGTGAACAGCAGGAAGACGCCGCTGCCGAGACCGAGCACGCGGTCCCGAGCCGAGAGCCACACGGCCCACCACAGCACGAGCGCGCCGCCGAGGAACCCGCCGTGCTCGAGCGTGTGCAGCCAGTCGCGCTCGAGCGCCGCCTGGTACGGTCCCGGCATGTGCCAACCCCAGAGAAGCGCCGCGTAGACCGACCAGGCGACGACCGGCAGCGCGAGCGCGCTCCGCCCGCCGCGGACGACCCGGGGCCGGGCGGCAGCGCCGAGCGCGCGGCGGAAGCGGCGCGGCAAGCCCCACAACGAGACGACGATCGGCGACGATCCCGCGAGCAGCGGCGCCGCGACCGCCGTCAGCATCACGTGTTGCGCCATGTGCGCCGAGAGCGCCGCCCCGGCGAGCGCGTCGAGCGGCCAGACGAGCGCGAGCCCGAGCGCGAGCATTCCGCCGCAGAACGCCGCCACCCGGACGCGGGAGACGCCGCGGCCGCGGCCCGCGCGCTTCCAGAGCCGCGCGACGCCGGCCGTGTAGAGCGCCGCGAGCAACGCGAGCGGCACGAGCACCCACGGATCGAGCGTGTATGCATGCGCGAGATCGCCGAGGCCGTGCACAGCCGTGCCGTGGCCGAACGCCTCGAGCGGCGCGCCGGCAACGGCGGCCGCGGCGACTCGCAGAAGTCCGCCGGGCGTGTTCACGCGCTGCCGAGGTTGTCGCATGCGTCCACCAGAAACACGCCGACCCCGCTCCACAGCGTCGCGATCAGAAAGAGACCCGCATGCAGCAGCGCCCCGTACGCGAGGAACGTCCCGTGGCCGTGCACGTGGCCTTCGGCGTCGTCGAGCTCGCGCAGCATCCGCCGCCAGGCGAGGAAGGAGGCGACGCCCGCCGCGGCGATTCCGGCCGCGACCGCAACCGTCACGAGCACGAGCACGAGGCGCAGCAGGTCCGTGCCGCCGACTCGGACCATGTCGAGATTCGCGGCGCAGCCCGCGCCCTGCAGCGAGTAGATCGCGACGAAATAGAGCATCCACAGCGCCGGCGCGATCAGAAAGCCGGTCGCGTTCGCCGGGAACCGATGCCGGATCGCGATGAACTCGCGCCCTTGCTCGTCGACGAGCGAGCGTTCCGCCTGATGTGTGCCGCCGCGGTTCCGCGCCATCGCCGCCGCCTCAGCCGAAGCCCCCGTAGACCACCGCGAAGCTGATCGCGCCCTGCGCCGCCGCGTAGAGCACGAGGAGCGCCGCGACCCGCGGGGCCAGGCTGCGCCGTGCGGAGACGCCGCGGGCGCCGATCCGCGCGAGCGCGAACAAGACCGCGAGCAGCGCGAACGCGATGTGCAGCAGCGAATAGGCGATCAGCGACGCGACGACCGCCCCGTAGGCGTGGGAGCGGACGGCGAACGGCAGCCCGTCGAGCGCGGCCCGCTCGGCCCAGCCGAGCAGCGCGAGCGCGATCGCGGCCGCGGCGAGACCGCAGAACGCGAGCGCCCCCCGCTCTCTCGCGGTGCCCGCGGCCGCCGCGATGCCGGCCGGCACGAGCGCGGCGAGCAGCAACGCGGCCGCGGCCGCGGCGCCTTCGAACGGCGGACGGGCCCCGACCGGCGGCCAGACGTCGGCGGCCGTCCACAGGTAGAAGTAGCTGTAGACGAGCGAAGCGAAGATCGAAGCGTCGACGAGCAGCATCATGACCGCCCCGAGCCAGCCGGTCGAATGCCGATCGCCGAGCTCGAGCGGCAGGCGCAGGCCGTGGCCCGCGTCCTTCTCGTCCTTCTCGAGCACGGGCCCGCTCCACCACCAGACGAGGCCGAGCACGAGCAGCGCCGCGACGCCGAGCGCCGAGAGCTCGTACCGCGACGTCAGGATGCCGACGAAGCCCGCGCCGGTCGCGAGCGCCGCGAGGATCGGCAGCCACGACGGGTGCGGCAACCGCGCGACGTACTCGGGCGTCGCGCTGGCGACGGAGCTGACGATCGTCTCGCGCTTGCCCTCCGGCGCCGTGCCGAGATACTCCTCGGCGTTCGGTACCCGGTCGACGAGGCCCGGGTCGTCCCAGAGCGGATGGCGGCTCCTGATCGGCGGGATGCTCCGCACGTTGTACGGCGCGGCCGGTAGCTCGGCCGCCCATTCGAGCCCGTCCGAGCGCCACGGGTTCTTGCCGGCCGGCACGCCCCGGTGCTTCGTCCAGAACGCGGTCGCGATGAACGACAGCACGCCCGCGACGACGACGACGCTGCCGAGCGAGGACAGGAGATTCAGAGAGTCCCAGCCGAGCCCGGACGCGTACGTGTACACCCGGCGCGGCATCCCGAGCAGCCCCGTCAGGTGCATCGGCAGGAACGTCGTGTTGAAGCCGACGAAGAGCAGCCAGAACGTGAGCCGCCCGCCCGCTTCCGGGGTCAGTCGGCCCGTCGCGCGCGGCAAGTAGTAGTAGAGCGCGCCGAACAGCGGGAACACCATGCCGCCGATCAAGACGTAGTGGAAATGCGCGACGACGAAGTAGGTGTCGTGCACCTGCCAGTCGAACGGCACCATCGCGACCATGACGCCGGTCAGCCCGCCCATCACGAAGATCACGATCGTGCCGACGATGAAGAGGAGCGGCGTTCGAAGCTCGGGCTTGCCGTTCCAGAGCGTCGCGATCCAGGCGAATACCTGGATACCGCTCGGCACCGAGACCGCCATGCTCGCGCCCGCGAAGAACGACAGCGCGAGCCGCGGGATGCCTGTCGAGTACATGTGATGCACCCAGAGCCCGAAGCTCAGGAACGCGGTGCCGATGACCGCGAGCACGATCAGGTGATAGCCGACCAGGTGACTGCGCGCGAACGCCGGCAGCATCATGCTGACGAGCCCCGCGCCCGGCAGGAAGATGATGTAGACCTCGGGGTGACCGAAGATCCAGAAGAGATGCTGCCAGAGCAGCGCGTCGCCGCCCCGCGCAACGTCGAAGAACGGCAGGCCGAAGCCGCGCTCGATCTCGAGCAGGATGCTGCCGAGCACGAGCGGCGGGAAGCCGAACAGGATCATGAACGCGACCGCGAGCATGTACCACGCGAAGATCGGCATCCGGTCGAGCGACATGCCGGGCGCCCGCATCTTCAGCACGGTCACGATGATCTCGATCGCCCCGGTGATGCTCGCGATCTCGACGAACGTCACGCCGAGCAGCCAGAAGTCCTGGCTCAGATCCGGCGAGAACTCGATCGAGTTCAACGGCACGTACATGAACCAGCCGCCGTCCGGAACCGCGCCGACGAAGAAGCTCGAGTAGAGCAGGAGGCCGCCGAGCACGAAGCACCAATAGCCGTACGCGGCAAGCCGCGGGAAGGCCATGTCGTGCGAGCCGATCATGCCCGGCAGCAGGTACATGCCGAACGCTTCCATGATCGGCACGGCGAACAGAAACATCATCGTCGTGCCGTGCATCGTGAAGAGCTCGTTGAAGAGCTCCGGGCTGACGAAGTCGTTCTCCGGGAACGCGAGCTGCGTGCGCATGAGGACCGCGAGCACGCCGCCGATCAGGAAGAAGACGAAGCCGGTCAGGATGAAGCGCCGGCCGAGCTCGGAGTTGTTCACGTCCGTCAGCGCCGCGAAGCCCCGCGGCGACGCCCAGACGCGGTGGAAGAGCGCGTCGGCCGAGTCGACCTCGCGGTCCGGGGCCGCCGTCCGGTCGAGGCGCCCGAGGTCGATCTCGCTCATTCGAGCCCCGCGAGGAAGGCCGCGAGCGCGGCCAGCGATTCGCCGTCGAGGTCGGCGTAGTCGGGCATCCGGTTGCCGGGCTTGATCGCCTCGTTGTGGGCGATCCACGCGGCGAGCGCGGCCTCGGCGTTGTCGAGCAGCCCGGCGCCGATCGTGAGCCTGCCGCCGACGTGCGTCAGATCGGGGCCCTCCCGTCCCCACGCATGCCGCCCCCGAAGCGTGTGACAGAGCGCGCAGCCCCCCGCGTCGAAGAGCGCAGCGCCGCGCTCCTCGCGCTCGCCGTCGGGCGGCTCGGCGGGCGCGAGCTGCCGCTCGGCCCACGCCGCGAACTCCTCCGGCGGCACGGCGACCGCGTAGAGCGCCATCTTCGCGTGCGCGACGCCGCAAAACTCCGCGCACTGGCCGCGGTACACGCCCGGACGGTCCGCCTCGATCATCAGCCGATTCGTCCGGCCGGGGATCATGTCCAGCTTCCCGCCGAGGCTCGGGAACCAGAGGCTGTGGATCACGTCCGCGGTCGTCAGCACGAGCTCGACCGGCTCGCCGACCGGCAGGTAGATCTCGTTCGCGGTTGTGAAGCGGCCCTCGAGGCGCCCCGGGTCGTACTCGACGTCCCACCACCATTGCCGCCCTCGGATCCGGATCGTCAGCGTGTCGTCGCCGCGCGGCGCGGTGACGCCGGACGCGACCCGCACGTTGAACGGCACGAGGATCGATAGCACGACGACCGGCAAGACGATGCCGCCGACGACGATCAGCCGGTGCGGCGTGATGCGCTCCTGCCGCTCCGGATGGCCGAGCAGCGCATACAGCAGGCAGCCGACGACCAGCGCGAGCACGAGCACGGCGCCGACGGCCATGCTCCACCAGAGAATCGCGATCTCCCGCGCGTTGGGCCCGGCCGGCTCGAGCGCGGACTGGATACCGGCGCAGCCGGCGAGCGCGAGGAGAAGCGGGAGGCTCGCGAGCGCGCGGCGCGCTGCCGGCCATCGGGTGCGACGCGCGGCGCCGCCCGCCGAGATCATCGCGCCGAAGCGGGATCTGCGGCGTCGCTACGCCGGTTCTCGCGAGTCGCGGCCACCGCGTAGTCGGGGCCGCGAAGATCGAAGCCCTTCGCCGCGGCGTAGTCGTCGATCTCGCTCAGCGACTGAATGTAGGCGACGATCTCCCAGACGGTCCGCGCCGGCAGCATCGACGCCCACGCGGGCATGCCTTCCGGACGGCCGTGCATGATGCTGAGGAAGATCTGCGCGGGCTCGCCGCCATGGATCCACTCGTCGTCGGACAGCGGCGGGCCCATCCCGCCGCCGCCGAGCGGCGCGTGACAGCCGCTGCAGTTGAACGCTTCGAAATGCCGCTCCCCGGCGTCGATCGCTCTTTGGTCGGTGTACGGGTTCTCGATGCCCGGCTCGAGGCGCGTCGCGCCGGGAAAAAGCGCACTGTCGGCGACGAGGATCGTGCGCGCGGGCTCGGCCGGCAGCCGGGCCTCGAGGCCGCCGCCGGGCTCCGCGTCCGGCGCGCTGAACGTGCCGAGCGCGACCGGGCCGAGCGCCGCCCCGGCGCCGCCGCCCGTGCCGCCCTGCGCGACGCGCGCGGCATCCCCGCCCTGCTCCGCCGCGCCGCTCGATTCCGCGTCCTCCGCCTGCCCGACCTGCGCACTGCCGGGACCGCCCCCCTCCGTTGCCGGCTGCTGGCCGTCCGCGTTCTGCGCGTTGCACCCGGTCGCGAGCACGAGGAGCGCCGCAGAGCAGATTCCGGCGCAGCGATACCAGCCGTCGTGCGCTGTCATGACTCTCCCTCCTCCTGCTTTCCGGCCTCGATCGGGACGAGCGGCACGCCGAACGAGCGGAGCAGCGCTTCGACGTCGGCCGCCCGCCGCTCGAGCACGGCGTCGAGCTCGTCGCGCAGCGCGCGATCGTCCTTCCGCACGCCGAGCGCGATCGCGAAATCGAACGGATACGGGGCGATGTCCGGCGCGGGCGCGATCGGCTGCACCTCGAGCGGCGGATGCGCTGCTCGGGCGAAGTAGCCGCCGACGGGGCCCCAGACCGCGGCGACGTCGAGCTCGCCGCGCGCGACGGCCTCGATCGGGCGCGCGGGCGGATTCGGCTCGCGATAATCCCCGTAGATCATGAAGCCTTCGACGTTGTCGACGATGCCGAGCTGCCCGAGCGCGTGCACCGGCGGCGTGTTCGCGCCGTCGTCGCCGATCAGGTGCACGCCGATGTCGAGCTCGGCGAGGCGCGGGTCGTCGATTCGGACGAGCGGCGGCGCGAGCTCCGCGCGGTAGACGAACACGTAGGTCGACCGGTAGTACGGCCGCGTCGTCGCGACGAGCTCGTAACCCGCCGGCACCCCCATCACCACGTCGCAGTCGCCCGCGTTCAACGTGTTGCGGATGAAGCCGCGCCGTTGCGCCCACCACGTGTACTCGACGTCCGCGCCGAGCTCCGCCGCGATCAGCTCCGCGAGCGCGTTCTCGAAGCCCTCCTCCGCCTCGTTCGAGAACGGCAGGTTGTTCGGGTCGGCGCAGACGCGGAGCGTCCGCTCCGCGGCGTCCGCTTGCCCGCCGGGAAGCAGCGCGGCCGCGAGCGCGGCCGCAGCGACGCGCTCACCGCGGTGCATCGCCGCCTCCTTGCCGCAGCGCCTCGCCCGGATCGGCGGGCGGTCGGTCACCCTGCCCCTGCGGCTGCAATGGTTGCTGGGGCTGCTCCTGCAGTTGCGGTTGCGATTGCTGCTGCGGCTCCGGTTGCGGTTGCTGCTGCGGCTCCGGTTGCTGCTGCGGCTGCTGCGGCTCCGGTTGCGGCTGCGGCTGCGGCTGCTGCGGCTCCGGTTGCGGCTGCGGCTGTTGGCCCTGTGCGCCGGGCGGCGGCGCATTCTGCGCTCGGCCTGCCGCGCCGGCGCCGGTCCGCTCCGGCAGCGCGAACACGTACAGCGTGCCGCCGGGCGCGGTGTGCTGCGGCAGATCCTGCACCGCGTTGACGAAGCCGAGCGCGCCGAACGGGACGTTCGGATCGAGCCCCCCGGAGACGACCGCGCCGGCCCAGCCGCCGACGCCGGACGCGATCGCGACGTACTGCCGCCCGTCCGGGCCGAGATACGTCACCGGCTGACCGACGATCCCGGACTCGACGCGGAACTGCCAAAGCAGCTCCCCGGTCTCGGCGTCGACCGCCTTGAACCAGCGATCGAGCGTGCCGTAGAACGCGACGTTGCCGGCCGTGACGACGGTGCCGCTCCAGACCGGAAACTCCTCCTCGATGCGCCAGACCGGCTGCGCCGCGGCCGGATCCCACGCCATGAACTCGCCGCGGTGCCCCTCCGGCCCGCCGTACATCGCGACCTCCGCGCCGACGAACGGCGTGCCGGCGATGTAGCTCGTCTCGACGACGCGCATGTCCATGCACATGTGCTGGTGCGGAACGTAGAGATATCCGGTCATCGGCGAGTACGCCGACGGCTGCCAGTCCTTCGCGCCGGGCGCGGCCGGACAGATCTCGCGTGTGACCTCGCCTTCCCGCGGTTCCTTCTCGGCGACGTGCCGGGGCCGGCCGGTCTCGAGATCGACGCCGTTCGTCACGGTGATGTACTGGTACTCCTCGGCGGACAGCACCTCGCCCGTCTCGCGATCGAGCACGTACATGTGACCGTTGCGCTCCGGGCGCACGAGCACGCGCCGCATCTGCCCCGCGATCGCCAGGTCGAGCAGCAGCACCTCGTTCACGCCGTCGTAGTCGTAGAGGTCGTGCGGCCCCCACTGGTACGCCCAGCGCGCCATCCCGGTGTCGGGATTGCGGGCGAAGATACTCGCCGTCCACTTGTTGTCGCCGAGCCGCTGGTTGTGATTCCAAGGACCGGGATTCGCGGTGCCGTAGTAGATCAGGTCGAGCTCGGGGTCGTACGAGATCCATCCCCAGACCGTGCCGCCGCCGATGCGCCAGCGATCCGCGGGCCACGTCGTCACGCCGAGGTCCGGCGCGCGGTCCGCTTCGTAGAACGGCCGGAAGTCCTCGCCGATCAGCACGTCCTCGTCCGGTCCGGTCGAGAACGCGCGCCAGGCGATCTCGCCTGACTGCGCGTCGAGGGCGGTCAGCCAGCCGCGCACGCCCATCTCGCCGCCGCTGTTGCCGACCAGCACCTTGCCCTTCACGACGAGCGGCGCCATCGTCATCGTCTCGCCGACGTTGATGTCGCCGAGCTTCGTCTTCCAGACTTCCTCGCCGGTCTCCGCGTCCACGGCGACCGTATGGTTGTCGAGCGTGTTGTAGTAGATCTTGCCGTCGTAATACGCCGCGCCGCGGTTCACGACGTCGCAGCACGCGACGCCCTTCGCGGCGCGCGCCGGATTCGGCTCGTAGCTCCAAAGCAGCGAGCCGTCCGCGGTGTCGAGCGCGAACAGGACGTTCGGGTACGGGCTCACGACGTACATCGTGCCGCCGACCACGAGCGGCGCCGCCTCGAACCCGGCGGTCGTGCCGGTCGAGAACGTCCAGGCGACGGCGAGCTCCGCCACGTTGTCGCGATCGATCTGGTCGAGGCCGCTGAAGCGGGTGGAAGCGTAGTTCTTCGCCGGCATGATCCACTGCGCGTCGTCCTCGGACATCTGCCGCAGCAGTTCGTCGGCGGCGGCGCCCCCGGCCGCGAGGGCGGCCGCGATCGCGAGACCGAGCCGGTCCGGCGCAAGGCGCCTCGGGGGGTGCATGCTCATCGTCGCTCCCCGTTTGCCCGAAAGAACGTTTGCGGGAGCAAGTTGCGTGCCATCGCCGGCGGATCGCGGCCGCTCGCGCTCCCAGGCAGGGAACTTGCATCTCTAGGCGCAGAGCGACGGCGAGCGGAGAGAAGGCGATGAGGCATGCAACGCTCTTGCTGCTGGCGGCCGCCGCGTTCGCGTCGAGCGCCGCCGCAGCGTCGGGCGACACCGCCCGCGGCCGCGAGAAGTCGGCGCTATGCGTGGCCTGTCACGGCCTCGAAGGCATCGCGCCGAATCCGACGTTTCCGCACATCGCGGGCCAGAACGCGGCGTATCTGCAGGTGCAGCTCGAGGCGTTCCGTGAAGGCAGCCGCTACCACGCGCTGATGACGCCGGTCGCGCAATCGCTGTCGGACGAGGACATCGCGGACCTCGCGTCGTACTTCAGCAGCATCGGCCCCCTCGCGGCAGCGTTTCGCTGAGCCGGGCATCGTCCGGCCCGTGCCGCGGCACGAAGCGGCCGCGGCCGTCGCGTGCGCCCGGCCCCGGGCGCCCGCGGCGCGCTGCCCCGGCGCGAAACCACTATCATCGCGCCATGCCGCGACCATCGAGCCCAAGCACGTTGCTGGAGGACGCCGTCGACGTGCCCGCGTGGCTCGAGGCGGACCGTGACACCCCGTACGACGAGCGCGTCCGGCGCGACCGCGAGATCGCGCGCGCGCTCGGCAAGCTCGACGACGCGACGGCGGCGGTCCGCGGCTGGTGGCAGGCCGTGCCCCGCGCCGACGCGCCGGGGACCGGACGACGCATCGAGCACGCGCGGCGGCTGATCGGCCTCGGCACCGCCGTGGTCGGCGCGCTCGCCGGCGCGAGCGTCGCCGCGGCCGCGTTCCGGTACGACGGCACCGAGCCCGTCAACGTCGTCCGCGTGCTCGCGCTCCTCGTCGTCGTGCCGTTCGCGCTGCTCCTGCCGTCGCTCGTGCTCGCCGTGCCCGGCGGCCCGCTCAAAGGCCTGCAGCAGGCGCTCGCTTCGATCAACGTCGGCTCGCTCGCCGCGGCCTTCGCCCGCCGGCTCGGCAAGGCGCCGCCGGAGCTCGAGCGGCTGTTCGCGTGGGGCGCCGCACGGGCCGGCGCGGCGAGCCGCTTCGCCAAATGGCAGATCCTCTACTGGTCGCAGCTCGCCGGCACCGCGTTCGCGGCCGCGGCGCTCGCGACCGGGGCGCTGCTCGTCGCGTTCACGGATCTCGCGTTCGGCTGGAGCACGACGCTCGCCGTCGAACCGGAGACCGTCGCGCGCTTGGTCGAGGCGATCGCGGCGCCGTGGCGCAGCATCGCGCCGCAGGCCGTGCCGTCGCTCGCGCTGATCGAGCAGTCGCAGTACTTCCGCTTCGACGGCAGCGGCGGCGCGATGCCCGCCGCGGCCCGCACGCTGACCGGCTGGTGGCCGTTCACGCTGCTCGCGATCGCGACCTACGCGCTCCTGCCGCGGCTCGCGCTGCTCGTGCTCGCGCGCGTGCGGCTGCGAGCGGCGACGCAGGCGCTCCTGCTCGAGGATCCCCGAGTGACGGCGCTGCTCGACCGGATGCGCCGGCCCGATGTCGAGACGACCTCGCCCTCGCCCGCCGAGCCGCTGCCGGACGAGCCGCTCGCGGCACCCGTCGCGCGCCGGCACCTCGAAGGCCGGGCGCACGCAGTCGTCTGGGGCGATTGCCTCGCCCCGGCCCACGCGTTCGCGTATGCGCACCGGCTCGGCGTCGAGCTCGAGCAGGTCGTCGCCGTCGGCGGCGGGCGCGCGCTCGAGGAGGACCGGCGAACGATCGAGCGCCTCGCGGCCGACGGCGGCGTGCGCTCGCTGCTCGTCTTCACGCCGGCCTGGGAGCCGCCGCTCCTCGAGTTCCTCGACTTCCTCGCCGCGCTCCGCGCGCGCGTCGGCGAGCACGTCTCGATCGTCGTGACGCCGGTCGCCGAGGACCGGGGGCCGGTCGGCGAGCTCGAGCGCAACGTCTGGTCGCGCGCCGTCGCGCGCATCGCCGACCCGCGCCTCTACGTCGAGGCCGGCGCCGCATGACGCCGCGCTTCGCGATCGTCGGGCATCCGAACAAGGGCAAGAGCAGCATCGTCGCGACGCTCG
>CAYWGQ010000016.1:0-32766 GCA_964457725.1 uncultured Gammaproteobacteria bacterium
GCGATCGAGTGACCCTCGGTGTCGTTCGCCGCGCCGACGGCAGACGCTTGCGCGCGTACGCCGTTGCGGTTCAAGAGCGGGTAGAGGACGGGCTGAGCGACGTCGCTCGGTCCGACGATTTGCGCGATGAACTGGCCGACCTCCGCGAGCTGCGGCGCTACGGGGATCACGTTGATCGGCTGGAGGAGCTGCGCCTGATAAAGCTCGCTCACTCTCGCGATCTCGTGGCGGGGCAGCACGGAATACACGTCCGCGAGCAGCTTGTGCGCGCTGTAATCGGTCGGATCGGCGGCGACGGAGCGCCAACCGCGCCGCAGCGCCAAGGCCTCGAAGCCGAGCTCGCGGTGCAAGTGACCGAAGCCCGCGCTGCGCGTCGACAAGTCCTCGTCCACCAGCAGGCGCGAGCGGTACAGCGGCCGGCCGCCGTTCAAGTCGATCGCGCGGTTCAGATCGCGCAGCGCTTCGGCCGGGCGGTTCTCGGTGGTCTTGCGCAAAGCGTCGTACAGCCAGGCGGTCGGATCCTGCGGACTCATTCCCTTCGCGAGCGAGAGCTGCGACGCGCCGAGCTCCGCCCGGTTCTCGGTGTCGTACGCCTTCGCCATGTAGCTGCGAACCAGGGCATCAGTCGGGTCGAGGATGACCGCGGTCTCGAGCTCGCGGCGTCCGCGCTCGAATTGCCCGTCCTGGATCGCCGCCAGCGCGAGGCCGAGACGCGGCAACGGCGCCGTGGGATCGAGCTCGACCGCGCGCTCGAACGCGACGATCGCGGCGACGCTGCGCATCGACGCGAGCTCCGCGAAGCCGAGCACGGTGTGCGCGTGGTCGAGGGCCGCGTCGAGCTCGAGCGCTCGTGCCGCGGCTCTCGCGCTTTCCCGGTGCCGGCCGCTCTCGAGCAGCAGCTCCGCGAGGCGGCCCCACGCCAGCGCATTGCGGGGTTCGCTTGCGGTCGCCGCTCGCGCTTCCTGCACCGCGGCATCGATCGCGCCGTCCGCCGAGTGCGCGTCGGCGAGCGCGAGCCGTGCCGCGGCGACGCTCGGACCGGCCGCGACTGCGCGCCGTGCGTAATCCCGCGCTTGCGCGGCGTCGCCGCGTTGCGCGGCCGCCGCGCTCCGCAACGCGAGGGTAGTCGGGTTGCCGGGATCGAGCGCCTCGGCGCGATCGAGGTCGTCGACCGCTTCGGCGAGCCGGCCGCGGACGAGACGCGCCGCCGCGCGCCGATTGAAGAAACCCGAGTCGCTCGTGCCGTCGCCGCTCGGTTGGTCGGGCGGCGGCAGCGGCGGCGGCAGCAGAGGGGATGGACGAGACGTCCAGCGAATCAGCTCGATCGCATCCGAATACGGCGCGGCCTGCGGAGCCGTGCCGGCGGACGCGACACCCTGCTGCCCGGGCTGCACGTACGCCTGTCCGGCGCCGTTCGTCATGACGACCTCGCCCTCGAGCACCGTGACGGCCGTGCGCGATTCGTCCGCCGCGATCAGGAACTCGGTTCCTTCCAGCCCGGCGTTGACGTACGGCGTCGAGAACTTCAGCGATCGCGGATCTCGGCTGATCACGTGGATCAGGCCCCGAAGCAGCCTCACGAGCGTGTCGGCTTCCTCGTCCCCCTGCTCGAGCGACAGCGTGCTGTTCGCATCGAGCCTGAGCAGCGTGTCGTCGGCGAGCTTCAGCGTCGCACGGCTGAAGGCGAGAACGCGGATCGTGTCCCCGGCGCAGACGGCGGCGGGCAAGCGGGCGGGTTGCCACACCGACTCGTTCTCTCGCCGGATCTCGACGGCGCCCTCGGCCGTGACGAGCTCCGCTTGAATAGTGCACCTATCGGTCGCCATTGCCGCGGGCGACAGCAGCACCGACAGGACCGCGATGACCGCACGGTGCAGGGCCGTCCGCCGTCGGACGCTCCTAATGGGTGGCACAATCGCCATGCAGACCTTTCTGGGCAGATGCAGTGCCGTTCGCCGACAGGTCCGGGCTGTTGGAGTACGGTGGAGTGGCGCTGGTACAGGCAGTCTAAGTAAAGGGTCCCGCGTGTCAAGAAATCAGCACATCGACATAATTCGCATCGAGCGGGACCGATCTGGGGGACTTCGGCCTTGACCTTCGTTGCCGGGCGCCGCCTCGCCCGCGGATTGTGGCTCGGAGCGAGCGTTGCGATCCTGGGCGCAGTCCTTTCGCTGCTTCCTTGGACGCTCGAGCTCGACGAGAACGCCGGTCTCGGGTGGCTGTTCGCGAGAAGGGGCGCGTTGCCTCCGCCCGAGTCCCCGGTCGTGGTCGGAGTATCGAGGGCGGCGGCGGAGGCGCTCGGTGTTTCTCGCGAGCTCGACGAGTGGCCGCGCGCGCTGCATGCCGAGCTCATTGCGAAGCTCAGCGCGGCGGGGGCGGCGCTGATCGTCTTCGACATGTTCTTCGACGAGCCGCGCACCGCGGCGGACGACGAGCGTCTCGCCGCCGCGATCGCCGCGGCGGGCAACGTGATCCTGCTCGAACGCGTGGACAGCGATACGCTCGCGCTGTCCGAGGCGCCGAGGGTCGCCGCGCTCGTCGAGCGGCGGCACTTGCCGATCGAGCCGCTCAAGAAGGGCGCGCTGGCCTCGGCGCCGTTCACTCTGCCGGTCGTACCGCTCAGGACGAATCAGTTCTGGACGTTCGGCCGGGGCGCCGGCGATACGCCGACGCTGCCCGTCGTGGCACTGCAGGCCTTTCTGCTCGACGAGTACGAGCACCTGCTCGGCCTATTGCGGCACGCGCGGCCGGAAGTCGCGGCCGACCTGCCGCAGAGCGCCCGAGACGCCGCGGCCGGCGGCCGGCTGGAGGACGTCGTCCGCCGCCTCCGAGAGGTGTTCCGCGCCGATCCGTCGTTGACGGCCGAGATCGCTGCGGCGCTCGGGCAGCTCGGCGACGACGAAGCGGCGCACGGCGTCCGTGCGCTTCTCGACGTGTACGCCGGCGACGACCATCGCTACCTCAGCTACTACGGGCCCGCGCGCACGGTACGAACGGTTTCGTACGACAGCGTGCTTCGCGGCGCGGCGGAAGGTCTCGCCGGAAAGGTGGTGTTCGTCGGCTACTCGGAAAGCAGGCAGCCAGATCAGCAGGACGCCTTCATCTCCGTGTTCTCGGAGCGCAGCGGCCAGAACTTGAGCGGCGTCGAGATCGGTGCGACGGCGTTCGCGAACCTGCTGGAGCGGAGACGGATCACGCCGTTGCCGATCGGCACTCACGTCGCCGTCGTGCTCGCGTTCGGGTTGCTCGCCGGTGTGGCGTTCTCGATGCTGCCGGTCGGCGCCGCGATCGGCGCCGCCGCGTTGGCCGCGTCGGGTTACGCCGCGCTCGCCGCGTGGCAGTTCTCGTCGACCGGGCTCTGGCTGCCGCTCGTCGTGCCGGTTCTCGTCCAGGTGCCCGTCGCGCTGCTCGGTGCAGTGCTCTGGACTTACCACCACACGCGCAGCCAGCGCGAGCGGATCGAGGCGGCGTTCGGCTACTACCTTCCGGCGCATGAGGTGCGGCGGTTCGCCGAGCAGCACGTCGACGCGGGCTTGAGCGGGGAGCTGCAGTACGGCACGTGCCTGCTGACCGACGTCGAGCGATACGCGTCGGTGTCGGAGCGCCTCGACCCGCACGCCCTCCGCGAGCTGTTGAACCGCTACTACGCGGTGCTTCTCGAGGTCGTCGGCCGGCATGGCGGCCTCGTGACGGACTTCGCCGGCGATTCGCTGGTCGCCGTGTGGGGAGGGCCGAAGCCGGAGGCCGAGCGCACGGCGGCGGCATGCGCGTGCGCGCTCGACATCGTCGCAGCGGTGAACGATTTCAATCGCAGCCGAGGCGTGCAGCTACCGACCGCGGTCGGTCTCGACACGGGGCTCGTGCTGCTCGGCAACGTCGGCGCCGGCAGCCGCTACCAATACAGGGCGGTCGGCGACATCGTGACGACCTCGTCGCGGCTGCAAGGCCTGAACCGATTGCTCGGCACCCGCGTGCTCGCCTCGGCGCAGACGGTGCGGGCGAGCGGCGGGACGGTCGCATCGCGCGAGCTCGGCCGTTTCCTCCTCCGCGGCCGGACGGAAGCGCTCGTCGTCCACGAGCTTCTGGACGGCAGCCGATCCCAAGACGAAGGTTTGCTGCAGCAGTTCGCAGAGGCGCTGGCGGCCGTCGCGCGCGACGATCTCGGCACGGCGCGAAAGCTCTTCGGGACGCTCGCGTCGCGCTATCCCGACGACGCGCCGACACGCTTCTACGCGGCGCTCTGCGACGGGCGCGGCACGGCCGGTGCGACGGTGCGCGCCGGCGTCGTGCTCGTCGAGACGAAGTAGGGGCGGAGCCCGCGGTTCAGCAGATGCCGGCTCGGCCGCGAGCCTCGGCGGCCGCGAATGCGCCGCGCTGCTCCGTGCCGATGGCGACGCTGCGCTCCAGATATTCGATCACCGCGTCCATGACCGCCGTGCACTCGATTCGCGACTCGGGCTCGTTCTCGAGGAGATCGCGCAGCATCTGCTGCGTTCGGTTCTGCACGGCGGCGGGGACGAGGGACAGCAGGTCGACGAGATGCAGAAACTTCTCCTGTTCCTCCCGCGGCAGCCGTTCGACCGTTCGCACCAGGCGAAGGACTTCCTCGGACGTATCGATGGTCATGCCGCATCTCCTGATTGCTGCACGACTAGGTGTACCAGAACGCAGTCCCCCGATCTGTCAGGTTTCTGACACTTGTCATATATGTGTGCGTCTCCGGCTGGCGTCTTCTGTCACGCTCGCGACAGAACTTCCCGCCGATCTCTGCCAGCATCCGGATTGCGCCGCAGCCGCGGCTTTTCCGATCGGTGGAGAAAGACTATGCGCAAGATCACGCCCGTGCTCGCTGCCCTGTTGCTCGCATTGCCGTTGTCGGGCGCCGCCTCGTTGGTCGGCGACATGGAGCGGCAGGAAGCGCCGGCGAACGTGCCGGTCGACGAGAGCTCGTCGGACAACTACCGCTGCTGCTGGGTCTTCATTTTCGGGATGTGGTACTGCGTCCCCTGCTAAAGCCCTGTCGACAGCTTGCCGCTAGCGCTCCGGTGTCGTCTCCGCGATGACGCGCCGGAGCGCTTCGGCGTTCCGCACGACGATCCGCGAGCGTGCGAGCTCGACCCAACCCTTCTTGTGCCAGGTGCGCAGATTCTGATTGGCGATCTGGCGGGAGATGCCGAGGAAGCGGGCGAGGTCGCTCTGCGAGATCCTGAGCTCCATCGCGCCGACGCCGGCCGAGCGTCCGTGCAGCGTCGTCAGAATCAGCAGGCGCTTCGCGAGCCGCGCCGGGCCCGGCAGGAACGCCGCTTCCTCGACGATCTCGCTCGTCCAGCGCAACCGCTCGCAGAGCAGCTTCAGCAAATGGATCGCCAGCTGCGGCTCGCGCTCGAGGAGCTGCAGGAAGTCCAGCCGCTGGATGACGATCAGCACGGTGCGCTCGATCGCCGTCGCGCCGGCGGTGCGCGGCAGCCCGTCCATCACCGCGATCTCGCCGAACGTATCGCCGGGCTCCATGATGTTCAGGAACACTTCCTGCCCGCCGCTGCCGCTCGCGCTGATCCGCACGCGGCCGCCGGCGACGCCATAGAGCGCGTCGCCCTCGTCGCCTTGCGCGAAGATCACGGCGCCCTTGTCGTACGTGCGGCGGCTAGCGAGGCTCGCGACCCGCTCGAGCGAGACTTCGGGCAGTCCACGGAACAGGTAGTTGCGTTGCAGGATGGCCTTGGCCGTGAGGATGTCCATCGCTTCTCTCGCGCGCGTGTCGTCGGCTTGCGTGATCGGCGCCCTGCGCGGCAGCGGATTCGTCAGCGCAGTATCCGTGCAACCGTGCGGTTTGCAAGCGCGGCGCGGCCGCGTGCCGTCGAGTAGAATCCGTCCAAACGGTTCCCGGGGGAAACGATGCGGAAGATAATCGCCGCCGCGGCGTGGGCGTGCGTGCTGCTCTTCGCCGCCGGCTTCGTCGCGCCGGCGCCCGCACGGGCGGAAACGATTGCGATCGTCGGCACGGGCAACGTCGGCGGCGCGCTCGGGCGGCGGCTCGCGGAGCAGGGGCATCGGATCATCTACGGCTCCCGCACGCCGGACAGCGCGGCCGTCCGCGCGTTGGTCGCCGAGACCGGCCGGGGCGCCACGGCGGAGGAGCCCGCGGCCGCGGCCGCGGCCGCCGAGGTCGTGATCCTCGCCGTGCCGGCGGAGGCGATCGAGGCCGTCGTCGCGGGGCTCGGCGATCTCTCCGGCAAGATCGTCGTCGATCCGACGAATCCGCGAATCACCGCGGCCGACGGCTACCGCGACTTCGCGTTCGACGGCTCGAACGCCGAGCGCGTGCAGCGGCTCGCCCCCGGGGCGTCCGTCGTCAAGGCTTTCAGCACCTTGGGCGCGAGAACGATGCTCGATCCCTCTGTCGCACGAGGGCCGGTGACGGTGCCGGTCGTCGGCGACGATCGTGCGGCGAAGGCGGTCGTCGTCGAGCTCGCCCGCTCGATCGGCCTCGAAGGCCTCGACGTCGGTCCGCTGCGTCACGCCCGGATCCTCGAAGGGTTGCACTTCCTGCGTTGGAACGCGGTCGGCGGGCCGATCGACTTTCACCTGCGGCCCGAGGCCGAGCGGTGAGCGCCGCCGCGCAGCACGCGACCGTGCCGTGGAGTCTCGCTGCGCGGTTGCTCGCGCGTGACTGGCGCTCCGGCGAGGTGCTCGTGCTGCTCGCGGCGCTGACGATCGCCGTTGCGGCGATGAGCGCCGTCACGTTCTTCACGGATCGGGTCCGCCAGGCCGTCACTCAAGAGGCCGGTGAGGCGCTCGCGGCCGACTTGCGGATCGAGTCGCCGCACCCGCTGCCCGACCGCTACCGCGCGCTCGCGCGCGAGCAGGGGCTCGCGATCGCCGAGGTCGTCCACATGCGCAGCGTCGTGCTCGCGAACGAAGCGACGTCGCTCGCGGACGTGCGCGGCGTCTCGGAGCTCTACCCGCTGCGCGGCACGATGCGGATCGCGGATGCGCTGTCGGCGCCGCCGTACGACGCGGACACCGTTCCCGCGCGCGGCGAGGCCTGGGCCGAGCCCGCGCTCCTCGCCCGGCTCGACGCTGACGTCGGCGACGAGATCGAGGTCGGCAACCTCCGGCTTCGAGTGTCGAGGACGCTCGAGTTTCGTCCGGACGAGGGCTGGCGGTTCATGGAGATCGCGCCGACGGTGCTGCTGAACGTCGAGGACATCTATGCGTCGGGCCTGATCGCTCCGGGCAGCATCCTCGAGTACGAGCTGCTCCTCGCCGGCAACGACCGCGATCTCGCGGCGTTCCGCGCAGAGCTCGAGCCGCTCCTGACGGGCGAGGAGGAGATCGAGGACTTTCGCGACGCGCGGCCGGAAGTGCGGGCGTCCGCGGCGCGCGCAGAGCGCTTCCTCGTGCTCGCCGCGCTCGTCAGCGTGCTCCTCGGCGGAGTCGGCGTCGCGATGGCCGCGCGCCGGTTCGTCGCTCGCAGACTGGACGCGGTTGCGTTGATGAAGTGTCTCGGCGCGCGTCACCGCGACGTGCTGCGGCTGAACGTGACGCAGCTCGCGATACTCGTGATCACGGCGGCGGTGCTCGGCAGCGCGGTCGGCTTCGCGGCCCAGTTCGGCTTGACGCTGCTGCTCGCCGATTTCGTCGAGGCCGAGCTGCCTCCGGCGAGCCCGTTCGGCGCTGTGCTCGGGCCGCTGACCGCGCTCGCCGTCGCGCTCGGCTTCGCGCTGCCGCCGCTGCTGCAGCTCGGCGGCGTGCCGCCGGCGCGCGTGCTGCGGCACGACCTCGAGCCGCCGCCGCTGCGCTACGTGACGATCTACGGCACGGCCGTCGGCGCCGTCGCGGGGCTCCTTTACTATCTGTTCGGCGATTTCGAGCTGATCGCCTATCTGCTCGGCGGAGTGGCCGTCACGTTCGCGGTGCTGTACGGCGCGGGGCGGCTCCTCGTCGTCGCGCTCGGCCGTTTCCGCGGAGGCGTCGGCGTCGCGTGGCGGTACGGCATCGCGAACGTCGCCCGGCGCGGCCGCGAGAGCAGCGTCCAGGTCGTCGCGTTCGGGATCGGCTTGATGGTGCTGCTGCTGCTGACGATCGTTCGCGGCGAGCTGATGGTCGAATGGCAAGCGACGCTGCCCGAGGATGCGCCGAACCAGTTCCTGATCAACATCCAGCCGGGCGAGGAGCCGGGCGTCGCCGAGCTGCTCGAGCGGCACGGCATCCCCGCGCCCGCGTTCACGCCGCTCGTGCGCGGCAGGATCACCGCGATCAACGGCCGTCCGGTCGCGGAGTTCGACGCGCCGAGCGACCGCGGCCGCGACGAGCTGAACGACGAGATCAACCTGACGTGGGCCGCGGAGCTCGGGTCGGACAACTCGATCGTCGCCGGCTCGTGGTGGAACGGCGTGCCGGCGACGCCCGAGCTGTCGATGGAGGAGGGGATCCTCGCCGAGACCGGTCTCGCGATCGGCGACGAGGTGACGTACATGATCGGCGGCGAGCCGTTCACCGCGCGGATCACGAGCGCGCGCCGCGTGCAGTGGGACTCCTTCCGGCCGAACTTCTTCATGGTCGCGAGCCCCGGGGAGATCGAGCGGTTCGCGCACACCTATATCACCAGCTTCCACGTCGGCGCGGAGCAGCGCGGCGTGACGGTCGAGCTCGTCCGGCGGTTCCCGAGCGTCTCCGTGATCGACATCGAGGCCGTCCTGACGCAGGTGCGCAATGCGATGGACCGCGCCGCGCTCGCGGTGCAGTACGTATTCCTGTTCACGATCGCGGCGGGCGTGATCGTGCTGCTCGCGGCGATCCAGGCGACGCGCGACGAGCGAATGTTCGAGAGCGCGCTGCTGCGGGCGCTCGGTGCACGCCGCGGCGTCGTTCTCCAGGGAGTGGCCTCGGAGTTCACCGCGCTCGGTATGCTCGCGGGGCTGCTCGCCGCGATCGGCGCGGGCGCGATCGGCTACTTCGTCGCTTCTGCGCTGTTCGACCTGGAATACGTGCCGGGCGTCGCGCTGTGGCTCTCGGGGCTCGCGATCGGCGCGCTCGTCGTCGGCATCAGCGGCACGCTCGCGGTGCGCTCGGTCGTGAACCACTCGCCGCTCGCGACGCTGCGCGGAGCCTGACCCCGCTCGCGCCGCTCAGGCCGCGGCCGCGTTCAGCTTCGCGGTCTCCGCGAGATCCTCTCTGTAGCTGCGCGCACCGAGGAAGTAGTGCAGGGCGGCCCAAACGTTCGCGATGCCAACGATCACGAGCGCGTAGCGGAGCGATGCATCGCCGGCCCGCGGCGCGAGCAGATCGCTGACGAGACCGACGACGAAAGGGCCCGCGCTCAAGCCGATGATCGTCTGGATGAAGAGCAGCACCGAGGTCGACGTTGCGCGCATGCGCACGGTCGCGATCGATTGGGCGACCGCGAACGACGGCCCGAAGAACATCGATGCGAGCACGACCATGATCGAGAACGACGGCACGACCAGCGCGAGATCCGGCGAGAGATACGACACGAACTGGAACGGGACCATCGCGAGGCACGCGATGCCGGGTACCCACATGTACCAGCGCTTGTCGTCCCAAGCGGTGCTGATTCGATCGGCGAGGAAGCCGCCCGCAAAGCTGCCGATCGCGCCGATCAGGGCGAAGGTCGCGAGATAGCTGCCGGCGACACCGGTGTTCATCTCGTGCGACCGGATGAAGAAGGCCGCGTTCCAGTTGCTGCCCGCGTACCAGACGACCGAATGCAGCGCCGCGGCGAGCGACATGTGCATGAACGACCGGCGCGTCAGCAGGAAGCGGAAGACCTCGAGGAACGGCGGCGCGCTCCGCTGCCCCGCGGCGGTGCCGTCCGAGTAGCCGCGGGGCGGCTCCCGCACGGTGAGCCAGACGAGGAGCGCGACGGCGAGCCCGGGTAGTCCGACGAGCATGAACGTCGCGCGCCAGCCGAGGTACACGTTGCCCCAGCCGGACGCGAAATTGCCGATCGCCGTGCCGAACGGCACGGACATCGCGTAGATCGCGAGCGCGGTCGCTCGTTTCGAGAGCGGGAAGTAATCCGAGATCAGCGAGTGGGACGGCGGCGAGCCGCCCGCCTCGCCGACGCCGGTCAGGCTGCGAAAGACGAATAGCGACGCGAAATTCCATGCCGCGCCGCACGCAGCGGTCGCGAGGCTCCAGAGGCTGATCGCGAGGGCGAGCACGTTCACCCTGCTCCAGCGGTCGGCGAGGCGGGCGATCGGCACGCCCATGACGGAGTAGAAGACGGCGAACGCGAGGCCGGTCAGCAGGCCCATCGCCGTATCGCTGATCGCGAGCTCCTGCTTGATCGGCTCGACGAGCACGCCGAGCACGCCGCGGTCGACGACGTTGAAGATGTAGCCGAGGACGAGGACCGCGACGACGTAACCCTTGTAGGTCGGGCTGTCGAGCAGCTGATCGCGGCCGGGTACGGCTCCCGCTTCGGTCGTCGTCGTGCTCAGCGGCGTCCTCCCCGCGGCAGCGGCGCTCGGCGCCGAAATCGCCGCAGACTGCTTTGGTAAGATAGCAGAAGCCTCGCTGCTCCGAGCTTCTTTCAGCCGTCCGCGAGGGGGACATGGGCAAGCCGCTCCGCAGCAACTTCGAGCCCGGCACCACTCGTGAGGTCGTGCGCCGCGCGCAATGGAAGGCGCTCGGGCTCACCGACGAGGACATGCTGAAGCCGAAGATCGCGGTCGTGAACAGCTCCTCGGAGCTCGCGATCTGCTTCAGTCACTTGGACGCCGTGGCCGAGGCCGTCAAGGACGCGGTGCGCGCGGCGGGCGGCCTACCGTTCGAGGTCCGCACGACTGCTCCGAGCGACTTCATCCTGACCGCGATCAACTCGGGCTACATCCTGTCGAGCCGCGACCTGATCGTGAACGACATGGAGGTGCAGATCGAGGGCGCGCAGCTCGACGGCATGGTATGCCTCGCGTCCTGCGACAAGACGCCGCCGGCGCACCTGATGGCCGCGGGCCGCATGAATATCCCGACGATCGTCGTCGCGTGCGGCTATCAGCCGAGCGGCGAGCTCCGCGGCCGGCACGTCGACATCGAGGACGTGTTCATGGGCTCGGTGCAGGCGTCGTTCGGCAAGCTCGATCGGGGCACGCTCATCGAGATGGCGAACAACGCGATTCGCGGTCCGGGCGTCTGCTCGGGCATGGCGACCGCGAACTCGATGCACCTCGTTTGCGAGGCGCTCGGCATGGCGCTGCCCGGCACGACGCCGGTCGCGGCGATGAGCGAGGCGATGCGCTCGGCGGCTCGCCGGGCCGGCGAGCGGATCGTGCAGATGGTGCTCGAGGACCTGACGCCGCGGCGAATCATGACCGAGGGCGCGTTCAGGAACGCCGTCGCCGCCGTGCTGGCGGTGAGCGGCTCGATCAACTGCGTGAAGCACCTGCAAGCAACCGCGGTCGAGTGCGGGCTCGATCTCGACGTCTTCCGGCTCGTGAACGATCTAGGCAGGCAGGTCCCGGTGCTCGCCGCCGTGCGGCCGAACGGCGAGCACTCGATCGAGGCGTTCGAGGCGGCGGGCGGGACGCGGGCGCTGCTAAAGCAGCTCGAGCCGTTGCTCGACGCGACGGTGACGACCGTGACCGGCAAGACGCTCGGCGAGGACCTCGCCGACGCCGTCGTGCGCGACGCGGAGGTCGTCCGGCCGCTCGACCGGCCGTTCTCGAGCTCGCCGTCGATCGTGATCCTTCGCGGCTCGCTCGCGCCGGAGAGCGCGATCGTGAAGCTCGGCCTGCGCGATCCCGGCCGCCGGCCGCGCTTCTCCGGGCCGGCCGTCGTCTACGACGACGGCCTCGAGGCGATCCGCGGCATCGAGCGAGGCGAGGTTCGCGCGGGCGACGTGCTCGTCGTGCGCGGCATGGGACCGAAAGGCGGGCCGGGGATGGCGGGTCCCGCGTCCGCGGTCGTGTTCGCGCTGTACGCGAAGAATCTCGAGAACGACGTCGCGTTCGTGACCGACGGGCAGCTGTCCGGGCTCTGCAACAAGGGATTGACCGTCGCGGAGGTGTCGCCGGAGGCGGCCGTCGGCGGTCCGCTCGCGCTCGTGCGCAACGGCGATCGGATCGCGATCGACGTCGACGGCCACGCGCTCGCGCTAGAGGTCGAGCCGGAGGTGCTCGAGATCCGCAGGGCCGAGCTCGGCGAGCCGTCGCTCAAGCCCGCGAGCGGCTGGCTCGCGATCTACCGCCGCGAGGTGCAGCCGATGTCCCGCGGCGCCGTGCTGATCAAAGACGCGTAGGGAACCGGGGGAGGTTCGTCATGCCGATCAGGTCGATTTGGGCAGTCGCGTTGCTCGCGGCGAGCGTCGCCGCTGTCGCGCAACCGCGCAGCAACCCGTTCGCGGAACGCGCGCGCGCCGCACTCGCCGAGCCGTTCGTCGGCTTGACGACGGACGGCAGGCCCGAGGCCGGGCTCTTTGCGGTCGAGGCGACCGGCGTGTCGACCGAGGCGGTCCGGCTCGCCGCGCGGCAGCTGATCGCCGTGCTCGACGCCGAGCAGCGGGCGAAGCTCCAGTTTCCGGTCGACGCGAACGAGTGGCGCGACTGGGCAAACGTGCATCTCTACGTGCGCCAGGGCGTGAGCTTGCGCGAGATGTCCGAGCCGCAGCGCGAGGCGGCGTTCGCGCTGCTCGAGGCCTCGCTTTCGGCGCGCGGCTACGAGACGTCGCGCGACATCATGCGGTTGAACCATACGCTCGCGGAGCTCGTCGAGAACTTCGAGGAGTACGGCGACGATCTCTACTTCTTCACGATCATGGGCGAGCCGTCCGCAACGGAGCCGTGGGGTTGGCAGCTCGACGGACATCATCTGGTGATCAACTACTTCCTGCTCGGCGATCAGATCGTGATGACGCCGACGTTCATGGGCTCGGAGCCCGTGCGCGCGGAGTCCGGCAAGTACCCGGGCACCGTCATCATGCGCGAGGAGCAGGACGCGGCGCTCGCGTTCATGCAGTCGCTCGACGCCGAGCAGCGGCGGAGGGCCGTGATCGACCTGATGAAGCGCCGCGGCGAGAACGAGGCGGAGATGCTCCGCGACAACGCCGTCGTCCCGTACGCGGGGCTGCCGGCGACGGCGCTCGAGCCGGCACAGCGCGAGCGGCTGCTCGCGCTCGTCGGGCTCTACGTCGGCCACATGCCGGACGGCCACGCGGCGATCAAGATGGAGGAGGTGCGCGCACACCTCGATCGGACGTACTTCGCCTGGAAGGGGCCGACCGGGGACGACGCCGTCTTCTACTACCGGATCCAAAGCCCCGTGATCTACATCGAGTTCGACCACCAGGGTCCGACGGCGCTCGACGGGCCGCGCGACGTCGCGACGCGGCGGCACGTGCACAGCGTCGTCCGCACGCCGAACGGCAACGATTACGGCAAGGATCTCTTGCGGCAGCACTACGAGCGCTACGCGAACGATCCGGCGCACGGTCACTCGCCGCGCTTCGCGGCCGCCGACGACTAGGAGCTCGGCGGGGCCTTCTTCGTGATCTCGACGATGCCGTTGTCGGCATCGACGCGAACCCAGTCGCCCGACTCGATCACGTCGAGCGGATCGCGGTCGAGGTCGGTCACGGCGGGCACGCGCATGACGACCGCGCCGAGCGCGACCTTCGTGGTCATCTCGTTGAACACGAGCGCCTTCGGTGCGGTGCCGGCGAGGCGGCACGTGTGAAACATCACGGACCAGCCGGACGAGCCCTTGGCGCCGGGGAAGACGAGCACCTTGTCCTTGAAGCTGACGCCGCGAAGCTCGTGGCGCACTTCGATGATCGTGCCCGTCCGCGGATCGACGCCGCCCCAGCCGGAGATCGTCTGCCGCGTGACGAGCGCCTCGCCCTCCGCGATGCCGCCGACGACCTTGCGGCCGCGGAGCGTGATCGTTTGGCCGGCCCGGCGCGGCGTTGCGGGCGCGCTCATCGCAACGCTCCGTGCCAGCGGCCGGTCAGCGCCGCGGCGATGCAATCGGCCGTATCCCCGAACCACGCCTGGATACCCATGATCGCCGGCAGGTAGTGCGCCTGCTTCGCGGAGTCGAGCGCGGCGACCTTCGTTCCCGGCGGCAGCGCCTGACCGATCGCCGAGCACGTGTCGGTCAGGAGGTGAGCGCCGGCGCTGCGAATGACCTCCGTGAGCCCGCGCCGATCCGCTTCTTGCCGCACGGCGCGCGACGTGAAGATCCAGAGGCGGGTGTTCGCGTGCACCTTGCGCCCGTCGAGCAGCCGGCAAGCCTCCTCGATCTGCTCGAGCGCGGCGTGCGGGCAGCCGAGCATCACGTAATCGACGTCGTGGTCCGTCGCGGTCGAGTTCAACTGCTCGTAGACGCGCCGCCGCTCCGCTTCGCCGTAGACGATCTTCTCGACGGGGCGCCGGCCGCCGAACGCGGCTTCAGCCGTCGGCGCTTCCGGCGTGCGGCCGACGATGTGATACATCTCGACGCCGCCGGATGAGGCCGCGGCCGCGCCGAAGTGCTTGTAGCGGACGAGGTCCGGCGGGCCGCAGCGGCCCGTCAGCACCGGGATGCGCTCCTGCACGGCGTCGCCGACGAAGTAGCCGAGCATTCCCCAGTCCATCACGCTGTCGACCGGCACCGCGACCTCGATCGCGTGCGTGCCGCGCCGATGCTCGTCCAGGTGGAAGCCGAAGTTCGGAATCTTGCCGGTCAGCATCGCCGCGCTCGTGCTCTCGCGGCCCTCGGTGTTCGTCCTGGCGCCGAGCACCGAGTTGCAGTAGACGACCGCCGAGGACTCCATCCACGCGCAGTGCTCGCCCTTCTGCGGCACGTTGCCGGCTGCGTACGGCGTGCAGGTCTTCAGGATCCGGATGCCGCGCTCGACCGCGCCGGCCTCGCTCTCGCGGCTGATCGCCGCGGCTTCGGCCGAGGCGCCGAGCACGTCCCAGTGCTCGGGATCGACGCCGCCTTGGAGATGGCAGGCGTGCACCGCGACCCGCGGCACCTCGACGATCTCGTCGCTGTCGAGGTCGAAGAGCGAGAAGATCGCGTCGTAGCTCGCGCCGTGCTCGCGGTAGTAGTTGCGGAGGAACACGTTCGCCTGCCCGGGCACGCCGGCGACGTTCGTCGTATCGACGAACTCCTCGACGCCGAGCGCCTCCGCGTAGCGAACGAGGAGCTCCATCGCCTTCCGCTTCGCTGCGCCTTCGCGTCCGTCGAGCATCGCCTGCTCGTCCGGCTTGAGCTTCATGTCAGTCCGTGCGCTCCAGATTGTCCTCGAGGCTCCGCTGCAGCGCCGCGAGGTCGAGCCCGTCGAGCCCGGCGTTGCCGGCGAGCGCGAGCGCGTGCGCTGCCGCGGTTCCCATCGCGATGCACGGCCCCATGACCCGCACCGCGGAGAGAGCTTGCGTATCCGCGTCGATGCACCGTCCGGCGGCGACGACGTTGTCCGCATCCTGCGGGACCATGCACGACAGCGGTATGTAGTAGACGTGGCCGTCCGGAAAGCGTTCCCAATAGACGCCTTCCGCCGTGTCGTGCAGCTCGACCGACCACGCGCAGCGCGCGACCGCATCGGGCGGCCGATCCACCGTGCGGATGTCGTCGATCGTCAGCTGCCGCCGGCCGACGATCCAGCGCGTCTGCCGAATGCCGGGGTTGCCGTACGCGCGCACGCGTGCGGCCGCGAAGATCCGCGGGAACTCGGCCCGCAGGAACTCGACGACGGCATCGGCCTGGCGGCGACCCTCGAACACCATCTCCGCCGCGCCGAGCGGATCGAGCGGTGTCTCGATGTGGTTGATGTTCGCGAGCATGAAGCCCTTCGCGGGAAACGGCATCAGCCAGCCGTCGTGCCTGACGAGCCCGTAGCGCGCGCCGCGCTCGCGGAGCCGCGTGCGCACGGCCTCGATGTCGAGCGACTCGGCCGCCTGCGCGTCGTAGCCCTCGATCAGGAAGTTCAGCGAGCCGTACACCGGCGCCTCGGGCTCGCGGACGGGCAGGCCCGCCGCATACACGAGCGCCGCGTCGCCCGAGGCGTCGACGAAGCCCGCGGCCCGCACGCGCACCGCACCGTAGCGCGTGGCGAACTCGATGGCGCGCACGCGCCGCCCGTCGAGCTCGAGGTCGGTGAGCAACGCGCCGACGAGGACCTGCACCGCGGAGGCCTGGAGCTTGCGCTCCATCCACCGCGCGAGCCGGACCTCGTCGTACTGGAAGAGCACGGTGGAGCTCTGCAGACGCAGCAGGGATCCCTCGGCCGTCAGATCGGCGATCAGCTCGTCGGCGATCCCGTGCGTCAGCTGATAAGGCTCCGGCCCGTGCGTGTAGAGCCCGATGATCGTGCCGATGATCGAGCCGACCGCCTGGCCGCCGATCGCGGGCGCGGCATCGACCAGCAACACGCGCCGCCCGAGCCGCGCGCTCTCGAGCGCCGCGGTCACGCCCGAGATGCCGCCGCCGAGCACGCAGACGTCGACGCTCACCTCGCGCGTGCCGCTCGGGCCGCGGCGTACGGTGCGGGTCGGCACGACGGGCTTGGTCGACATCGGCATTCGCATCGGCGCCAAGATCTGTCCAAGTGTAGCAACGACCGCCCGCGAGCGCCGTCGTGCGGCAAGCCCCGCCAGCCGTCATAATGCTCGGCCACAAGCGGCGGCGACGGCGTCGGCGACCGGTTTCGGCCGGCGGGCGGCGGCGCCGCGGAACGGTGCGGTCCGGAAGCCGCATCTGTACTCGGGACGAGGGACGGGCATGATCGAATTGTTCACCGCTGCGACGCCGAACGGCTGGAAGATCTCCATCGCGCTCGAGGAGCTCGGGCTCGACTACACCGTGCGCCACATCAGCTTCGAGAAAAAGGAGCAGAAGGAGCCCTGGTATCTGAAGCTGAACCCGAACGGCCGGATTCCGACGATCGTCGACCACGACAACGACGATTTCGCCGTGTTCGAGTCGGGCGCGATCCTGATCTACCTCGCGGAGAAGACCGGGCGGCTGATGCCGACCGACGTGAAGGGCCGATCCACCGTGATCCAGTGGCTGATGTTCCAGATGGGCGGCATCGGCCCGATGATGGGTCAGGCGAACGTGTTCTACCGCTACGCGCCCGAGCGGATCCCGTACGCGATCGAGCGATACCAGCGCGAGGTCCGGCGGCTGTTCGAGGTGCTCGACACGCGGCTCGCCGAGCACGAGTACCTCGCGGGCGACTACTCGATCGCCGACATCGCGAACTGGTCCTGGGTGCGCGGCTACAAGTGGTCCGGCGTCTCGATCGACGGTCTCGATCACCTCGCGCGCTGGCTCGAGGCGATCGGCCGCCGGCCGGCCGTGCAACGCGGCGTCGACGTGCCGGAGCCGGTGGACCTCGAGCAGATGCTTCGCGAGGCCGAGGAGCGGGCCGCGAAAGTGTCCGACATCCTGGTATAGGCGGGTGCGCATGAACATCGACGAGCTGGTCGCGATCGACGTGCACGTGCACGCCGAGGCCTCGGTGCGCAACCCGCAGCCGCCGACGGCCTTCCAGAAGGCAGCGGAGCGCTACTTCAAGCACGGCGGCCATCAGCCGACCGTGCACGACATCGCCGCGTACTACCGCGAGCGAAAGATCGGCTGCGTGGTCTTCTCGGTCGACGGCGAGCGCACGCGAGGCGTCAAGGGCGTATCGAACGAGGAGGTCGCGGAGCTCGCGGCCGAGCACGCCGACGTGATGCTGCCGTTCGCGAGCATCGATCCCGGCCGGGGTGCGGACGGGGTGCGCGAGGCGCGCCGGCTGATCGAGCACTACGGCGTGCGCGGGTTCAAGTTCCATCCGCAGTATCAGGAATTCCTGCCGAACGACCGGATCGCCTATCCGCTCTACGAGGTGATCGCCGAGGCGAAGCTGCCGGCGATCTTCCATACCGGCCATTCCGGCATGGGAACCGGCATGCCCGGCGGGGGCGGGATCCGGCTGAAGTACGGCGATCCGATGTACATCGACGACGTCGCGGTCGACTTCCCCGACATGCCGATCGTGCTCGCCCACCCGTCCTGGCCGTGGCAGGACGAGGCACTGTCGATCTGCCTGCACAAGCCGCAGGTCTACATCGATCTGTCGGGCTGGTCGCCGAAGTACTTTCCGCCCGCGCTCGTCCGCTACGCGAACACCCAGCTGAAGCACAAGGTGCTCTTCGGCACCGACTTCCCGCTGATCACGCCGGAGCGCTGGCTCGCCGATTTCGGGACACTCGACGTCCGCGACGACGTGCGGCCGCTGATCTTGAAGGAGAACGCCGTGCGGCTGCTCAAGCTCGGCGCGAGCAACGCCGCGTAACCGTCTGGCCCGTCGGCTTGCGGTAGTAGAGCGCGAGTTCTACACTCGCGGGCTCGAGGCTACGAGGTCCACCATGAGCGTCGCCATCGCCCCCCAACCGCAACCGTCTCCCACTGCTCGAGCTTTCATCGCACGCCCCGCGAGGCTCCTGATCGGCGGCGAGTGGGTCGAGCCGCTGACGGACGCGCGCGTCCCGGTGATCGATCCGGCGACCGGGGACAAGATCGGCGAGGTGGCCGACGCAGGGCAGGCGGACGTCGATCGGGCGGTCGCGGCGGCGCGCAAGGCGTTCGAGGAAGGCGCGTGGCCGACGATGTTGCCGGCGCACCGCGAAGCGCTGATCTGGCGGCTGTCGGATCTGATCGAGCAGCACGCGGACGAGCTCGCCGAGCTCGAGAGCATCGACAACGGCAAGACGAAGACGATGGCGGGCATCGTCGACGTGCCGCACACCCGCAACTACTTCCGTTACATGGCCGGCTGGGCCACGAAGATCGAAGGCTCGACGATCGACGTCTCGGTCGGCGGCGCGCCGGGCGGCCGCGTGCACACGTACACGCGGCGCGAGCCCGTCGGCGTCGTCGCGCAGATCATTCCGTGGAACTTCCCGCTCGCGATGGCCGCGTGGAAGCTGGGGCCCGCGCTCGCGGCCGGCTGCACGTGCGTGCTGAAGCCGGCCGAGCAGACTCCGCTGACCGCGCTCCGTCTCGGGGAGCTGATCGTCGAGGCGGGGTTCCCGCCGGGCGTCGTGAACATACTCACCGGCTACGGCGAGACGACCGGCGCGGCGCTCGTCGCCCATCCGGGCGTGGACAAGATTGCGTTCACCGGATCGACCGTGGTCGGCAAGCTGATCAACAAGACCGCGACCGATTCGCTGAAACGCGTCTCGCTCGAGCTCGGCGGAAAGTCGCCCGTCATCGTGCTGCCGGACGCGGACGTCGGCACCGTCATCGGCGGCGCGGCGGGCGCGATCTTCTTCAATGCCGGGCAGGTTTGCGCGGCGGGCTCCCGCTTGTACGCGCACCGCAAGATTTTCGACAAGGTCGTCGAGGGCGTCGCCGAGGCGGCGACGAAGATTCGGCTCGGGCCGGGCCTCGATCCGAGCACCGAGATGGGGCCGCTCGTGTCGAACGAGCAGCGCGAGCGGGTGCTCGGCTACATCGAGTCCGGCCGCAAGGAGGGCGCGTCGGTCGTCGCCGGCGGCGATGCGCCGTCGCATCCGGGCTACTACGTCACGCCGACCGTGCTCGCCGACGTCAAGCAAAACATGCGCGTCGTGCAGGAGGAGATCTTCGGGCCGGTCCTGGTCGCCCAGCGCTTCGACGATCTGGACGAGGTCGTCGCGCTGGCGAACGACACCCCGTACGGTCTCTCCGCGAGCATCTGGTCGAACGACCTGACGACCGTCAATCGGCTGATTCCGCGCATCCGCGCGGGCACCGTCTGGGTCAACGGTCACAGCCCCGTCGACGCAAACATGCCGTTCGGCGGCTACAAGCAGTCCGGCTTCGGCCGCGAGCACGGCCGCGTCGGGGTCGAGATGTATACGGAGCTGAAGTCCGTGTGGATTTTCGCCTGATCCGATGGGCTCCAAGGAGGACACTCTGGGCCCCGGCAGAGGAGACGTGCGTTCCCCGTTGACGACGCCGCAAGAAGGCCGAGCGCGTGACGGCCGCCGCGACGCGACGCCGCGGCGGGAGCCGAAGACGAACGGCATGGCCGCGCTCGCCGCGCGGGCGGCGGCGCTCGACAAGACCGTGCCCAAGGCGAAGGAGCAGGAGGTGCTCGACGTCGCCGCCGAGTATTTCCTCCAGCACGGCTATCAGGGCGCGAGCATCAACGAGATGGCGCGCAAGTCCGGCATCTCGAAGGAATCGATCTACCGCTACTTCAGCAGCAAGAAGCAGCTGTTCGAGGCCGTGATCCTGCGGGAGCTCACCGAGTATCAGCAGCAGCTCCGGCGCCTCGACATGTCGCTGAAGAGCATGGACTTGCGCTCGGCGCTGATCGCGCTCGCCGAGACGGTGCTCGGCGTCGTCACGACCGACCGCACGCTCGCGCTGCGCCGGCTGCTCTTCGAGGAGGCGCGCCGCTCGCCGGACGTCGGTCAGCATTACTACAAGATCGGTCCGGAGCAGGCATTCAACGCGGTCGAGCGGGTGTTCGCGGTGCATTGCCGCGGCCACCGGCTGCCGCCCGCGACGCTCGCGCAGCATTTCCTCGCGATGGCTTCCTGGAAGATCATTCTCGAGCGGGAGTGCGCGTTGCGGGCGGAGCCGACGAAAGCGGAGATGCGGACGTGGGTCGAGGCGATCGTCGACGACTTCCTCGAGGCATTCGTTCGGCAGCCGCACAAGAACGAATCGCGCGCACCGCAGTAGACGGACGGGCGCCCGTGCCGCCCGCGATCGACACGGCTTCCGCCGCTCGGCCGCTGACCAGACGCTCGCTCCTCGCCACGGCCGCGGCGCTGGCCGCGGGCGGCTGTGCGCCGCTCGTGCGAACGGACCGCGCGGCGCCGGGGGCAGCGGCACAGGGGACAGCGATGGCCGATACCCGAGACCTGCTGATACGCAACGGCTACGTGCTGACGATGAGCGCCGCCGGAGATCTCGACGGCGCGGACGTGCTCGTGCGCGGGGGGCGAATCGCAGCGGTCGGGCGAGGCATCGATGCCGGCGACGCGGACGTGATCGATGCGAGTGGGATGCTCGTGCTGCCCGGTCTCGTCGAGACTCACTGGCACCTTTGGACGACGCTGCTCCGCAGCCTGGCCGGGGACCGCGAGGAGCGAGGCTACTTCCCGACGTCGCGCACGCTCGGCACCTTCTACACGGCGGACGACATGTATCACGCCGCCCGGCTGTCCGCGGCGGAGGCGCTCCACTCCGGCATCACCTTCGTGCACGACTGGTGCCACAACGTGCGCTCGCCGGAGTTCGCGGCCGCGGATCTGCAGGCGCTGCGCGAGACCGGCATCCGCGCGCGGTTCTCTTACGGCGTGCCGACCGGGCAGGCGAACTCGGCGCCGATCGACGTCGCGGATCTCGCACGGCTGGCCGAGCGGTGGAGCGAGCATTCGGCGGACGGCCGGCTCACGCTCGGCCTCGCGTGGCGCGGTCTCGCGAGCGAGGCGTCGCGGCGAGATCTCGCGGCGGCGCGCTCGCTCGGTCTGCCGGTCTCGGTGCACGCGAACAACTTCCGCGCGAGCGCGGGCGGGATCGCCGCGATCGCGGCCGAGGGCCTGCTCGGGCCCGACATGCAGATCATCCACGCGATCTGGTCGAGCGAAGCGGAGATTCAGGCGCTCGCGGCGAGCGGCGCGTCGGTCAGTCTCTCGCCGTTCACGGAGCTGCGAATCGGCTTCGGGCTGCCGTTGACCGGCGATTTCCTCGCGGCCGGCGTGCCGGTCGGTCTCTCGGTGGACACGCCGACGTTGTCCGGCAACGCGGACATGTTCGCGATCATGAAGGCGATCCAGAATATCGAGAACGGCCGCACGGAGAACGAGTTCGCGCTGCCGGCGCGACGCGTGCTCGAGCTCGCGACGATCGAGGGGGCGCGCTCGATGGGGCTCGATGCGGAGATCGGCTCGCTCGAGCCCGGAAAGCGGGCCGACGTGATTCTGGTCGATACGCGGCAGCTGAACCTCGCGGTGGCGGGCGAGCCCGCGCACTTGCTGGTCGAAGCGGCGCAGCCGGCGAACGTGGACACGGTGCTCGTCGACGGCCGAATCCTAAAGCGCGCGGGCAGGCTGACGGAGCTCGACGTCGGCGAGATCGTCGACGCAGCCCGCCGCGCGCACGCCGCCGTCCGCCGCCGCGCCGCCTGGGACTGACGCTGTTCGCTCGGAACGATTTCCGCCGGTCGTCGCGGTCGCCGCGGTCCCCGTCGGGTAGGAGCGGCTGTCAGCCGCGACACCGCGCGCCGAACGAAGCCGCAAATCGCGGCGAGACAGCCGCTCCCACTCGAAGACGGCGCTCTTCGAGCGGGACGCGCTACGGGCGTAGCCGCGCCGCCCGCGAGACCGGCGTAGGCGCGGCAAGCGCCGCGGCTAGATGTAGCGGGTGAAGCCGCCGTCGACCTCGATCGTCGTGCCGGTCATGTAGCTCGCGCGCTCCGAGACGAGGAACGCTGCGACGTCGCCGATCTCGTGCGGCTCCGCCCAGCGCCCGAGCAGCGTCTGCGCCGCGATCCCGGCGCGGACCTGATCCGCCGTCGTGTTGCGCACCTTCGCCATCGCCTCCGCGCGCGGCCCCCACGAGTCGACGTTCGTGAACCCGGGGCAGATGTTGTTCACCGTGATCCCGCTCGCGCCGAGATCCCCGGCCATGACCTTCGAGAACGCGATGATCGCCGAGTTCTGGAGCGACGTCGTCAGCGCACCTTGCATGAGCTGCGTGCCGGTCACGCCGGAGACGTTCAGCACGCGCGGGCTGCGGCCGCGGCGCAGATGGGGAAGCGCGTGCTTCGTCGTGTGGACCGCGGCCATCACCTTCACGCGCAGCGCCTGATCCCACTGCTCGGGCGTCAGCGTTTCGAGATTACCGGGCACCATGCCGCCGACGTTGTTCACGAGGATGTCGATGCCGCCGAGCGCCTGCGCCGTCTCCTCGACGAACTGCCGGCAGCCGTCCTCGGTCGACAGATCCACGATCGATCCGACCGCCTGCACGCCGTGCTCGCGAAGCGCGGCGAGCGCCTTGTCGAGCCGTTCGCGGCTTCGGCCGGAGAGCGCGACGTTGCAGCCTTCCTTCGCGAGCGAGGTCGCGATCGCGAAGCCGATGCCTTGCGTCGAGCCGGTGATTGCGGCGTTCTTGCCGCGCAGTCCTAGATCCATCGCTTGACTCCTAGTCGCGGTTGTCGATGCGCTTCGCGAATGCGCGTACCTCGACCGATTCCCAGACACCGGCCCGATAGAGCGGATCGGCGTCCTGCCAGCGCTGCACCTCCGCGCGCGACTCCGCGTCCACCATGAAGAAGCTGCCGACGATCTGCCGGCCGTCGTCGCTCGTCAGCGGTCCGGATAGCACCACCTTGATCGGTTTTTCGTCGAGGTAGCGCTTGTGCGCTTCCATGCTGGCCGCGCGAGCTTGCGCGGCATCGGGCTTGTCGAGGCAAAACACTACGAACAGCATCGTCGTCGGCTCGGGAATCGGGATCACGCGATTCTAGCCCGGAACGGCGCGTCGAGCCCGCCGCCTCGAACGCGGGCGCTCGCGCGGTGCCGCCGGCGCCGGGCGCTACGCGCCGAACACCGCGTCGAGGCGCTCGACGAGCCAGTCGAGCGTCGCGCGGTCGACCGTCAGCGCCGGCGCGAGCCGCAGGACCTGCGCGTGCGTGTCCTTCGCCAGCACGCCCTGCCCGAGCAGCCGCTCGGAGAACTCGCGGCCGGTGCCGGCCGCCGGATCGATCTCGATGCCGATCAGCAGCCCTCGGCCCCGGATCTCGCGCACGACCGGCCAGCGCCGTTCCCGAAGCGTCGCGAGCAGGTACTCACCGAGCTCGGCCGCGCGCTCGGCCAGGCGCTCCTCGACGATCACGTCGAGCGCGGCCTCGCCGACGGCCGCGGCGAGCGGGTTCCCGCCGAACGTGCTGCCGTGGTCCCCGGGGCGCAGGAGGCCGAGCACCTCGCGCGAGCCGACGACCGCCGAGACGGGATACGCGCCGCCGCCGAGCGCTTTGCCGAGCACCAGGAGATCCGGCGTCGCCGCCCGCTCGTGCTGGTAGGCGAAGAGCTTGCCGGTGCGGCCGAGACCGGTCTGGATCTCGTCGAGCACGAGCAGCACGTCGCGCTCGCTGCAGATCCGCCGCGCGGCTTCGAGGAAGCCCGCCGGCGGCATCAGGATGCCCGCTTCCGCCTGGATCGGCTCGACGAGGAAGGCGACCGTCTGCGGCGTGATCGCGGCTTCGAGCGCGGCGGCGTCGCCGAACTCGATCGTGCGGAAGCCGGGCGCGAACGGGCCGAAATCCTGCCGGTACTGCGGCTCCGACGAGAAGCCGACGACGGTGGTCGTCCGGCCGTGGAAATTGTTGCGGCAGACGATGATCTCGGCGGCATCCGTCGGCACGCGCTTGACGGTATAGCCCCACTTGCGCGCGACCTTGATCGCCGTTTCGACGGCCTCGACGCCGGTATTCATCGGCAGCGCCATGTCCATCCCGCAGAGCCGGCAGAGCTTCTCGAGGAACGGCCCCATCCGGTCGTTGTGGACCGCGCGCGAGGTGAGCGTGAGGCGGCCGGCCTGCTCGACGAGCGCCGCGATCACGCGCGGATGCCGGTGGCCCTGGTTCAGCGAGGAGTACGCGCTGATGCAGTCGAGGTAGCGCTTCCCTTCGACGTCGAACGCCCAGGCGCCCTCGCCGCGCGCGATCACGACCGGCAGCGGCGCGTAGTTGTGCGCCCCGAAGCGCTCGGCTTGCTCGATCAGCCGCGCAGTCTCGCTCACGGCCCGCTCCTCGGCTCGCTCGCGCGCGCGAGGATCTGCTGGCCGAACAGGCTCTCGACGAGCTCGACGACGAGCTCGGCCGTGCGGTTACCGGAATCGAATGCGGGATTGAGCTCCATGATGTCGAGCGAGGCGAGCACGCCCGCGTCGTGAATCATCTCCATGCAGAGCTGCGCCTCGCGGTAGGTCGGGCCGCCGCGAACGGTCGTCGGCACGCCGGGGGCGATCGACGGATCCAGGAAGTCGACGTCGAAGCTCACGTGCACGTGTGCCCCGTCGCGGGCGACCTGCTCGAGCGCGGCCGCCATCACGGCCCGCATGCCGAGCTCGTCGATCCGGCGCATGTCGTAGACGACGAGGCCGCTCTCGACGACGAGGCGCTTCTCGATCGCGTCGACCGAGCGCACGCCGACTTGCACGATGCGCTCGGCGCGGATCATCGGCACCGCGTGCCCGAGTGTGACGAGCTCGCGCGGGCCGTGTCCGGTCACGATGCTGACCGGCATGCCGTGCAGGTTCCCGGACGGCGAGGAATCCGGAAGGTTGTAGTCCGCATGCGCGTCGAGCCACAGCACCGACAGCGGCACGCCGCGCTCGGCGCAGTAGCGCGCGACGGCCGCGATCGAGCCGATCGCGAGACAATGATCGCCGCCGAGCAGCACCGGCAGCTCGCCGTCCTTCAGGCTCGCGTACACGGCGTCGTGCACCGCGCGGCACCACGCGAGCACCTCGGCGAGGTGGCGGTACCCTTCGCGGCGCTCCGCCTGCGGGTTCGCGGGTCCGCCGAGATTGCCGCGGTCGATCACCGTTCGGCCCAGGCGGCGTAGCGATTTGTCGAGCCCGGCGACGCGCAGCGCCTCCGGGCCCATCGACGAGCCGCGGGCGCCGGCGCCGACGTCGGTCGGCGCGCCGATCAGCGCTACGGGCGTGGCTGGAGACGGCATGGCTCACGCGGGCGAAAGAACAAGTCGCATCGAGTTTGGCATGCCGCGCAAACGGATGAAAGGAAGCGCGGCGGTTCGAGCCATTGCATACAATGACCGCGACCGCGGGAGCCGCCCGCGCCGCGAACCAAGCATGCCGAGCACCCCATTGCCGCGCGCCGTGCTGAAGGCCGGCCGAGAGAAATCGCTGCGCCGCCGTCACCCTTGGGTCTTCTCGGGGGCGATCGAGCGCGTGGACGGGGAGGCCGCCGCCGGCGCGACGATCGAGGTCGTGGACGCAGCAGGCCGTTTCCTCGCGCGCGCCGCGTACTCGCCGGCCTCGCAGATCCGCGCGCGCGTCTGGACGTTCGCGTCCGACGAGACGGTCGACGCCGCGTTTCTCGAGCGGCGGATCGAGCGCGCGCTCGACGGGCGCCGCAGGCTCGGGCTGCTCGAGCCTGGCACGGCCTGCCGGCTCGTCTTCGGTGAGTCGGACGGCTTGCCGGGCCTCGTCGTCGACCGTTACGCGGACTGGCTCGTCTGCCAGCTGCTCTCGGCCGGGATGGAGCGCTGGCGCGGCGAGATTGCGGCCATCCTCGAGCGGCGCCTCCGGCCGCGCGGCGTCTACGAACGGTCGGAAGGGGCGGCGCGGCGAAAGGAAGGCCTGCCGTCCCGGCGCGGCGTGCTCGCCGGAGCCGAGCCGCCGGAGTGGATCGAGATCGACAGCGGCGGCGTCCGGCATCTGATCGACGTGCGCGGCGGCCAGAAGACGGGCGGCTATCTCGATCAGCAGGGGAACCGCGTCCGCGTCGCCCGTCATGCAGGCGGAGCGCGCGTGCTCGACGCGTTCGCGTATGGCGGCGGTTTCGCGCTCGCGGCGCTTGCGGCCGGCGCCCGGCATGCGACGCTGCTCGATTCCTCGAAGGAGGCGCTCGGTCTCGCGGAGCGCGCGGCCGCGCTGAACGGCGTTGCAGGGCGCTGCGAGCTCCGCGAAGCGAACGTGTTCGAGGAGCTCCGGCGGCTGAAGGAGGCGGGCGAGCGGTTCGACGTCGTCGTGCTCGACCCGCCGAAGTTCGTGCACTCGGCGGAGCAGGTGCAGGCGGGCAGCCGCGGGTACAAAGACGTGAACCTGCTCGCGCTCGCGCTCGTCGAGCCCGGCGGCATCCTCGCGACGTTCTCGTGCTCGGGACACGTCGACGCCGCGCTGTTCCAGAAGATCGTCGCCGGCGCGGCGCTCGACGCCGGCCGCGACGTGCAGATCGTCGAGCGTCTCGCGCAGCCGCCGGACCATCCGGTCGCGCTCGCGTTTCCGGAGGCGGAGTACCTCAAGGGGCTGATCCTGCGCGTGCCGTAGGCGTGCGCGAGGAACGACGATGCGGGACGAGGAGCTCCGGCTTTTTCAGCACGATCATTCGTTCGGCCAGCACCTGAAGCGGCCGGGCGAGACGCGCACGTTCATCGTGATCGCGCTGACCGCGACGATGATGATCGTCGAGGTCGCAGCCGGCATCGCCTTCGGCTCGATGGCGCTGCTCGCCGACGGCCTGCACATGGCGTCCCACGCGGCCGCGCTCGGCATCAACGCGTTCGCCTACGTGTACGCACGCCGCCACGCGCACGATCCGGCGTTCAGCTTCGGTACCGGCAAGATCAATACGCTCGGCGGCTTCACCGGCGCAGTGCTGCTCGCCGGCTTCGCGCTCGTGATGGCGACGGAGAGCGTCGAGCGGCTGGTCGTGCCGGTGCCGATCGCGTTCGATCAGGCGATCGCGGTCGCGATCGTCGGCTTGGCCGTGAACGGCGTGTCGGTGCTGATCCTCGGGCACCGCGGGCATGGGCACGATCACGGGTCCGATGTCCACGACCACGACCACGATCACGATCACCGGCACGAGCACTCGCCGGCCGCGGCCCCCGGCGCCGCCGGCCGGCCCGATGTGCACGACCACAACCTCGTCTCCGCGTACCTGCACGTGCTCGCGGACGCGCTGACGTCGTTGCTCGCGATCTTCGCGCTGCTCGGCGCGAAGTACTTCGGCTTCGGGTGGATGGATCCGGCGATGGGCATCGTCGGCGCCGTGCTCGTCGCCCGCTGGTCTCTCGGCCTGCTTCGGTCGACGAGCGCGGTGCTCCTCGACCGGAGCGCGCCGCGCGACGTCTGCGAGGCGATCCGCGGCGCGATCGAGGCGCACGACGGCGACCGCGTCGCGGACCTGCATGTCTGGGCGATCGGGCCGGGCATCTACTCGGCGGTGATCTCGATCGTCACGGACCGTCCGCGCTCGCCGGAGCACTACAAGCGGCGCGTCGCGTCGGATTTGAACCTGGTGCACGTCACGGTCGAGGTGCACCCGCGGCACGCGGACGTGGTTGCGGCGGAGCCCTGATCGGGAGGGACGCTCGTGTATGATCGGGCGTGCGCGACGACGCGGCGCACGGTGTTTGTAATACGAAACATGTGCTTATCGGCTGTATTTAAGGTATCTTCTGGGTTGTGGCCGACGGCTGCTCACGCGTCGCTGCCGCCCGCGCGCCGAGACGCGGTCGAGCACCTCGAGAACGCCCGTTCGGGTCGGCCGTTCCGGGCCCGCTGAGCCGTCCGCCGTGAGCGCCGCACCCGCCGCTGCCCGCGTGCTCGCCGTGCTCTTTGCCGGCGTGCTGATGGGCGCGCTCGACATCGCAATCGTCGGCCCCGCGCTGCCCGCGATTCGCGACGCATTCGGCGTCGATCCGCGCCGGCTGTCCTGGGTCTTCAGCGCGTACATCCTGTTCTATCTGCTCGGCGCGCCGCTGCTTGCGAAGCTGTCGGACGCGCGGGGGCGCCGCGACGTCTACGTGCTCGGAATCGCGCTCTTCGGGCTCGGCTCGATTGCGGTCGCCGCGGCGCCGAGCTTCGAGCTGCTGCTCGCCGGTCGAGCGCTCCAGGCCTTCGGCGCCGGCGGCACGCTGCCGATCGCGAGCGCAGTCGTCGCCGAGACGATCCCGCTCGAGCGGCGCGGCCGCGCGCTCGGGCTGATCGGCGCCGTCTTCGGCGTCGCGTTCGCGATCGGCCCGGTGCTCGGGGGGCTGCTGCTGCCGTTCGGCTGGCAGTGGCTATTCCTCGTGAACGTACCGCTCGCGGCCGCCGTGATCGCGGGCGGCTGGCGCACGTTGCCGCAGCGCCGCTCGCCGGGGCCGCTGCGGTTCGACGCGAAGGGCGCGGCCGCGCTCGCCGCCGCGCTCGCGGCGATGGTCTGGGGTATCGGCCGGATCGACCCCGCGGTGCCCGGCGGCGGCATCGCGCGAGCGGACGTCGGGCTCGCGCTCCTCGCCGCGGTGCTCGCCGCGCTCGTGTTCTGGCGGATCGAGCGCCGCGCCCCCGAGCCGCTGCTCCATCCGGACCTGCTCGGATCGGCACAGCTCCGCCTCGTCGGCGCGATCGCGTTCGCGGTCGGGCTCGTCGAGGCCGGGCTCGTGTTCCTGCCCGAGATCGCCGTTCGCGGGCTCGGCACGGAGCCCGCGCGCGCGAGCTTCATGCTGCTGCCGCTGGTCGGCACGCTGATCGTCGGCGCACCGGCGGCCGGCTGGCTGCTCGATCGCCGCGGCGCGCCGCTCGTCGTGCGGCTCGGGCTCGCGTTGACCGCGACCGGCCTCGCCGCGTTCGCGCTGCTGCCGCTGACGATCGCGAGCTTCTACGGCGCGGGCGTCCTGATCGGGCTCGGCCTTTCCGGGCTCCTCGGCGCGCCGCTCCGCTACCTCACGCTCCAGCACGCCGGCGAGCACCGCAAGGGTGCGGGGCAGGGGATGCTGACGCTGTTTTTGAGCAGCGGCCAGCTCTTCGGGGCCGCCGCGATCGGCGCGGCGGGGGCCGGCGCCGCCGGCGGCTATCGCAGCGGTTTGCTCGTGTTCGGCGCGCTGATCGGCCTCGCGCTGGTCGCGAGCACGGGCCTCGCCGCGCCGCCGCGGCCGGCCGCGAATGAGGCAACGCGGCCTGCGCCGTGAAATAATCGCGTCGCATGCAACCCTACTGGATCGCTCCGTCCATCCTGTCTGCGGACTTCGCGCGACTCGGCGCGGAGGTCGACGCCGTGCTCGCGGCGGGCGCCGACCTGATCCATTTCGACGTGATGGACAACCACTACGTGCCGAACCTGACGATCGGGCCGCTCGTCTGCAAGGCGCTCCGCGACTACGGCGTGACCGCGCCGATCGACGTCCATCTGATGGTGAAGCCGGTCGACCGGATCATTCCGGATTTCGCGGAGGCCGGTGCGAGCATCATCAGCATTCATCCGGAGGCGACGGAGCACCTCGACCGGTCGCTCCAGCTGATTCGGGACCACGGTTGTCGGAGCGGCCTCGTGTTCAATCCCGCGACGCCGCTCGACTGGCTCGATCACGTGCTCGACAAGGTCGACCTCGTGCTGCTGATGTCGGTGAATCCCGGCTTCGGCGGGCAGCGCTTCATCGACTCCGCGTACGCGAAGATCGCGGCCGCACGCCGGATCATCGACGCCTCCGGCCGGCCGATCCGGCTCGAGGTCGACGGCGGCATCAAGGTCGACAACGTCGCCCGCGTCGCGGCGGCGGGCGCGGACACGTTCGTCGCGGGCTCGGCGATCTTCGCGACCGAGGACTATGCAGCGACGATCGCCGCGTTCCGGAACGAGCTGATGACGCGCGCGTGATCGGCTCCGCGGCGCGCGTCGCTCGCTTCGCTGCGCCGTTCTGCTATGCTCGCGACCGCCGCACGCGGCCGCGTGCGCCGAGGAGAGCAGAAACGGCATCTGCCGTAGGCGCCGCAAGGGGCCGAGCCTAGCGGCGGTCGCGGCACGGCGGCCGCTCCCACTGGGCTGAGAAACACTGCATGGGCTGGATCATTCACAAGTTCGGCGGCACGAGCCTCGCGGACGCGCGCTGCTTCCGCCTCGTCGCCGACATCGTCGAAGGCGGCGCCGCGGGGCCCGTCGGCGTCGTCGTGTCGGCGATGCGCGGCGTCACCGACGAGCTCCTCGGGCTGATCGACAAGGCCGCACGCCGCGAGCCGGTCGACGAGGGTCTCGCGCTGCTCAGGCGGCGCTACGAGGAGACGGCCGTCGAGCTGCTCGGCCGCGAGCGCGCCGCGCAGCTGCTCGACGCCCACGCGCAGGATATGGACGACATCTCGAGCGTGCTGAAGGCGTTGACCCTCGTGCGCTCGGCGTCTCATCGCAGCCGCGATCTCGTCTCCGGGTTCGGCGAGATCTGGTCCGCGAAGCTTCTGGCCGCGTTGCTCGAGCAGCGCGCGGCCGGCGACCGTGACGTCCGCTTCCTGAACGCGCGCGACGTGCTCGTGATCGAGCACGGCGAGATGGGGCCGATCGTCGCGTGGGACGAAACGCGGCCGCGGCTCGCGAAGGCGCTGCCGGCGGGCTTCGGGGGCATCGTCGTGATCACCGGGTACATCGCGAGCGACCCGGAGGGCTTGCCGACCACGCTCGGGCGCAACGGCAGCGATTACTCCGCGTCGATCTTCGGTGCGCTGCTCGCGGCCGACGAGGTGAACATCTGGACCGACGTCGACGGTGTGATGAGCGGCGATCCGCGCCGCGTGCCCGAAGCGAAGATCATTCCGGAGATGTCCTACAACGAGGCGATGGAGCTCGCGTACTTCGGTGCGAAGGTGATCCATCCGCAGACGATGGCGCCGGCCGTCGGCTTGCGCATCCCGATCCGGATCCGCAACACCTTCAATGCGGCGCATCCTGGCACGCGGATCTCTGCGTCCGCGGCGCCGCGCAACGGGCTCGTGAAGGGCATCAGCGGCATCGACGGCGTCGCGCTCGTGAACCTCGAGGGCTCCGGCATGATCGGCGTGCCCGGGACGGCGGACCGGCTGTTCGGCGCTCTGCGCGAGGCGAACGTCTCCGTGATGCTGATCTCGCAGGGAAGCTCCGAGCATTCGATCTGCTTCGCCGTGCGCGAGCAGTCGGCGGACCAGGCGCGCCGCGTCGTCGAGCGCGCGTTCGCGGTCGAGCTCGCGCAAGGGCAGGTGCAGCGCGTCGAGGTGACGAAGGGGTGCGCGATCCTTGCGGTCGTCGGCGACGGGATGGCGGGGCTCCCCGGCAGCGCGGGCCGCTTCTTCCGCACGCTCGGCGCGGCCGGCATCAACGTCCGGGCGATCGCGCAGGGCGCGTCCGAGCGCAACATCTCCGCGGTGATCGCCGCGAAGGACATCACGCGTGCGCTCCGCGCCGTGCACAGCAGCTTCTATCTGTCGGCGAAGACGGTGTCGATCGGCGTGATCGGCCCGGGCTCCGTCGGCGGCGCGCTCCTCGAGCAGCTCGCCGCGGCCGGACGGAACTTGCGCGAGAAGTTCAATCTCGACCTGCGCGTGCGCGCGATCGGCGGGTCGAAGCGCATGTTGCTCGACGAGCAGCGCATCGATCTCGGCGGCTGGCGCGAGCGGCTCGCCGACGGCGGCGAGCCGACGGACATCGACCGCCTCGTCGATCACGTGCGCAGCGACTACCTGCCCCATGCAGTGCTGATCGACTGCAGCGCGAGCCAGGCCGTCGCGGACCGCTATGCGGAGTGGCTCGGCCGGGGCATCCACGTGATCACGCCGAACAAGCGCGCGCACAGCGGGCCGATGGCCTATTACCGGGAGCTGAAGCGGCTCACCCGCGGCGGCAACGTGCATTTTCTCTACGAGGCGACGGTCGGCGCGGGGCTGCCGGTGATCCACACGCTGAAGGACCTCGTCGAGACTGGCGACGAGATTCGCAGCGTCAGCGGTATCTTCTCCGGCACGCTCGCGTATCTCTTCAACGTGTTCGACGGCAGCCGGCCGTTCTCGGAGATCGTCCGCGACGCGAAGGCGCGCGGCTACACCGAGCCCGATCCGCGGGACGATCTGTCCGGCATGGACGTCGCGCGCAAGGCCGTGATTCTCGCGCGCGAGGCGGGGCTCGATCTCGAGCTCGGCGACATCGAGGTCGAGAGCCTGGCGCCTGCGGCGCTCGCGAACGCATCGGTGGAGGAGTTCCTCGAGCGGCTGCCCGATTTCGACGCGCCGATGGCCGATCGGGTCGCCGAGGCGCGCCGTGCGAACAAAGTGCTGCGCTACGTCGCCGAGGTCGAC
>CAYWGQ010000016.1:32790-40542 GCA_964457725.1 uncultured Gammaproteobacteria bacterium
GGAGCATCCGTTCGCGAACATCAGCCTGACGGACAACATCGTGCAGTTCGTGACCGGCCGCTACTGCGACAATCCGCTGATCGTTCGGGGGCCCGGGGCCGGGCCGGCGGTCACCGCGGCCGGTATCTTCGCGGATCTGCTGCGGCTCTGTAGCATGTTGCGCGGCAATCAGGACTGACTGCGTGCCGGCATGCGATATTCGAGCACCCGCGGGGCGGAACAGGTCGATCTCCTCAGCGCCGTCCTAGGCGGCCTCGCCGCGGACGGCGGGCTCTATGTGCCCGAGGAGCTGCCGCGGCTCGATCCCGAGCGCATGCGCGGCGAGTCGCTCGCGGAGATCGCGGCGGAGCTGCTCGCGCCGTTCTTCGCGGGCTCGGAGCTCGAGCAGGAGCTGCCGTCGATCGCCGCCGAGGCGCTGAACTTCCCGGTGCCGCTGCGCACGCTCGCCGACGGCGACGCGCCGCTCGCGGTTCTCGAGCTCTTTCACGGTCCGACCGCCGCGTTCAAGGACGTCGGCGCCCGCTTTCTCGCCGCCACGATGGAGCGCGCGCTCGCACGGCGAGCGGACGCCGATCCCCGGCCATTGACGATTCTCGTCGCGACGTCCGGCGACACCGGCGGCGCGGTCGCGGCCGCGTTCCATCGCCGCCGCGGCATTCGCGTCGGCGTGCTGTTCCCGCGCGGGCAGGTCTCGCCGCGCCAGCAGCACCAGCTCACCTGCTGGGGCGACAACGTCCGTGCGTTCGAGGTCGACGGCTCGTTCGATACATGCCAGGCGCTCGTCAAGGCCGCGTTCACCGACCCGGGCTTGAGCGCGCGCCACCGGTTGAGCGCGGCGAACAGCATCAACCTCGGCCGGCTCCTGCCGCAGGTCGCGTATCACGCCGCCGCGGCGCTCTGGCATTACCGCGCGCACGGCGCGCCGATCGGCGCGATCGTGCCGACCGGCAACCTCGGCAACGGCGTGGCCTGCGTCTGGGCGAAGGCGATGGGTATGCCGATCCGCGAGGTGATCTTCGCTGTCAACGCGAACCGAACGATTCCGGATTTCCTGTCGACCGGCCGCTACGAGCCGCGCCCGAGCGTCGCGACGCTCGCCTCCGCGATGGACGTCGGCGACCCGAGCAACATGGAGCGCCTTCGCCACTTGCTGCCCGATCTCTCCTCGTTGCGCGAGACCGTGGAATCCTATCCGGTCGACGACGAGCAGATCCGTGCCGAGATCGCGGAGGGCTACCGGCGCTTCGGCGAAATCTGGTGCCCGCATACCGCAACGGGCTTCTGGGTCTACGATCATCTGCCCGCGGAGCGCCGCGCCGCGGGGGCATGGGTCGTCTCGGCGACGGCGCATCCGGCGAAGTTCGAGACGATCGTCGAGCCGATCGTCGGCCGTCCCGTTCCGGTGCCGCCGGCGCTCGCGGCACTGCTCGAGCGCCCGGCGGCGAGCGTGCGGCTCGAGCCGACGCTCGCTGCGTTTGCGGCCGAGCTGGATCAGTGGAGCTAACACGCACAATAACTTGAAGAATTAACTTAAAGTGCCATCTGAAAGAGTGATCTGGCTCGGGGTCGCCGTCCTCGCGGTGCTGCTGCTGGCCGCGCCGGCGATCGCATACTGGCGCCGGCGCGGCACGCCGATCGACCGCGTGCTGCGCGAGATCGCGCTGAAGCGGCTGAAGAACGTGCTCCTGCCGGACGGCATGGGCGGCCAGATCCACGTCGAGCACTTGCTGCTCACGGCGAGGGGCTTCGTCGTCATCGACGTGAAGCCGTTCGCCGGCATCGTCTTCGCGAGCGACCGGATGACCGAGTGGACGATCTTGAGCCGCCGCCGCCGCTTCACGATCCCGAACCCGCAAAGCACCTTGTACGACCGCGTCGCCGCGCTCCGGCAGCTCGTGCGCGACGTGCCGGTCGAGGGCCACGTGCTGTTCGCCGCGGAGGCGGACTTCAGCAAAGGCAAGCCGCGCGACGTCGTGCTGCCGCAGGATCTCTCCGAGCTGTATCCGCGGCCGGACCGCAAGGAGACCGAGCGGCTCGTCGCGCCGTTTCTCGCGCAATGGGAAGCGGTCGTCGCGGCGACGGAGCCCGCGCCGTTCGTCACGCCGACGCGGCTGTAGCGCCGAACCCTAGCGGTTGCGCAGCGAGAAGAGGCGCTCGGCGTTGGTGGTGCTCGCGGCCGCGAGCACCTCGACCGGGACGCCGAGCAGCGCGGCCGCGCGCGCGGCGACGTGCGGCAGGAAAGCGGGCTCGTTGCGCCGATCGCGCGGCTGCGGCGACAGGTCGCGCGGCAGCAGATACGGCGCGTCCGTCTCGAGCAGCACGCGATCGAGCGGCACGTGCGGCAACGCTTCGCGGAGCGCGTGCCCGCGCCGCTCGTCGCAGAGCCATCCGGTGATGCCGACGTGGAGCCCGAGATCGAGGTACGCGAACAGCTCCGCCTTGCCGCCCGTGAAACAGTGGGCGACGCCTCCCGGCAGCCGCTTCGCGACCGGCTCGAGGATCGCGAGAAAGCGCTCGTGCGCGTCACGCTGATGCAGGAACACCGGTTGCCGCGCTTCCGCGGCGAGCTCGAGCTGCGCGGCGAACGCGTGCTCTTGCGCATCGCGCGGCGAGAAATCGCGGAAGAAGTCGAGCCCGCACTCGCCGGCCGCGACGACGCGGGGGTGCCCGAGCAGCTCGCGCAAGGAGTCTAGCGCCGCGGCGTCGAGCTCCGCGGCGTGGTGCGGGTGGACGCCCGCGGTCGCATACAGCACGCCCGGATGCGCGTCGGCGAGCGCCGCCGCGTCTCGGCTAGCTTCGACCGTCGTCCCGGTCACGATCAGCCGGTCGACGCCGGCCGCGCGCGCCCGCTCGAGCACTGCGTCGCGGTCTCGGTCGAAGCTGTCGTGGGTCAGATTGACGCCGATATCGACGAGGCGCATGGGGGCGGGATTGTGACGGGCGGCGGCGCGGGGGGCAAATGCGGCCGGTACACTCGGCCGACCATGGACAAGCTCGCGAATATCGCGCTAGCGGCGATCGCGGCGCTCGCCGCGGGCACGACTCTCGCCGACCCGTGGAGCGAGCTCGCCGACGTCGCGACACGAATCGACTACGGCTTTCACGCCGAGCAACCGGCCATGATCGAAGCTGCGCGGGAGGCCCTGGAGCGAAGCGGGGCCGACGGCGCGGTCCGCGATTATTACCGCGCGCTCGCGGCGCTCCGGCTCGCGACGCTCGACGCCGCGCCGCCATGGGCTCGCGAGACGCTCGGCGAGTGCGCCCGGCGCTCCTCCGCCGAAGGGGACGCGCGCGGCCCCGCGGCAGCCGAATCGCTCGTGCTTGCCGCCGCGTGTGCGCTCGCGGCCGCTCGCGTGGAGCCGATGCGCCGACTGCTGCTCGAGCGGCGCGCCGCGCAGGCGCTCGAGCGGGCGGCGGCGCTCGACGCGCGGAACCCGCGGCTCCATCTCGTGCGTGCCCGAACGCTCGCGAACGGTTCGCAGTCGGTCCCGCCTGCCGCAGCCGAAGCGCTCGCAACCGCGGTGGAGGCGTTCGAGGCGCGAGCGGGCGACGCCGGTCCCCGCTGGGGCGAAGCGGAAGCGCTCGCCCTGCTGGCCGCCGCACGGCTCGCGGAAGGCCGGGTTCGCGACGCTCGCGACCTCGTCGAGCGCGCGCTGCTGATCGCGCCCGACTACCGCTACGCACTCGCTCTCCACGACCGAATTCTGGCCGGCGGCTGATCCGACGCGCTTGCCGTTCCGCTCTTGTGCTACGGTTGCCTGGCAGGCGGCCGAAACAGGGAGTGGAGCTGCAAGCATGGCGAGTCAGCAACTGCGGCTTTTCGAGGATCACCGTCCGCAAGTCGACAGGGTGCTCCACGCGCCGCTCGCGATTCGCACGAGCCGGCGCGCGCGCCGGCTGATTCTCCGCCTCGTTCCCCCGCACACGCTCGAGCTGGTCGTGCCGCGCGGTGTTCGGCCGCCGGAGATCGAAGCGTTCGTCGCCGAGCATCGCGACTGGATCGAGCGAGCGCGCGCGGAGATCGCCGAGCGCTACGGCGACGAGTCGGAGCGGCTACCGTCGCGGGTCGAGCTGCTTGCGGTCGGCCAGAGCTGGGAGCTTCAGTACGCGCACGCCGCAGGGCGGCGGCCGTCCTGGAGCGCGGCCGGCGACCGCCTCACGATCGTCACGCGCGATCCGGACCATGCCGGGGCGGCCGCGGTGCTGCGCAGCTGGCTGCTCGAGCAGGGGGCGTTGCACCTGAAGCCGTGGTTGCTGCGCGAGGCGCGTGCGGTGGGGCTCACGCCGACGCGGATCCAGGTGCGGCTGCAGCGCACGCGGTGGGGCAGCTGCTCGCCGAGCGGCAACATCAGCCTGAACGCGAGCCTGCTGTTCCTCGAGCCCGAGGTCGTCCGCTATCTGCTGCTGCACGAGCTTTGCCACCTGCGCTTCATGAACCACTCGAAGCGCTACTGGGCGTTCGTCGCGCGCTTCGAGCCGGAGTACCGGCGGCTCGATCGGCGGCTGTCGCGCGCGTGGGCGGACGTGCCGCTGTGGGCGCACGGTCAGACGTAACCGCGCGCGAAGAGCGATCGACGATCGTGAGCTCGGCCGGCACGCGCGCGAGCGTGCGGGCGGCGAACAGGCCGCCGAAGCCCGCGCCGAGAATCACGATCCGCGGCGGGCGAGGGGCCATTGCCGCGGCGCTCAGGCGCGGACGAGCGTGACGATACCGATCGCGATGAAGCCCGCGCCGGCGGCCCACTGCAGCCACCGCGGGTTCACGTACTGCGCGACCAAGCCGCCGGCGAGCACCCCGACCGCGCACGCGACGATCAACGCGGCCGACGCCGCGAAGAAGATGGTCGCGAGGCTCGACGGCGTCTTCGACGCGTAGAGCAGGGTCGCGAGCTGCGTCTTGTCGCCGACCTCGGCGAGAAAGATCGTGCCGAACACGGCAAGGAAGAGCTTGATGTCCATCGTTCGAGTCAGCCTTGCTGAAGCAGCTCTCGGAGGTCGATCACCGCCGAGTGCGCACGGGAGAGGTACGAGGCGAGCACGAGCGAGTGGTTGGCGAAGAGGCCGAAGCCGCTGCCGTTCAAGATCACCGGGCTTCGCACCGGGGCGAGGCCCTCCTCGAGCTCGCGGATGACTTGCCGAATGCTGACGACCGCGTTCTTGTCCTCGAGCACGCCGGCGAAGTCGAACTGCGCCGCGCGCAGGAAGTGCACGAGCGCCCACGCGGTGCCGCGCGCCTCGTAGAACACGTCGTCGAGCTCGAGCCACGGGGTGCGCACGATCACCTCCGCGCGCTCCGGCGTCGCCGCTCCGGCCGGTGCGCCGGCGAGGTCGATGTTCACGCGCGTCTGGCCGACGCTCGCCGCGAGGCGCTGCGAGAGGCTGCCGAGACGCCGCTCGACCACCGCGAGCCACTCGCGCAGGTTGTCGGCTCGCGAGTAGAACTGAGCGTCGGCTCGGTTCTCGTCGACGAGACGCGCGCGGTACCGCTCGAGCGCCTGGATGGCTTCCCGGTAGCGGCTCTCGCTCGGCGGGAAGATCCACGAGTCGTTCGAGAAGTTCAGCGCCGGCTCCGCGATCGCGAGATCGCGGTCCTCCGTCGACTGCGACTGCGAGCGGCTGTAATCGTTGCGCAGCACGCGCGCCAGGTCGCGCGATTGCACGAGCACGCCGAACTCGAAGTTCGGCATGTTGTCGAGCCAGACCGACGGCGGCATCACGTCATTGCTCAAGTAGCCGCCGGGCTTGTCGAGCAGCCACGAGACGGTGCGGATCAGCGTGTCGACGGTCGCGTAGCCGACGGCGCCCGGGCGGTCCGGATGCGATTCGTTCACCCAGAACGTCGCGGGCTCACGGGACCAGTACCAGCCGATCGCGGCGCTGACGACGAGAAGCGCTGCGAGGCCGACGACGGCGAGCAGACCGGCTCGGCCGGCCCGCGTCGTGCGCCACGCGGCGAGCTTCCCGCGCACCGCCCGTCAGCGCCTCACGTGGCGGCGCGCCCCGTCGCGAGCTGTCGGAGCACGTAGTGGAGGATGCCGCCGTGGAGGAAGTACTCCTGCTCCTTCGGGGTGTCGATCCGGACGCGGGCACGGAACTCCTTGCGCTGCCCGTCGGGCGCGGTCGCCGTGATGCGCACCTCTTTCGTGCGCCCGGCGCCGAGGCCCTCGATGTCGTAGGTCTCGTGACCCGTCAGGCCGAGGCTCGCCGCGTTCTCGCCCTCGAGGAACTGCAACGGCAGCACGCCCATGCCGATCAGGTTCGAGCGGTGGATGCGCTCGAAGCTCTCGACGAGCACGGCGCGGACGCCGAGCAGCTTCGTCCCCTTGGCGGCCCAATCGCGCGAGGAGCCGGCGCCGTACTCGAGGCCGGCGATCACGATCAGCGGCGTGCCTTCCTGCTGGTAGCGCATCGCGGCATCGTAGATCGACATCTGCTCGCCGCTCGGCACGTGCACGGTCCAGCCCCCTTCGGTGCCCGGCGCGAGCTTGTTGCGCAGCCTGATGTTCGCGAACGTGCCGCGCACCATCACCTCGTGGTTGCCGCGCCGGCTGCCGTAGGAGTTGAAGTCCTTGCGCTCGACCCCGAGCGAGCGCAGGTAGCGGCCGGCGGGGCTGTCGAGCGCGATGTTGCCGGCCGGCGAGATGTGATCCGTCGTGACGGAATCGCCGAGCAGCGCGAGCACGCGCGCGCCGCGAATGTCCTGCGGCGGCTCGGTCTCGAGGGTCATCCCTTCGAAGTACGGCGGGTGCTTCACGTAGGTCGAGGCGTCGTCCCACGCGTAGGTCTCGCCGCTCGGCACCGGCAGCGCGCGCCAGTTCTCGTCGCCGTCGAACACGCTCGAGTAGGTCTTCGCGAACATGCCGGAGGTGACGTGCTCGGCGATCAGATTCTGCACCTCGCTCGCGGTCGGCCAGATGTCGCGGAGATACACGGGCTTGCCGTCCTTGCCGGTCCCGAGCGGCTCGTTCACGAGGTCCATCTTCATGTTCCCCGCGAGCGCGTAGGCGACGACGAGCGGCGGTGACGCGAGGAAGTTCATCTGCACCTGCGGATGGATGCGTCCCTCGAAGTTGCGGTTACCGGAGAGCACCGAGCACGCGAGGATGTCGTTCGGCTCGAGCGCGGCCGCGATCTCGTCCGGCAGCGGACCGCTGTTGCCGATGCAGGTGGTGCAGCCGAAGCCGACGAGATTGAAGCCGAGCTGCTCGAGGTCGTCGAGCAGGTCGCACTTCGCGAGGTACTCGCTGACGACCCTCGACCCTGGGGCGAGGCTCGTCTTGACCCACGGACGGCTCTTCAAGCCCTTCGCGACCGCGTTCCGCGCTAGGAGACCTGCGCCGACCATCACCGCGGGGTTCGACGTGTTCGTGCAGCTCGTGATCGCCGCGATCACGACCGAGCCGTCCTCGAGGTCGAAGCGCTGCCCGTCCCGCTCGACGGTGCGGCGGGTGCCCTTGCCGTTCTGCTCGAGCATGCCGCGGACCTGCGCGCCCGCGTTGCGCAGCGCGATGCGATCCTGCGGGCGCTTCGGTCCGGCGATGCTGGCCTCGACGTCCGCGAGATCGAGCGTCAGCACGTCGCTGTAGCGCGCGCGGACCGCCGTTCGCCAGAGCCCTTGCTCCTTCGCGTACGCCTCGACGAGCGCGATCTGCTCCGGCGAGCGGCCGGTCAGCGACAGGTAGCGCAGCGTCTCGGCATCGATGGGGAAGATCGCGCACGTGCTGCCGAACTCGGGCGACATGTTGCCGATCG
>CAYWGQ010000017.1:0-40110 GCA_964457725.1 uncultured Gammaproteobacteria bacterium
GGTAGGAGCGGCTGTCCAGCCGCGACTCTTCCGGTAGGAGCGGCTGTCAGCCGCGACTCTTCCCGTAGGAGCGGCTGTCCAGCCGCGACTAGTGCGTCATCGAGTAGATGACGTAGTTCACCGCGAAGCGGTAGGCGAGGGCGGTCATCGGCTCCGGGTAGAACGGGTCGTCGGCGTGCTCCCAGGCGTCGCCGAGGTCCATGTTGTGGTTGATCGCGACCATCAGCCGCCCGTCGTCGTCATAGATGCCGCGCCAGGTCGGCTGGACGCCGTCCTCCTCGTAGGTCGAGCCGAACATCAACGCGCGCACGCCGGGGATCTGGATGCGCTGATCGACGTCGTAGAGAACGTGGAGCACCTCGTCGTCATCCGCGATGTCGACGATCGGCCGATCCGGGAACACGCGCGTCATCGATTCGGCGAAGCTGCGCCATTGCCGCGTGCCGTGAAAGTCGTCGACCATCAAGAAGCCGCCGCGGAGCAGATACTCTCGCAGCCGCTCGGCCTCGGTGTCGTCGAGCTCCCAGCGGCCGACCTCGACTGCATAAAGCCACGGGTAGTCGAAGATCGCGTCGTCCGTGACCGGCAGGATCCGGCTCTCGCGGCCGACGTCGACGCGCGTGAGCCGCGTGACCCCCTCGGTGAAATGATGCTCCGCTTCCGGGTAGTCGACCGTCCAGCTGCCGTACGCCCGGCCGAAACCGCGGGCGCCGCGGTCGGAATACACCATCCGCGTGAAATGCAGCTCGGCGGTCGGGCGCTCCGCGCGGTTGCCGTACTCGTCACCCGCCGCGGCGAACGCGGCGCCGAGCACGGCCGCGGTGGCGAGCACTTCGTGGCGGGCGGGTCGAGTCATTGCGCGCTTGCGAGACTGCTGCCCTCATCTTCGGCGGTGCGCCGGCATGCTGCAACCGCGGCTCGGCGCTGCCGTGCGCTCGGTCACCTTAAATATGTGATCGGCGGATAACCGGGGACTACTCGTCGAACCATGCGTCGAGCTCCGTTCCTTCGAGCTCTGTCAGCGCGTACGCATTGAACGCCCGGTAAGCGCTCCAGTGGCAGATCTTGTCCTGCAGCTCGAGCGCTCGCGCGGCATCGGCGTCGTCGAGCGCGAGCCGATAGCGGGCGATCTCGCGCTCCGCATACTCGTTGCAGCGGCGGAGGAAACGCGCGACCACCGCCTTTTTCTGATCGAGAGTCATCATTACCGTTCCGTAACACTCGCCGCGGCAGGAAGAGCTTCGATACTACGCCCGGCCCGGCCGCCGCGGGGGCATCGTTGCATCGACGCCGCGGCGGCCCCGGGCGAAGGCCGGCGCACGCTCCACCGCCGTCCGCCGCGCGGCCACTAGGCGCGAGCGCGCCGCAAAGGGTAAGCTCAGCCTATCCCATCGGCCGAGCCGCTCGCGGGGGAGCTGCGGCCCTCTCACCGCGGGCCGAAGGGGGCGCCGGCGGGGCACTCCGTATCGGAGACGGAGTCAATATGACTGCTGTGGGTGGTTGAGGCGACCTTGTTCGAACTGTTGTTCAAGTATTCCCCTGCGACGTTCGAACGGTCCGAATTCCTGTTCGCGAGCGGCTGGCCGGTCTGGCTACTCGCCTTCGCGATCCTCGCCGGCGCCGCTCTCGTCGGCGTCGGCCTCGTCCGGCGCAAGCTCGGTATGTCGCCGGCGAAGCTCGTCGCGCTCGGCGTGCTGCAAACGCTGATGCTCGGGATCGTCCTGACCCTTCTCTGGCGGCCGGCGCTGCTGTCGCAAACGCTCCGGCCGCAGGAAAACTCCGTGGCCGTGCTGCTCGACACCTCGGCCAGCATGGGCTACGGCGACGGCCAGCGCTCGCGGCTCCAGGAAGCGGTGACCGCGCTCTCCGAGCGCGGCCTGCCGGAGCTGCAGTCGCAGTTCGACGTCGATCTCTACGCGTTCGCGGGCGATACCGTGCCGGTGCCGTCGCTCCAGCAGGTGCCGCCGCCGGGCCCGGTCACCCACTTGGGCGACGCACTCCTCTCGGTGCTGCGCGGCGTGCAGTCGGGCGCGCTCGCCGCGGTCGTGCTCGTCAGCGACGGCGCGGACAACTCGTCGTCGTTGGACGCGGCCCGAATCGCCGAGATCGCGAGCTTCGGCGTGCCGGTGCACACCGTCGGCGTCGGCCCCGAGGTCATTCAGGGTGACCTCGAGCTCGAGGACGTCGTCGTGCCGCAGGTCGGCCTCCCGGGCTCGCGCGTCAGCGCCCAGGTCAGCATCCGCCACTCCGGCGGCGGCGACGCGGAGCTCAAGGTGTACGACGGCGACGCGATCCTCGCGGCGCAGACCGTGCGCCTGCCGAATCGCGCCGGCGTGACGACGACGTGGGTCGACATCGACGTCGGCCGGCCGGGTGTGCGGGACCTCCGCTTCGCGCTCGACGCGCTGCCGCGCGAAACGAACGTCGTGAACAACTCGCAGCTCCGGCCGATGGAAGTGCCGGAGGAACGCCGTCACGTGCTCTACATCGAGGGTGAGCCGCGCTGGGAATACAAGTTCATGCGGCGCGCGATCGGCGAGAAATCCGCGGTGCGGCTCGCGAGCCTGCTCAGGACCACGCCGAACAAGTTCTACCGCCAGGGCGTCGAGTCCGCGGAGGAGCTGGCGAACGGCTTCCCGACCGACGCGGAGGCGCTGTTCGCCTACGACGCGCTCGTGATCGGCAGCTACGAGGCGGCTGCGCTCAGCGTCGAGCAGCAGCAGATGATTCGCGACTTCGTCAGCCGGCGCGGCGGCAGCCTGCTGATGCTCGGCGGCCGCCGCGGCCTCGCCGACGGGGGCTGGGGCTCGACCGTCGTGGCGGAGGTGCTGCCCGCGCGGCTCGCCGTGCCGGACGCGCCGACCTTCTCGCGCGAGCCGGCGAAGGCCGTGTTGACCGCCGAGGGGCGGCGCTCGGCGCTGACGCGGCTCGCGGCCGCGGACGCCGACAATCTCGCGCGCTGGGAGGAGCTGCCCGACATCGCGGACTTCCAACGGCTCGACGGCCTGAAGCCGGGCGCCGTGACGCTGCTCGAGGCGCGGACCCGCGGGGCTTCGGAGCCGCTGCTCGTGCAGCAGCGCTACGGCCTCGGCAACGCGTACATCCTCGCGACGGGCGGCACGTGGCGCTGGCAGATGCAGCTGCCGCACGAGGACCAGCGCCACGAAACGTTTTGGCGTCAGCTGCTGCAGGCGCTCGCGACGAGCGCGCCGCGGCGGGTGACGTTGACCGCCGACCGCGTGTTCTATGCCGACGAGACGAACGTTCGCCTGCGCGCAGAGGTGAAGGACAAGAAGTTCGAGCCCGCGAGCGACGCGGTCGTGACGGTGGACGCCGCGCTCGGCTTCGGCCCGCCGACGACGATCGAGATGCGCCGTGTGCCCGGCGAGCCCGGCGTGTACGAGGCCGTTTACGATGCGGCCGAGCCCGGCGTCTATCGCTTCGAGGCGCGCGCGGAGCGCAACGGCGAGCCGCTCGGCACCGCCCGCTTCGCCGTGCGGCGCGAGGACGGCGTGACCGAGCATTTCCGCGTGCAGCAAAACCGCGCGCTCCTCGAGCGGATCGCCGACGCGACGGGCGGCCGCTATTTCACGCTCGGCGACCTGGCCGCGCTGCCGGAGGCCGTGCGGTTCTCCGAGGCCGGCATCGTCGAGCGGCAGATCCTCGACCTTTGGAACATGCCGATCTTTTTCCTGCTGCTGCTCGGCCTGAAGGCCGCCGAGTGGCTGCTCAGACTCTTCTGGGGGCGGCTGTGAGCGTACGTTGGGCAGGCGTCGTCGCGGCCGCGGCATTGCTCGCCGCGCCCGCCGCGGCGCGGGCCGAGCTCTATTACCTGATCGTCGCCGGCATCGGCGGGCAGCCGAAGTACGACGAGCAGTTCGCCGCGCAGGCCGAGCGGCTCGCGGCGGCCGCGCGCCGGACGGCCGGCAACCCCGCGCTCGTCGACGTGCTCGTCGGCGAGGAGGCAACCCGCGACGCGGTGCGCGAGCGGCTCGAGGCGCTCGCCGCGCGCGTCCAGCCCGCGGACAGCGTCGCGATCTTTCTGATCGGCCACGGCAGCCACGACGGCGAGCGCTACAAGCTGAACCTCGCGGGCCCGGATCTCGACGGCGAGGAGCTCGCGCAGCTCTTTGCAGGCTTGAAGGCGCGGAACCAGCTGATCGTCAACGCGACGAGCGCGAGCGGCGCCGTGCTCGACGCGTGGGCCGCCGACGGCCGCACGGTGATCACGGCGACCCGCAGCGGCGCGGAGCGCAACGCGACGCGGTTCGCCGAGCATTGGGCCGCGGCGCTCTCGAGCGAGGCGGCGGACATCAACAAGAACGGCACGCTGACCGCGCAGGAAGCTTTCGATTTCGCGTCGCGCGCGGTCGCGGACAGCTTCGAGTCGCAAGGGACGCTCGCGACCGAGCATCCGCAGCTGGTCGGCGACGCGGCCGCGCGCTTCAACGTCGCGCGGCTGACCGAGCGGCCGGCGGCAACACCGGCGACGGCGGCGCTCGTCGCGGAGGTCGAGCGGCTCGAAGGGGAGATCGACGCCCTTCGCGCGCGGCGCGAAGGCATGGAGGCCGGCGTGTACATGGAAGAGTTGCAGAAGCTATTGGTCGAGCTCGCGCTGGTGCAGCGGCAGCTCGACGCCGCAGGAGCGGAGTGACCGCGGTGGCACGCGCGACCTGCGGCATGCGGCTCCTGATCGGCTGCGTGTCGCTCGGGGTCGCGGGCCTCGCCGCGGCGCTCGACATCGAGTACGGCGCCGATCGTCCGGAGGCGCTCGCGGCGTGCGACGCGGACCGTTATCGCGGGCGGGACGCCGAGGCCCGTAACTGTTACACCGCGCTGCTCGTCGACGATCCGGATCCACGGATCAAGGCAGAGGCCGCGCGCGCGATCGGCGACGTCCGCGGCGCGAACGGGCACTTCCAGGCAGCGATCGCCGCATATCCGGACGATGCCCGGCTCCGGACGCGCTGGGGCGAGCTGTTCCTCGCGACCCATCAGGACAACGAGGCCGTGCGGCTGTTTCAGGAGAGCCTCGAGCTCGACCCGGACTACGTGCCGGCGAAGCTCGGGCTCGCGAAGGTGTCGGCCGGCCGGTTCGAGGATCGGGCCCGGCGCTGGCTCGACGAGGTCCTCGAGGCCGATCGGGACAACTTGGCCGCGCGGCTGCTGCGCGCGCGCATCAGCCTCGAGGAGGGCGCGGTCGACGAGGGCGACGCGGAGCTCGACCTCGCGCTCGAGATCGCGGAGCGCCGCGACCTTCCGCCGCTCGAGGTCTACGCGCTGAAGGCGTCCGCGGATCTGCTGCGCGGCGTGACCGAGAGCGAGTGGACCGAGCGGGCGCTCGCCTACAACCCGAGCTACGGCGAGATCTACTCGATCCCGGCGCACTTCTACGTGATCACGCGCCGTTACCGCGAGGCGATCGAGCTGCTCCAGCGGGCGGTGCAGATCGAGCCGACGCTCTACGCCGCGCACGCGGAGCTCGGCGTGAACCTGCTGCGCGAGAACCGGATCGACGAGGCGCAGCAGCACCTCGCGCTCGCGTACCGTGGCGACCCGTTCAGCGCGCAGATCGTGAACACGCTGCGCCTGATCGACAGCTTCGACCGGTTCGTCGTGATCGAGCGGCCGCGCGCGTCCTCGCCGGACGGCGAGCCCGCGCCGCCGGTGCTGATGCGGCTGCACCAGGACGAGGCGCCGGTGCTCGAGCCCTATGTGTTCGATCTCGTGAACCGCAGCATCGATACGTTCTCGGAGCGCTACGGCTTCGAGCTCGAGGAGCCGGTCGTCGTCGAGCTGTATCCCGACCACGACGATTTCGCCGTCCGCACCTCCGGGCTGCCGGGCATCGGCCTGCTCGGCGTGACGTTCGGCTATCTCGTCGCGATGGACAGCCCGTCCGGCAGGAGCGCGAGCGAGTTCCACTGGGGCACGACGCTCTGGCACGAGATGGCGCACGTGTTCACGCTCGAGGCGACCGCGCATCTCGTCCCGCGCTGGTTCAGCGAAGGCGTCTCCGTGCACGAGGAGTGGGCGACCGGCCCGCTGCCCGGCCGCCACATCGCGCTGCCGTTCTTCGAGGCGATGAAGGAGGAGAAGCTGCTACCGGTCGCGGAGCTCGATCGAGGCTTCATCCGTCCGAGCTATCCCGCGCAGGTGATCGTCTCCTACATGCAGGCCGGGCTCGTCTGCGAGTACATCGCCGAGCGCTGGGGGCAAGCGGCGCTCCGCGCGATGCTCGGCGCATTCGGCGACGGCCGCGATACGGCCGAGGCGATCCGCAGCGCGCTCGGCATCGAGCCCGAGGCGTTCGACGAGGCGTTCGCCGCCCATCTCGATTCGCTGTTCGGCTCGGTCGTGCAGAACTTCGAGGCATGGCAGCGCGCTCAGCAGCAAGCGCACGAGCAAGCCCGCGACGGCAACTGGGCCGGGGCGCTCGACGCGGCCGAGCGCGCGGTCGAGCTCTTTCCGGACTACGTCGACGAGGGCAGCCCGTATCTCGTAAAGGCGGAGGCGCACCGCCAGCTCGGGCAAGCGGAGCTCGCGACGGCCGCGCTCGCGGCGTACCACCGGCTCGGCGGGCACGATCCGGGCGCGCTGATGCGGCTCGCCGACGACCTGCGCGCGGCAGGCGACGACGACGCGTCTCTTGCCGTGCTGCGCGACATGCGGATGGTCGCGCCGCTCGACCGGGATCTGCACGCGAAGCTCGGCGACTGGCTGCTCGAGGCGGGCGAGCACGAGGACGCGCTGCTCGAATATCAGGCGTTTCTCGCGATGAGCCCGCACGACGTCGCGAACGCCCATTACCGGCTCGCGCGCGCCTATCACGCGGCCGACGACCTGCCGAGGACGCGCGAGCATCTGCTGTATGCTCTCGAGATCGCTCCGCACTACCGCGAAGCTCAGGAACTGCTATTGGAGATCGTACGTTGAGCGAACCGCTGCACAACCATATGGACACCGAAGAGACCCGGGCGTTGATCGAGGATTTCAACCGCTCGTTCGACGCGATCCGCGGCGAAGTGCGGAAGATCATCGTCGGCCAGGACGAGGTGGTCGAGCATCTGCTCTTGACGCTTCTCGTCGGCGGCCACTGTCTGATCACCGGCATGCCGGGCACGGCGAAGACGCTGCTCGTGCGCACGCTCGCACAAGCGCTCGGCCTCACGTTCAAGCGCATCCAGTTCACGCCGGACCTGATGCCGACCGACGTGACCGGCACCGACATCATCGAGGAGGACATCACGACCGGACGGCGCACGTGGACGTTCGTGCCCGGGCCGATCTTCGCGAACGTGCTGCTCGCGGACGAGATCAACCGCACGCCGCCGAAGACGCAGGCCGCGCTGCTCGAGGCGATGCAGGAGTTCTCGGTGACCGTCCGCGGTCACCACCACAAGATCGACCGGCCGTTCTTCGTGCTCGCGACCCAGAACCCGATCGAGCTCGAGGGCACGTATCCGTTGCCGGAAGCGCAGCTCGACCGCTTCCTCTTCAATGTCGTGTTGGACTACCTGTCGGCGGAAGACGAGCTCGAGGTCGTGAACCGCAACACGACGCGGATGGATCTGCCGGAGATCAAGGCCTGCACGACGCCGGAGCAGATCCTGAAGTTCCAGTGGCTGGTGCGGCAGGTGCCGGTCGCGGAATCGGTGAACCGCTTCGCGGTCGACCTCGTGCGCGGGACGCGGCCGAACGACCCGAACGCGCCCGAAGTCGTCCGCCGCTACATCCAGTACGGCGCGAGCGTCCGCGCGACGATGTTCATCACGCTCGCGGCGAAGGCACGCGCGCTCGGCGCCGGCCGCTATCACGTCACGCGCGAGGACGTCGCGGCGCTCGCGCTGCCGGTGCTTCGGCATCGCGTGCTGACGAACTACTTCGCCGAGTCCGACAAGGTCGAGGTGGACGACGTGCTGAAGCAGCTGATCGACCACGTCCAGGGCGGCCAGCGGCAGGCGCGGGCGAGCTGACGTGTCGTCGTCCCCGCAGCACCTGCTGAAGCCCGAGACGCTCGCGGGGCTCTCGAACCTCGAGCTGATCGCACGCGCGGTCGTCAACGGGTTCCTGACGGGTCTGCACCGCTCGCCGTTCCACGGCTTCAGCCAGGAGTTCGCGGAGTACCGCGCGTATAACGAAGGCGACGACCCGCGGTTCGTCGACTGGAACGTGTACGCGCGCACGGAGCGCACCTACATCAAGCGCTACGTCGGCGAGACGAACACCCGCCTCGTGATCCTGCTCGACGCGAGCGCGTCGATGGGCTACGGCTCGGGCAAGGTCACGAAGCTGCAGTACGCGAAGTACCTCGCCGCGACACTCGCCTACCTCGCGTCGCGCCAGCACGACGCGGTCGGGCTGATCATCTTCGACGACGAGGTGCGCGAGCACCGCCAGCCGTCCGGGCGCGCGGGCAAGCTCTCCGGCGTGCTGCACGCGATCGACCGGGCGGAGCCCGGCACCGGCACGGATCTGAGGAAGCCGTTCGAGCGGTTCCGCGAGTTCGAGAAAGGCCGCGGTCTCGTCGCCGTGATCTCGGATTTCTACTGCGACCCGGAGGCGCTCCTCGCCGGCGTCCAGCCGCTCGCGTATCAGGGCCAGGACGTCGTGCTGTTCCATGTGCTCGATCCCCAGGAGCTGAAGCCGACGCTAAAGGAGTCCGCGCTGTTCGAGGACATGGAAACCGGGGAGACGATGGAGGTGTCGCCGATCTTCATGAGCTCGCGCTATCGCGAGCGGATCGCCGAGCACATCGAGGCCGTGAAGCGCGCGGCGCTTCGCGCCGGCGCGGACTATCAGTTCGTCGACATCACCGAGCCGCTCGACGCGGTGCTGCGGAGCTACCTGCTCTTCCGGCAGCGGCGCGGCTGACGCAACCACCGAGCACCTATGACCCTTCTCGCGCCTCTCTTCCTTGCCGGTCTGCTCGCAATCGGGCTGCCGCTGTGGCTGCACCGGCTGTCGTCCGACAACCCGAACAAGCAGCGCTTCAGCTCGCTGATGTTCCTCGAGCCCGGCGAGCCGCGCCGCGTGCTCGCGAAGAAGCTGCAGTACCTGCTGCTGCTCGCGTTCCGGATCGCGCTCCTCGTGCTGCTCGCGCTCACGTTCGCGGAGCCCGCGCTGTTTCGCTCGCCGACGGCGGCCGCGGGCGGCGACGGCGCCGAGCTGCACGTGATCGTGCTCGACCGTTCGGCCTCGATGGCGTACGGCGACCGCTGGGACGACGCGGTCGACGCGGCGACCGACGTGATCGACGATCTGCGGGCGGAGGACCGCGCACAGGTCCTCGCGGCCGGCCGCGTGCTCGAGGTCTTGACCGCGCCGACCGCGGACCGCGCCGTGCTCCGTCAGGCCGTCACGAGCACGCGGCCGAGCGTCTTCCGGATCGACTACGGGCAGCTGACGCGCTCGCTCGACGGCGTGCTGCGCAACGCGGAGCTTCCGGTCGTCCTCCATCTCGTGACCGACGCGCAGGCGACGAGCCTGCCGACTCGCTTCGCGGAGCTCGCGCCGCGCACGCCCGCGGACATCCGGGTGCACGTCGTCGGCAATGCGCAGTCGCCGAACTGGGCGGTCGAGAGCTTCGGCGGCTCGGCCGCGACCGGCGAGCTTTCGGCGAGCGTCGTGTCCTACGCGCCGGAGCCCGCCGACAAGACCGTTCGGCTCGAGCTGAACGGCTCGACCGTCGCGGAGGAGCGCGTGCGGCTCGAGCCGGGCGGCCGGGCGGAGGTGTCGTTCCCGGCACTCGACCTGCGCTCCGGCGCGAACCGCGTGACCGTCTCGCTCTCTCCGAGCGACCGGCTCGAGACCGACGACCGCCGGTACCTCGTGCTGAAGCGGCCCGAGCCTCGCACCGTGCTCGTCGTCGCGGGCGACGCACGCGGGCGCGCGGCGCTCTTCACCGGCGCCGCGCTCGAGACGCTGCGCGGTCTGTCGCTGACCGCGGAGCGCGCGACGCCGCGCGATCTCGGCGAGCGGCCGCTCGGCGGCTACAGCTTCGTGATCGTGACCGATGCGGGTGTGCTCGGTCCGGCGGAGACGAACGCGCTCGCGAGCTACGTCGACGGGGGCGGCGCGCTGCTGCTCGCGTTCGGGCCGCGCTCGACGTCGCTCGGCACCGTGCCGATCACGGGGCAGCCGCTCCGGTCGGTGTCCGCGCCCGGCGGCGAGGGTTACGCGTCGATCGGTGCCGCCGACCGCTCGCATCCGGCGCTCCGCGGCACGGACGAGCTGCGCGCGGCGAAGTTCTTCCGCTTCGCCGCGCTCGACCCGCAGGCGGGCGACCGCGTGCTCGTCTCGCTCGACGACGGCACGCCGCTCCTCCTCGAGCGGACGCACGGTAACGGCCGTGTGATGCTGTTCATGTCATCTCTCGACCGAGAGTGGAACGATCTGCCGGTGCAGCCGGTGTTCGTGCCGCTCGTCGCGGGTATCGCGAACCATCTGCTCGGCGGCGCCGGGTTCTCGACCGAGGCCGAGCTCGGCAGCACGCTCGCGGTGCGGGCGCTCGGCCTGCGCGGCGGGCAGATCTTCGATCCGCGCGGCGAGCCCGCGCTCGGGTTCGCCGGCGGCAGCGGCGACGTCGTGCTCGATCAGCTCGGGTTCTACGAGGTGGTCGGCGGCGGCACGACGGAGCTCGTCGCGGTGAATTTCGACGTGCGCGAGGCGGATCTCGCGATGCTCGAGACGGCGCAGGTCGAGCGTTGGCAAGGATTGGGCCAGCCGGCCGCGGAGGGCTCGACGGCCGCCGCGCCGGGGGTCGAGGACGAGGCCGCGCCCGTGTCGCTCGCGCAGTGGTTGCTGATTTTGCTATTGGCCGCGGTGGTCATGGAATCCTGGGTAGGAAACTGGCATCTTAGGGTTCGAAGGGGGATCGCCCAGTGACGACCAAGCTGACCGCACAGTCGCAGCTCGAGGCCTACCTCGCCGAGTTCCGCGATCGCCTGAAGAGGCTGATCATCGCGCGGGGCGCCGCGCTCGCGGGCGGCGCGGCGCTCGTGGTCACCGTTGCGGCGGTCTATCTCGGCATGCGGCGCGCGTTCGACGCGCAGTTCACGATCGCGGCCCGCGTCGTGCTGTTTCTGCTGCTCGGCGCGATCGTCGTCGGCGTGATCCTCTATCCGCTGCGGCTGCTCGCCCGCAATCGCGGCATCCAGGACATCGAGCGGCGGGCGCCCGACTTCGACGGCCGGCTCGAAACCTACGACGGGCTCGCGCGCGCCGAGCGGCCGACACCGTTTCTCGGCCTGCTCGCCGAGGACGCGCTGAAGCTCGCGCGGCGCATTCCCGTCGCGCTGAAGATTCCGCGCCGGCAAATCTCGCTGCCGGCGGCCGGTGCGATCGCCGCGGTCGCCATGCTCGTGCTGCTCGCGGCCTTCGGTCCCGGCAACTGGCGCTACGGCGTCCGGCACCTGTGGGCCGGCTGGCTGGTCAGCGACACGCTGCCGCCGCAGCACATCGTCGTCGAGCCCGGTGACGGCACGATCCGGCGCGGCGGCGATCTCGTCGTCTCCGCCGAGGCGCAAGGGTTTGCGCCGACCGAGATGCAGGTGTTCGCGCAGTTCGCGGAAGGCGGGCGCTGGGAAAGCGCGACGATGAACCGCGCGCGCAACGGCGACAGCTTCGACTTCACGTTCTTCGCGGTCCGCGAGCCGCTTCGCTATTACGTGACCGCGGCGGGTATCCGGAGCCCCGAGTATCGGGTCAACGTCGTCGACCTGCCGCGCGTGACCGGCATCAAGCTGACGTACAACTACCCGAACTGGACGCGGCGCGATCCGTACGTCGAGGATCCCGGCGCGGACATCCGCGCGGTCGAAGGCACCGACGTGGTCGTCGAGATCCAGACGGACCAGCCGCTGAACGCGGCGGAGCTCGTCGCGAACGGCGAGCGCATCCCGATGGAGTCGCGGCCCGACGCGGAGAACGTCGCGGTCGCTCGCCTCGAGGTGCGCGAGGACGGCGAGTACTACATCTCGACGCTGTTCAACGACGCCTCGGTGAAGCTGACCGAGGACTACTTCATCACCGTCGAGCCCGACAACAAGCCCGAGGTGAAGATCGTGCGTCCGGGCCGCGATTGGCGGGCGAGCAACATCGAGGAGGTCACGCTCCGGGTCGAGGCGCGGGACGATTTCGGGCTCGACAAGCTCGAGCTGCGTTACTCCGTGAACGGCGGGGAGTGGCAGACGGTGCCGCTGCCGGTCGACGGCGACTACGTGCTCGGCGAGGAAGTTCTCTACCTCGAGGATCTGCGCCAGCCGGTGGTCGCGCGCACGCCGAGGCCGAGCTTGCGCTCGAACCGACTGCCGTTGACGGTGGACGAGCTTCGCGGCCTTCGGGGCCGGCTGACCGAGCCGGAGGCGCCGGCCGCACCGGCCGAGGAAGACGGACCGCGCGAGCGGCCGCTCGAGCCCGGCGACGTGATTTCCTATTACGCGGTCGCGGAGGATCGCGGCCGCACGGTGCAGACGGATCTCTTCTTCATCGAGGTGCAGCCGTTCGACCGCAGCTTCACCCAGTCGACGCAAGGCGGCGGCGGTGGCGGCGGCGGCGGGCAGCAGCAGGACGAGATCTCGCGCCGCCAGAAAGAGATCCTGGTCGCGACGTGGAACCTGATCAACGAGCGCGAGCAGGAGTCGAGCTTCCTCGACGAGCAGCAGCTCGAGGACAACGCGCGGATGCTCGCCGAGCTGCAGCGCACGCTCGCCGAGCAGGCCCAGACGCTCGCGAGCCGCGCGCGTGCGCGCCAGCTGACCGGCGTCGACGAGCGCATCCAGACGTTCGTGCAGAATCTCGAGCTCGCCGTCGAGGCGATGGGCCCGGCGGCGGAGCGGCTCGCGGACATCGAGCTGAACGACGCGGTCGCACCCGAGCAGGAGGCGCTGCAGTACCTGCTCCGCGCCGAATCCGTGTTCACCGACATCCAGGTCGCGTTCCAGCAGGGCGGCGGCGGTGGCGGCGGTCTCGCCGGGCGAGACCTCTCCGAGCTCTTCGAGCTCGAGATGGACCTCGAGAAGAATCAGTACGAGACCGAGGCCCCGGTCGCGTTCGACTCCCCGCAGACGCAGGTCGACGAGGCGATCGCAAAGTTGCAGGAGCTCGCTCGCCGGCAGGAGCAGCTCGCGAACCGGGCGAACCGCCGCAACGGCGTGACGGAGCAGGAGCGCTGGCAGCAGGAGATGCTGCGGCGCGAGACCGAGGAGCTGAAGTCGCAGCTCGAGCAGCTGCAGCAGCAGCTCGCGCAGGCCCAGCAACAGCAGGGCCAGCAAGGTCAGCAAGGCCAGCAGGGGCAGCAGGGCGGTCAGCCGTCCGAGGGTCAGCCCGGCCAGGCGGGCCAGGGCGGTCAGAGCCCGCAGCAGCGCGCGATCGAGCAGCTGGATCGCGCGCTCCAGGCGATGGACCGCGCGTCCGAGCAAGGTCAGAGCCTCGACCCGGCACAGGCGCAGCGTGCGATCGAGCAGGCGCGCCGCCAGCTCCAGTCCGCGCTCGAGCAGATGACGGCGGAGCGGCAGGCGGCTGCGGGCGAGGCGTTCTCGGATCTCGCCGAGCGTGCGCGGCGCCTCTACGAGGAGCAGCGCCAGGCGTCGCTCGATCTGCAGCAGGCGCTGCGCGAGGCGCTGGACGACCAGATCGCGCGCGGCTCCAACCGCGGCGGGCTGGACCGCGAGCGCGCGAACGAGCTCGCGGAGCGCCGCTATAACCTTCGCGAGGAGCTCGAGGCCCTCGAGCGCGACATTCAGCGCATCGCGAACCAGTTCCGCGGGCAGACCCCTGGAGCGAGCACCCGGCTGAACGAAGGGCTGACGGACCTGCAGCAGTCGCAGGCGATCGCGCGGCTCGGCTTCGGCGCGGAAGCGCTGCAGCGCGGGCTCGGCCAGCAGGTCGCCGCGACGGACGCGGTCACGACGTCGGCGCTCCGCGATCTCGAGCGCGCGACCCAGGAGGCGCTCGACCGCGCGACGACCGAGGCGGTCGCCGGGCAGCAGACCGAGCCCGATCCGAATGCCGAGCTCGTCGCGGAGCTCCAGTCCTTGAGGAGGCAGCTCGCGGAGCTCCGCGAGCAGCAAGCCCGTAACCAGCAGGGCAATCAGCCGGGGCAGCAGCCCGGGCAGCAGCCGGGCGGCGACCAGCCGGGCCAGCAGCCGGGCGGCCAGCAAGCCGGCGGCCAGCAGGGCGGCGGCGCGGACGGCGGCCAGTACCAGGCAGGCGGCGCGTTCGGCCCGAATCGCGGCTACGGGCCCGGCGGACGGCTATTCGATCCAACTCGGGACGGCGTCTGGGATCCGCGCAATCGCTGGGCGAACGATCCGGAGGCGATCGAGCGGGCCCGCGAGCTGATGAACGACGCCGGCGCGAATCTGCTCACGCTCGGCAACCAGCTGCGCACGTCGGGCCTCACGGCCGAGGAGCTCAGGGCCGTGCGCGAGCTCGGCGACGCGCTCCGCGCCGGCATCACCGGGAATCCGGAGCTGATCGAGCAGGAGTTCCAGCGGCTGATGACGCTGACGGAGAAGCTCGAGCTCCAGCTCGCGGGCGGCGACCGCGGCGAGCAGGCGGCCGTGCGGACCGAGGCGCCGCCGCAGGTCGCACGCGGCTACGAGGAGGCGGTCGCCGAGTACTTCCGCCGCCTCAGCGAAACGCCGACGCGCTGACGCCGCCAGGCGGCTAGGAGCGGCTGTCGTAGGAGCGGCTGTCCAGCCGCGATCTCCGCCGAGGCCGCCCACGCCCCAGGTAGGAGCGGCTGTCCAGCCGCGATCTCCGCCGAGGCGGCGCAGCGGCGGTCGCGGCTGGACAGCCGCTCCTACCCGGGGCGTGGCACGGCGTCGGCGAGCGGGTGCCGGGGCCGCCGATGCAGACCGCGGCAGGCTCAAGAATGCTTTAGGCGTCAGCCCTCGCCGAGCTCGCTGCGTTGCCCCTCTACGGCGAATGCGATAATCCGCGGCGCACGGGCACGGGCTCGGCCGCTCACGGTCGAGCGGAATCGAATGAGCGGCAGCGCGAACGAGGCGACGATCAAGACGCGCGGTCTCGAGCGGCGGTACCGGATGGGCGGGGAGCTGATCTACGCGCTGCGCGGCGTCGACATCACGGTCGAGCGCGGCGAGTACGTCGCGATCATGGGGCCTTCGGGCTCCGGGAAATCGACGCTGATGAACGTGATCGGTTGCCTCGATACGCCGGACGCAGGCGAGTATTGGTTGAACGGCATGCTCGTATCCGCGATGAACGACAGGCAGCTCGCCAAGGTCCGGAACCGGGAGATCGGCTTCGTGTTCCAGACGTTCAATCTGTTGCCGCGCGTGAACGCGCTGCACAACGTCGAGCTGCCGCTGATCTATGCCGGCGTGCCGCGCAAAGAGCGGTTGCGGCGCGCGGAGCAAGCGCTCGAGCGCGTCGGCCTCAAGGAGCGGATCGGTCACCGGCCGAGCGAGATGTCCGGCGGGCAGCGGCAGCGCGTCGCGATCGCCCGTGCGCTCGTGACCGAGCCGAGCATCCTGCTCGCCGACGAGCCGACGGGCAATCTCGACTCGGCGACGAGCGCGGAGATCATGGCCCTGTTTCAGGCGCTGCACGAGGCCGGCCACACGATCCTGCTCGTCACGCACGAGGCGGACGTCGCGGCGCACGCGCGCCGGATCGTGCACTTCCGCGACGGGCGGATCGCCGAGGACGTTCGCAACCCGGAGCTAGCGCATTGAGCGCGCGGCTCGCCGCGCTCGTTGCGCTCGCCGCGCTAGCATTGCTCGCCGGCTGCGAGCGTGCGCCGGAATCGGTCGTGCCGCTGTACGACACCGTCGCGGTCGAGCCGCGCGACATCGAGGTGACCGTCGACGCCGCCGGTGTGATCGAGCCCGAGACGACCGTGGAGCTCAAATCGAAGGCGTCGGGCGAGATCCTCGCCGTGCATGCGGACACGGGCGACCTCGTCGAGGCCGGCACGCTGCTCGTCGAGGTGGAGAAACGCACGCCGCGCAACCGGCTCGCGGAAGCCGAGGCGCAGCTCCTCGCCGCGCAGGCACGGCGCAAGATCGCCGAGACCGCGATGCAGCGCGCGGAGCGCCTGCATGCGAGCGGCACGCTGACGCAGAGCGATTTCGAGCAGACGCAGCTCGAGTTCGCGAACGCGGAGGCGCAGGTCGTGACCTCGCAAGTCGCGGTCGAGAATGCGCGCATCGCGCTCGACGAGGCCGACGTGCGCGCGCCGATCACCGGCACCGTCATCGAGAAATCCGTCGAGCCCGGCATGGTGATCTCCTCGCCGACGCAGGCCGCGAGCGGCGGCTCGGTGCTGATGAAGATGGCGGACTTGAGCGCGGTGCGCGTGCGCACGCTCGTCGACGAGACGGACATCGGCAAGATCCGGCCCGGCATGCCCGCGGTCGTCACGGTCGCGGCTTACCCGAACCAGCCGTTCGCCGGCGAGGTGCTGAAGATCGAGCCGCAGGCGATCGTCGAGCAGAACGTCACGATGTTCGCCGTGCTGATCCGGCTCGAGAACCGCGGCGGGCTCCTGAAGCCCGGCATGAACGCGGAGGTCGAGATCGAGATCGCGAGCCGCGAGGCCGTGCCGGCCGTGCCGACCGCGGCGCTTCGCGGCGAGCCGGACATCGCCGCGACGGCCGCGATGCTCGGGCTCGACGAAGGCGCGCTGCGCGCGGCGCTCGGGCCGCGCAATCGGCAGACCGGCGGCGAGGGGCTCGTCGCGTTCGCCGGCGCCGACCTCGAGCTGCCGCCCGGCCTCGAGCCGGGCGACCTCCAGGCGCTCGTCGCGAAGCGGCGCGCGGGCACCGAGCTGACGGCGGACGAGCGCGCGCTGCTGCGCCGAGCGATGGAAGCCGGCGGCTTCGCGGGCGGGCCGGGCGGCCAGCGGGCGGGCGGCCCGCCGGGCGCGGGGCCCGGCGGCCCGGCAGGGTTCTTCGGCGGCGCGCGGTCGGGCGGCCGCGGAGCGGCCGCACGGCCCTCCGCCGGCGAGTATCAGTTCGGCGGCGACTATTGGGTGCTCGCGTTGCGGGACGGGCAGGTCGTGCCCGTGCGCGTGCGGACCGGGCTCACCGATCTCGAGTGGAGCGAGATCACGGACGGCCTCTCGCCGGGCGACGAGGTGATGCTGTTGCCGAGCGCGAGCCTCTACGACCAGCAGGCGCGGCTCAGGGCGTTCATCTCGCAGCGCTTCGGCGGCTCGCCGTTCCGGCAGCAGGGACCGCAGGGCGGTCCGGTGATCATCCGCTGATCGCGCAGCGAACGGCCGTGGCGACGGAACGCCGTTTCGAGGTTCCCGGGCTCGTGCTCGCCGCGCGCGATTGGGGGCCGGTCGACGGCACGCCCGTGATCGCGCTGCACGGTTGGCTCGACAACGCCGGCAGCTTCGACCTGCTCGCACCGCTCCTCGATTCCTGCCGCGTGATCGCGCTCGATCTCGCCGGTCAGGGCTTCAGCGGCTTCCGGTCGCCCGATGCGTCCTACGAGCTGTGGCACGACGTCGCGGACGTGCTCGAGGTCGCGGATCAGCTCGACTGGCGCGAGCTCACGTTGCTCGGGCATTCGCGCGGCGCGGCGATCGCGGCGCTGGCCGCGGCGGCGTTCCCGGAGCGCATCACGCGGCTCGTGCTGCTCGAGGGCGGCGTCCCGCTCACGTCCGCGGCGGCCGACGCCCCCGCGAACCTCGCGCGCGCGTTGACGGAGCGGCGAGCGCTCGCGGCGAAGAGCGGCCGCGTGTTCCCCGACCGGGAGACCGCGATCGCGGAGCGCGCGCAGGGCTTTTCGACCGTGACGCTCGATGCGGCCGCGATCCTCGCGCGGCGCGGCCTGCGCGAGGTGCCGGGCGGCTTCCAGTGGCACGCCGATCAGCGGCTGAAGGCGCGCTCGGAGCTGCGGTTCACGCCGGAGCTCGCGACCGCGTTCGTCGACGCGGTGCGCGCGCCCGTGCTGCTCGCCCTCGCCGAGCGGAGCCCGTTCGCGCACTCGCGGGGCTTCAGGCGGCTCGCGGCGAGGTTCCGGGATTGCGAGATCGTCGACCTGCCCGGCGGCCATCACTTCCATCTCGAGGGCGCGGAGCGGGAGATCGCGCGGCACGTGCTGCGTTTCCTCGGCCGTTAGGCGGCCCGAGCGCTGTTTCGTGGCGCAGGAAATGCCGTTACCATGCGCCGGTTCGAAAAACGACCAGCGAGGCGCGCCGGCGGCACTCGGCGGGCCCGGAAGGGGGGTCACAGTTTGCGACAGCGTATCCCGGGCCGCGCGTCCGCCGCCGTCCTGGCGGCCGGTATGGTCGCCTGCACGCTGCTCGGCTCGACTGACGCCGGGGCGCAGCCCGACCGCGTGCCGACCTATCGCGTCGATCCGGCATGGCCCGCGCCGCTGCCGGAGAACTGGATCCTGGGCCAGGTCGCGGGCATTGCGGTCGGCCGCGACGACCACGTTTGGATCGTGCAGCGTCCGCGCTCGCTGACCGAGCACGAGGCGGGCGCGGTGCAGAACCCGCCGACCGCCGATTGCTGTGCGCCCGCACCGGCCGTGATCGAGCTCGATCGCGACGGCCGCTTCGTGCAGGGCTGGGGCGGCCCCCGGTGGGATCAGGCGACCGCCACGTGGATCGAGCCCGAGGAGCCGTGGCCGAGCACGGAGCACGGCATCTTCGTCGACGCGGAGGACAACGTCTGGATCGCCGGTAACGGCGAAGGCACCGCGAGCGATCACCTCGTGATCAAGTTCTCGCGCAGCGGCGAGCGCCTGCTGACGATCGGCGTGCCAGGCGAGACCGGCGGCAGCAACGACGTCGAGCGGCTCGGCCGGCCGGCCGACGTGTACGTCGACACCGCCGCGCGGGAGGTCTATGTCGCGGACGGTTACGGCAATCGCCGCGTGATCGTGTTCGACTCGACCACCGGCGCGTACAAGCGCCACTGGGGCGCGTACGGCGAGCGGCCGGACGACGGCCCGCTGCCGCCGTACTCGCCGGACGCGGCGCCCGCCCGAAGCTTCCGCGGACCGGTGCACGCGGTCGTGCTGTCGCCGGACCGGCTGCTCTACGTCGCGGATCGCGCGAGCAACCGCATCCAGGTGTTCCGGCCGGACGGCGAGTACGTCACCGAAGGTCTCGTCGCGCCGTGGACGCTGAGCCAAGGCTCGATCTGGGACCTCGAGATCTCGCCGTACGACGGCGGCCGCTGGCTGTTCGTCGCGGACGGTCACAACAAGAAGCTCTGGATCGTCGAGCGCGAGAGCCTGACGGTGCGCGGCTCGATCGGCCGCGGCGGCCGGCAGACGGGGCAATTCGAGTGGGTCCACAATCTCGCGGCGGATTCCGCCGGGAACCTCTATACGGCCGAGGTCAACACCGGCAAGCGCGTGCAGCGGTTCCTACGCGTCGGGTCGAACTGACGCGCGTCGTTCTGCGGCCGGAATAGCATGGGGAGCGCAGTCACTCTTCTCCAACGGGTTTATCTCGCCGCGATCACGCTGATCGGCGTCGTCTGGATCACGAACGCGTCGCAGTACTTCGGCGTATCGCTGATCGACGCGGAATGGATCGGGCCGCTGCTCGGCTGCGGCATCGCGGCGGCGATGCTCCGCCATCCGTACGGCAAGCAAGCGGGTCCGCTCGAGCTCGTGCTCGGCTTCGCGGGCCTCGGCTCGTGGCTCTGGATGGCGATCCACTACGACGCGTGGATCATCGACATCGCGGGCTACACGCCGGAGAAGTACTTGCCGGGCATCGTCGCGCTCGCGCTCCTGATGGAGGCGATGCGGAAGACGGCCGGGCTCGGGATCACGATCCTCGTCTGGGTGCTGATCGCGTACGCGTTCTTCGGTTACCTGCTGCCGCCGCCGTTCCAGGCCGAGCAGCTCTCGATGCCGGCGCTCGTGATGTACGCCTACGCCGATACGAACGGCGTGCCCGGCCTGGTGCTGACCGTCATCGGCACGCTCGTGCTCGCGTTCATCATTCTCGGCAAGCTGATGGAGGTGACCGGCGCGATCAAGTTCTTCACGGATCTCGCGCTCGGCACGATGGGGCATCGCCGCGGCGGGCCGGCGAAGGTCGCGGTCGTCGCGTCGAGCATCTTCGGCTCGATCAACGGCACGGTGATCGGCAACATCATGTCGACCGGCATCGTGACGATCCCGCTGATGAAGCGCTCCGGGTTCAAGCCCGAGCAGGCCGGCGCGATCGAGGCGGTTGCGTCGAACGGCGGACAGTTCGCGCCGCCGGTGATGGGCGCGACCGCGTTTCTGATTGCCGAGTTCCTGCAAACTTCGTACGCGAGCGTCGTGAAGGCCGCGCTCGTGCCGGCCGTGCTCTATTACGTCTGCCTGTTCCTGCAAGTCGACGCGATCGCCGTGCGGCGCGGCTTGCACGGCTTGCCGAAGGCGGAGCTGCCGCGGGCACGATCGGTGCTCGCGAGCGGCTGGATTTTCCTGCTGCCGCTCGGCGTGCTGCTGTATCTGCTGTTCGCGCTCGGCTACGACCCGGCGCTCTCCGGCATGGCGGCCGTCGTCTCGCTGCTCCTGCTCCACGTCGTGAAGAACCGCAGGCTGCCGACGCGTGCGGAATGGTCGGGGCTCGTGTTCGGCACCGGCGAGAACATGCTGCCGCTCCTGATGATCGGCGGCGGCGCCGGCGTCGTGATCGCCGTGATGAACGTCACCGGCCTCGGCTTCTCGCTGTCGATCGTGCTCACGCAGATCGGCGAGAACGCGGGCCTCTTCGTGATGCTGCTCCTGACCGGCGGTATCTCGATTCTGCTCGGCATGGGGATGCCGACGACGGCGATCTACGTCGTGCTGTCGGTCGTTCTCGCGCCGTCGCTGATCCAGATGGGCGTCTCGCCGATGGCGGCGCACCTGTTCATCTTCTATTTCGGGCTGCTGTCGTTCCTGACGCCCCCGGTCGCGGTCGCGAGCTTCGTCGCCGCGGGGCTTGCGCGGGGCAGCATGTGGGGCACTTCGTGGGAGGGCGTGAAGCTCGGTGCGATCGCGTACCTGCTGCCGTTCCTCTGGTGCTTCAACGAGGCGCTGATCCTCGAGGGCTCGACGATGGAGAACGTCTACGCGGTCGCCGCGGCGACGATCGGCGCGGCACTCCTCGCGCGGGCCTTGCAGACGGTGCGGTTCAAGGATGTCTCGAAGCTCGGGATCGGCGGCGCGTACGTGCTCGCCGCATGCCTCGTCGGCAGCTCCACGCTGTGGCTCGGACCCGCGTCGCTCTGGAACGTCGGCGTTCTCGGGTTCGGCGCGGCGCTCTTCGTCGCGACGCATTACATCCGAGCGATCCCGACGGCCTGACCGGCGACGCATGCCGCTATCGGGCTCGCCTGTCCTTGCACGCTGCGCAGTGCGAAAATCGAGTATCTGACCGGGACGTTACGACGATGATCGAAGGAACTTGCCTGTGCGGCGCGCTCCGCTACGCCGTGGACGCGCCGTTCGACGCGATGCTGCACTGCCACTGCTCGATGTGCCGCAAGCACCACGGCGCGGCGTTCGCGACGTTCGTAGGCGCGCCGCATGCGGCATTCCGGTGGATTTCGGGCAAGGACGACGTCGCGCGGTATCCATCGTCCGACCACGGCACGCGAGGTTATTGCCGCCGCTGCGGGTCCGTCGCGCCGCTCGAGATGCCGGAGGCCGGGGCCGCGTTTCTGCCGGCGGGTAACCTGACGGGCGACCCGGGGATTCGTCCCCAGAGCCACATGTTCGTCGGCTCGAAGGCGAGCTGGTACACGATCGCCGACGACCTGCCGCAGCACGCGGCGTATCCGCCGGAGCTCGGCGGGGGCGCGGGAGTGGACCGGCCCGCGATGCCGCATCGGGCGGGCGTGATCGGCGGCAGCTGCCTGTGCGGCGAGGTGGCCTGCGAGGTCGATCCCGACGGCCTCCTCAGGATGATGAACTGCCACTGCTCGCGCTGCCGCCGCGCGCGGAGCGCCGCGCACGCGTCGAATCTCTTCGTCGCGCTCGATCGGTTCCGATGGCTCCGCGGCGAGGAGCTGGTCGAGCGCTACAAGGTGCCGGAGGCGCAGAGCTTCACGATCGCGTTCTGCACGCGCTGCGGCGGCAAGGTGCCGCGCGTCGCGCCGGAGCGTTCCTGGGCGGTCGTGCCGGCGGGTGCGCTCGACACCGACCCCGGAATGCGTCCCCAGGCGCACATTTTCGTCGGCTCGAAAGCGAGCTGGTTCGAGATCCGCGACGACGTGCCGCAGCACGAGGCGTTGCCGCCGGCCTGAGCGGATGGTGTTACAGACGAGAAGCGGAGTGATGAAGGCGTATCAAGTCGTCCAAGGCAGCAAGAGCATCGAGGGATTGAAGCGCGTGGAGTTGCCGAAGCCCGAGCCCGGCCCCGGTCAGGTGCTCGTGCGAATGCGTGCGGCGTCCCTGAACTTCCGCGATCTCGCCGTCGTGAACGGCAAGTACATCCGGGGCCCGCTCGAGCGGGACACGATCCCGCTTTCCGACGGCGCGGGCGAGGTCGAGGCGGTCGGCGAGGGCGTCGCGGAGTTCAAGCCGGGCGATCGCGTGCTCGCGACGTTCACGCAAGGCGACCCGCCGGCCGCGCTCGGATCGCCGCTCGACGGGACGCTCGCCGAGTACGGCGTCTTCGACCGCCGCGGCCTGTTGCACGTGCCCCCACACCTGTCGTTCGAGGAAGCCGCGACGCTGCCCTGCGCGGGCGTGACGGCGTGGAACGCAATCGCGTGGGGACGGCCGTTCAGGGCCGGCGAGACGGTGCTGACGCTCGGCACCGGCGGTGTCTCGATCATCGCGCTGCAGCTCGCGAAGGCCGCCGGCGCGCGCGTGATCATCACGTCGTCGAGCGACGAGAAGCTCGAGCGCGCGCGTGCGCTCGGCGCCGACGATCTGATCAATTACACGAAGACGCCGGAGTGGGCCGCCGAGGTGCTGCGGCTCACGGGCGGGCATGGCGCCGACAAGGTGATCGAGACGGCGGCGTTCGGCACGTTGCCGCAGTCGTATCAGGCGGTCGCGCCGGGCGGCGAGATCGAGCTGATCGGCGTGCTCACGAGGGCGACCGGCGATCTGAGCCCGCATCCGCTGATGTTCAAGGGCGCGACGCTCCGCGGGCTGTTCGTCGGCGGGCGCGAGCACGCCGAAGGGCTCGTCCGGATGCTTGCGGTGACGAAGGTGAAGCCGGTCGTCGACCGCGTGTTCGATTTCGAGCAGGCGAAGGAAGCGTACGAGCATCTGCGCGCGGCGAAGCACTTCGGCAAGATCGTGATCCGGATCTGAAGGCGGACGCCGCCGGCATCGGCGACGCCGTTGCCTGCACCGCGCAACGCGCTTTTCCATAATGCGTGCCCTTCCCGTGCGAAGCCGCGGCCCTCGCGGGCCGCGGCGCGCTTTTGGACCCGGTCTGCGGCCGCTCCTAGAATGTTAGCGACCCTTACTAATTGCGAGGATGAAAAGAACATGATCTCGCTATTCGGTCGCTCTCCCGTTCCCGACGCTCGCGTTCTGCGCATTCCTCACTACTGCGTGCCGTGCGAGGAGGCCGAAAGCCTTCGGCCGAAGCGTGAGTTGCAGCTCGAGTGGATGCGCGAGAAGGGCGTGCGCTATCTCGGCAACCCGGCAGATCGCGTGCCGCGGAAAGACGCTGCGGCGCCGAGCGCGCGCGTCGTCTCGATCCGCCGCACCGGGTAGGCGAGCGCGCGGGCGGGTAGAAGCGGCGACCGCGCCGCGGCTGCCCGGCGCGTAGAACGAAGCGGCGGGCCGCGGCCCGCGGGCCGCTCCTGCCGGGGAGTGGTCGCGGCGCGAAGGCCGGTCCCGCCGCGGCCGTGGCGGCGAAGCTGCGGGCTTGGTGGCGGCCCGCTATGATGAAGCTCGGCCCGAAGAAACCCCGAGAGCGGAGCCCGATATGGCCATCGAACGCACGGCGACCGGCACCTGGCGCGGCAATCTGAAAAGCGGCAGCGGCACAATCGGTAGCACGAGCGGCGTCCTCGCAGACACGCCGTTCACGTTCGCGACGCGTTTCGAGAACGCAAAAGGCACGAACCCCGAGGAGCTGATCGCGGCCGCGCATGCGGCGTGCTTCAGCATGGCGTTCGCCAACTACCTCGCGGGTCAAGGCCACGAGCCCGAGGAGATCCGCACGCGGGCGACGATCACGCTCGATAACGGCGTGATCAGCAAGATGCACCTCGTCACCGAGGGGCGCGTGCCGGGTCTCGACGACTCGGCGTTCCGGCGCCTCGCGGCGGAAGCCGAGAAGAAGTGCCCCGTATCGAACTTGTTGCGCAACGGGCTTTCGATCTCTGTCGACGCGTCGCTCGCCTGATCCCGAGCGGTCCGAGCGTGCCCGAGCGGCCGCTGTTGCCGCGCGCTCCGCTGCGCGTCGCAGCATGAGCCCCGCCGAGCCGCTGCCGATCGATGCGGCGCTGCCCGCTCTGCGCGCAGCGCTGCGGTCCCGCCCGGCCGCGGTGCTGCAGGCGCCCCCGGGTGCGGGCAAGAGCACCGTCGTTCCGCTCGCGCTGCTCGACGAGCCGTGGCTCCGCGGGCGCATCGTGATGCTCGAGCCGCGGCGCCTCGCGGCGCGCGCGGTCGCGCGGCGAATGGCGGCGACACTCCGCGAGCCGGTCGGGCAGACCGTCGGCTATCGGATGCGCCTCGACACGCGGGTATCCGAAGCGACGCGCATCGAGGTCGTGACCGAGGGCGTGCTCGCACGCATGCTCGAGAGCGATCCCGCGCTCGAAGGGGTTTCCCTCGTGATCTTCGACGAGTTCCACGAGCGGAGTCTCGACGCGGACCTCGGGCTCGCGCTCGTGCTCGACGCGCGCGATGCGCTCGCGCTCGATCTGAAGCTGCTCGTGATGTCGGCGACGCTCGAGACCGAGCCCGTGCTGCGATTACTGGGCGACGCCGCGCTCGTCACGGCGGAGGGCCGGGTCTTCCCGGTCGAGACGCGCTACGTCGGCAAGGGGCCGCCGGCGTTGCCCGGGGCGGCCGAGCCGCCGGAGCGCCTCGTCGCCGCGACCGTGCGGCGCGCGCTCGGCGAGACCGACGGCGACGTGCTCGTGTTCCTTCCGGGCGCGCGCGAGATTCGCCGCGTGCAGTCGCTGCTCGAAGCGGCGCCGCTCGACGGGGATGTGCGCGTGCTCCCGCTCTACGGCGACCTCGACGCGGCCGCGCAGGATGCGGCCATCGCGCCGAGCCCACCGGGCGCCCGGAAGGTCGTGCTCGCGACGAACATCGCCGAGACGAGCCTGACGATCGAGGGGGTGCGCGCGGTCGTCGACTCGGGGCTCGAGCGCCGGTCCGTATTCGATCCGCCGAGCGGCATGAGCCGGCTCGAGACGCGACGGATCTCGCGTGCCGCGGCCGAGCAGCGGCGCGGGCGCGCCGGGCGGACGGCGAGCGGCGTGTGCTACCGCTGCTGGAGCGAGGGTGCGGAGCGCGGGCTCGCCGCGTCGACGCCGCCCGAGATCGCGAGCGCCGACCTCGCGCCGCTCGCGTTGTCGCTCGCCCTCTGGGGCGCGCGCGACGCCGCCGCGCTGCGCTGGCTCGATCCGCCGCCGAAGGCGATGCTCGCGAGCGCCCGAGACTTGCTCCGCCGCCTCGGAGCGATCGACCCGTCCGGTGCGATCACCGCCCACGGCCGGGAGATGGCGGCGCTTCCGGTGCACCCGCGCCTCGCGCACATGCTGCTCCGCGGCCGCGAGCTCGGGTGCGCGGCGCTCGCGGCCGACCTCGCGGCGCTCCTGTCGGAGCGCGATATTCTTCGCGGCACGGACGCCCGCGACGCGGACGTCCGTACCCGCCTCGCGCTGCTGCGCTCGGCTTCGCCCGGCAACGCCCTGCGCCGCGCCCGCCGCCTCGCCGCGGATCTCCGCCGCCGGCTCGGCTCGGGCGAACGTGCCGTCTCCGGCGACGCTTCCGCCGGCCTGCTGCTCGCGTTCGCGTATCCGGACCGCGTCGGGCGCCGGCGCCCCGGCGGCGACGGCCGCTACGCGCTCGCGAACGGCCGCGGCGCGGTGTTCGCTGCGCCCGACGCGCTCGCACGCGAAGAGCTGATCGTCGCGGTCGAGGTCGACGACCGCGAGCGGGACGCGCGCATCCTTCTCGCCGCACCGCTCGACCGCGCGGAGCTCGAGCGGCACTTCGCCGCCGAGCTCGAGCGCTCGGACACCGTCGACTGGGACCCTCGCGAGCAGGCGGTGATCGCGCGCAGGGTCGTGCGGCTCGGCGACCTCGTGGTCGACGAAGCGCCGCTGCAGCCGGTGCCGGAGGACGCGGCCGCTGCGGCGATGCTCGCCGGCGTCCGTGCGCTCGGCGTCGCGGCCCTGCCGTGGACGGACGAGGCGCGAAGCTTCCGGGCGCGCGTCGAGTTCTTGCGCTCGCTCGATCTGCCGGCCGTCGCTTCGTGGCCTGCGATGGACGATGCGTCGCTCGCCGCAACCGTCGAGCGCTGGCTAGCGCCGTGGCTCGCCGGCATGACGCGGCGGGAGCATCTCGCGCGCATCCCGCTCGCCGATGCGCTCCGGTCGATGCTGTCGTGGGAGGATCGCCGCTTGCTCGACGAGCTCGCGCCGAGCCGCCTGGAGGTGCCGAGCGGCTCGCAGATCCGAATCGACTACGAGGACGAGAACGCGCCGGTCGTCGCCGTGCGGCTGCAAGAGGTGTTCGGCTTGACCGAGACGCCGCGTATCGCGGGAGGGCGCATGCCGGTCACGCTCAAGCTGCTCTCGCCGGCGCAGCGTCCGGTGCAGGTCACTCGCGACCTCGCGAGCTTTTGGCGGAGCGGTTACGCGGAGGTGCGGAAGGATTTGCGCGGCCGCTATCCGAAGCATTACTGGCCGGAGAACCCGCTCGAAGCGGAGGCGATCCGCGGCGTCCGGCCGCGCAAGCAGTGACGTGCTTTCCCCGCCGAGCGGCGGCCGGAAGACGCGCTTCCGGCCGCCGGCCGACGGATGCTAGCGCTTGCGCTTCGCCTTCTTGGTGCTCTTCGCCTTCGCGGCCGGTGCGCTCTTCTTCTTCGCGGCGGCCTTCTTGCCGGACGCGGCTTTCTTCTTCGCCGGCGCGGCGGCGGCGCCCTTGATCGTCAGCAGGGTGAGCTTCGGATCGGCCGCGAGGCATTCGGCCTCGGGGATGCCGAGCTCGCGCCGCACGATGTTCGTGCCCTGCACGAGCGACACCATCTTGTAGAACGCGTGCCGGCGGGCCATGCCCTCGCGGCCCATGCCGCAGTCCGAGGAGAGCACGAGTCGCTCGACCGGAATGTGCTTCAGCGCCATCCGGATGTGCGCCGCGACCTCCTCGGGGCGCTCGACCTGCAGAGAGTGATGGTCGATCACGCCGATCGCGACCTTCATGTCGGTGATCTCTTTGCCGATCGCCTCGAGATCCATGCCGCCCGAGCTGCACGACTCGAACGTGATCACGTCGGCGTCGACCTTGTTCAGGATCTTGAGCGCCGGCTTGTAGCTCTGCACGTGCGCGAACATGCGCTGCTGCGACGGGTTGCCCCAGCACGTATGGCACCAGACTTCCGTCTTCGCCCGCAGGCCGCGCACCGTGTTGTTGAAGACCTCGAGCATGAACTCGGGGTTGATCACGTCGTCGACGATGCCGCGCGCGGCGAGCAGGTGGATCTGCGGCTCCTCCATCTGGATGACGGGGCAGCCGGCGTCCGCGAGCGCGTGCAGCTCCTGGTTGAACGCGTCGCTGATCGCCCAGATGCGCTCGCGGATGTCCTTGTAGTAGAAGTCCTGCACCGCGAACGCGACGAGCTCGGGCGTGACCGTGCCGAACTTGACCGGCTTGTCGGTCATGCGTTGCGCCGCCTTCCACATCTGCGCGTACTGCATCTCGCCCGGGCCGACGGGGCCGATGATGCTCGGCATCAGCCGCGCCTCGATGTAGTCGTGCAGGATGTGCCCGCGCGGGAAGCCGATGCCGCCGCCGCCGATCGGGGCGAGCTTCGGGATACCGTCGAAGCCGGACATGTGGAACGGCGGATAGCTCGTCCAGCTCTGCCCGCCGATGTCCTGCGTGAAGCGCACGTCGCCGTCGGTCACGATGTCGAGCCCGGCAATCGTCTGCTCGCTCAGATATACGGCGAGCGCGTCCTCGTACTGCTCACGGAACCGGGTCTCGACCATCGCCGCGAGGAAGGAGCGTTGGCCCATGTTTTCCGTGTACCAGCTCGGCCGCGGCAGCGATCCGGTAATGGTCGTCGGCAACAGCTTGTCGGCAGTAGCGCGTAGCATTCTGATTATCCTTGGAACGGAAGGGGTGGCGAACAGGGGACGATACAATAGGGTAGAAGCGGTTCCCTCACAACCCTGAGAATAATCCGCCGCGACCGCGCGATCCGCCGTGCAGGCGCGACGGTGGAGCCGCGATCAGCCGCTTGCGCGACCGCTGCCACGAGCGGCCTTACCGCGCTTACGCACGCGCTCTCCGTCTTGCCTCGCACGAGCCCGCGCCCGGAAAACGCGTCGGTAATTTCCGGCACAATTGGTGCAGCTACCCGGACTCGACGAAAAGGGTAATCTTGGGACGTTGCGCGTTCCCCCGGCCTCCGCCACCGCGGCGGCCGTGGCCGCGGAACGCCTTGGAGGGCTTATGCAGATCCTGGTGAACACCGGCAGGCACGTGGGCGGCGGCGAGGCGCTCGAGAGCCGGATCAGGCCGACGATCGAAGCCGCATTGGCACGGTTCGTGGATCGAGTCACGCGAGTCGAGGTTCACATCGACGACGAGAACAGCGGCGCGAAGGCCGGCGACAACGACAAGCGATGTACGATCGAGGCTCGCCTCGCCGGCCTGAAGCCGCTGTCGGCGACGCATCAGGCGCCATCGATCTCGCTCGCGGTCGACGGTGCCGCGGAGAAGCTCGAGCAAGCGATCGGTCGAGCGATCGGCCGGTTGGAGGAGCGCCGCCCGCGGTGAGGACCGCAAAGGACATGGGAGGAAGCACGAGTGCGTGAAGTGACGGCCGATCTGCTGATGTCGATTGCGGCGAATCCGCAGCCGCCGTGCGTATCGCTCTATCAGCCGACGCATCGCAGCCATCCCGACAATCGCCAGGACCCGATTCGCTATCGCAACCTCGTCCGGCGGATCGAAGCGACTCTGAAAGAGCTCTACCCGCAGGCGCAGTCGATCGTCGACCGCTACCGCGCATTCGAAGAAGACGAGGCGTTCTGGAACGGTCGCACCGAAGGCCTCGCGATGCTCGCCTCGCCCGAGCGATTCGAGGTGTTCGAGCTCCAGCGCCCGGTGCCGGAGCGGCTGATCGTCGCGGACAGCTTTCACGTGAAGCCGCTGCTCAGGATCCTGCAGTCGGCCGACCGCTATCAGATTCTCGGCCTGACGAGGACCGAGGTGAAGCTTTACGAGGGCAACCGCGACGCGCTCGATCGCGTGGATCTGACGGACGTGCCGGCGACGCTCGAGGAGGCGCTCGGCGAGGAGCTGACGGCACGGCAGCCCGTGCGCGCGGCGCCGGGCGTCCCCGCCGTCGCGCGCGCCGCAGGCCAGCGAACGGACGAGATCAAGATCGATACCGAGCGATTTTTCCGGACGATCGATCGCGCGATTCTGGAGCACCACTCCCGTCCGTCCGGTTTGCCGCTGTTGCTCGCGGCGCTGCCCGAGCACCAGGGCGAGTTCCGGGCGCTCAGCCGGAATCCGTACCTCGTGCCGCGCGGGATCGAGATCGACCCGAACGCGCTCGACCTGGAGGCGCTCAGGCAGCGGGCGTGGGAGCAGGTCGAGCCGATGTACCTCGAGCGTCTCGCGTCGCTCGTCGACGCGTACGAAGCGGCCCGGGCGCGGCAGCTCGGCGCCGAGGATCTCGCGGACATCGGCCGTGCGGCAGTCGCGGGCCGTGTCGGCACGTTGCTCGTCGAGGCCGAGCGGGTCGTGCCCGGGCGCCTCGACCCCACGAGCGGCGCGATCGAGCGCAGCCGCGACGGCGAAGAAGGAGCGGCCGACGACCTGCTCGACGACCTCGCGGAGGCGGTGCTCCGCACGAAGGGCGAGGTGATCGTCGTGCCCGCCGAGCGAATGCCGACCCGCACCGGCGCCGCGGCCACGTATCGCTACTGACGCGTGGCCGCGGGCTCGCCCGCGCGCTCGCCGCGCTGCAGACCGCAGCCTCCGGCGGATACAATAGGGCCACGATCCGCCTGAAACGCCGATCCGTCAGCGTGCCCGGCGCCGCGCGGCTCACCCCTGCCGCGGATTTGGAACCAGATGCCTCTGAGGAGAAACGCATGGATTTAGGCAATGGCCTAGGTCATTTGACCTATTCGACGCTCGTCCATCCCGGCGATACCTGGGCCGAGATGTGGGACAGCCTCCAGCGCTACGTCCCGTCCGTGAAGGCGCGGGTCGCGCCGCATCAATCCTTCGGCGTCTCGCTCAGGCTCTCGGCGGCGTCCGCGCGCACGCTGACCGGCAGCCCGCACGACCGCGAACGGCTGAAGGACTTTTTGCACCAGCACGATATGTACCTGTATACGGTGAACGCGTTCCCGTTCGGGCCGTTCAAGAACCAGGTGGTGAAGGAGGCCGTGTACGAGCCCGACTGGCGCAGCGACGAGCGCGCGGTGTACACGATGCAGGTCGCGGACATCCTCGCCGAGGTGGCGCCGCCGACGGTGAACCCGTCGATCCAGAGCCCGCCGCTCGCGTTCAAGCCGCGCGTCACGTCGAAGAAGGTCGTCGAGCAGTTCACGCGCCAGGTGCTTCGCGTCGTCTCGCACCTCGTGCAGCTCGAAGGGCGCACCGGCCGGCGGGTGCTGCTCGCGCTCGAGCCGGAGCCCTACTGCTTCCTCGAGACGACAGAGGAGGCGATCGACTACTGCAAGGATTACCTGTACGCGGACGACGCGGTGCGCACGGTCGCGTCGCAGACCGGTCTCTCGCACTCGCAAGCGGAGCTTGCGATCAGGAATCACCTCGGGATGGTCTACGACATCTGCCATCAGGCGGTCGAGTTCGAGGACATCGGCAGCTCGCTGCAGGCGCTCGCTGACGCCGGCATCCCGGTCTGGAAGCTGCAGGAGGCCGCGGCGCTCAGGATGCCCGAGGTCACGCAACGTACGGTCGATGCGTTGCGGCCGTTCGCGGACACCGTGTATCTGACGCAGACCGTCGAGCGGCGGAACGGGGAGCTGACCCGCTATCTGAACCTCGAGGATGCGTTCGCTGCGTGGGAGCGCGATCCGGGTCCGCGCGAGTGGCGCACGCACGTGCACGTGCCGGTGTTCCTGGACGACCTCGGCGAGTTCCGGACGACGCGCTTCGCGATCGAGGACGCGCTCAGGTTCCACAAGAAGAACAAGCTGTCGCCGCAGCTCGAGATCGAGACGTACACCTGGGACGTCTTGCCGGAGCAGCTGAAGACCGGCGACATCATCGACTACGTGCAGCGCGAGATCGAGTGGGTCAAGAGCCAGCTCGTCTGACGTTGCAGATTCCATCGATCGGGAGAATCGGATGAAGGTTGGATTCATCGGCTTGGGCCGAATGGGGCAAGCGATGGCCGGAAGGCTGCAGGCCGCCGGGCACGATCTCGTCGTCTACAACCGGACGCGCGAGAAGGCGGCCGAGCTCGAGAAGGCCGGTGCGAAGGTCGCCGGCAGCATCGGCGAGGCGTGCGTGGGCCGCGAGGCCGTGATCACGATGCTCGCGGACGACAAGGCGCTCGCCGACGTCGTCCGCGGCGGCTTGCTCGAGAGCCTGCCGAAGGGCGCCGTCCACGTCGCGATGGGCACGCACGGCGTCGCGGTGCTCGGCGAGATGGAAGGCGAGCATCAGGCCGCGGGCGCCGCGTTCGTCAGCGCGCCGGTGCTCGGGCGTCCCGATGCGGCCGCCGCCGGGCAGATCGTGATCGTCGCGGCCGGCCCGGCGGACGCCGTCCAGAAGCTCGAGCCGCTGTTCTCCGCGATGGGGCGGCGGACGTTCAGCGGCGGCACGAACCCGGCCGGCGCCGCCGCGGTCAAGCTCGCGAACAACATGGTGCTCGGCTGCGCGATCGAGGCGATGGCCGAGGCGTACGCGCTGACGCGCAAGTTCGGCGTCGAGCCGTCCGTGTTCTACGAGGTGATGACGGACGGCCTCTTCGCAGCGCCGGCCTACAAGGTCTACGGCAACATCATCGCGAAGCAGGCCTACGATCAGGCGGGCTTCACGACCAAGCTCGGCTTCAAGGACAGCAACCTGATGCTGGCCGCAGGCCAAGCCGCGAGCGTGCCGCTGCCGAGCCTCGGCGTCTATCGCGACCGGCTGCTGAGCGCGATCGCCCAGGGCGACGGCGACCGCGACTGGTCCGTGATCGCGCGGGTGCAAGCGCGGCTCTCCGGCCTCGACTCGTAAACGAAGAACGGCACAAGCTCAGGAGTGACACAGTGATCAATGCAGGCATCGTCGGTCTCGGTTGGTGGGGTAAGACGCTCGTCGAGGCCATCTACGGCCAGAGCGACGAGATGCGATTCGTCGCAGGCGCGGTGCGCAGCGTGCGGGACGACGTGAAGAGCTTCGCCGACCAGCACGAGCTCGCGCTCTACGACAGCTACGATGCCGTGCTCGAGCACCCGGGGCTCGACGCGGTCGTCCTCGCGACGCCGCACTCGCTGCACGTGCCGCAGATCGTCGCCGCGGCGGCGAAGGGCAAGCACGTCTTCTGCGAGAAGCCGCTTGCGCTGACCAAGGCGGAGGCCGAGGAGGCGGTCGCGGCGGTCAAGAAGGCCGGCGTCACGCTCGGCCTGGGCTACAACCGCCGCTGGCATCCGGAGATGGTGAAGCTTCGGGAAATGATCGACTCCGGCGAGCTCGGCGTCGTCCTGCACGTCGAGTCGACGATGACGTTCCCTAACGCGCTGCTGCTGAAGCCCGAGGCGTGGCGAGCGGACAAGCACGAGACGCCCTGCGGCGGCCTGACGCCGATGGGCGTGCACGCGATCGACGGGATGATCGACCTCTGCGGTCCGATCGACGAGGTGTATTGCCAGAGCTTCCGGCGCGTCGTCGCGATCGACGCGGACGACACGACGTCCGTGCTGTTCCGGATGAAGGAAGGGATGTCCGGCTATCTCGGCACGATGACCGCGACCGGCGGCGGCTTCAGCTTTCAGGTGTACGGCTCGAAGGGCTACGTGCGGCTCGAGGGCATGACGCACGTCGCGGGCGCGCCGTCGGAGGAGCGGCGTACGCGGCTGTTCGGCAAGTGCACGTTCAAGCCGACGCAGGGGCCCGCGAAGGTCTGGGACGCGGAGCGTTGCGACGTGACGAAGGCTGCGCTCGAGTCGTTCGCGAAGGCGGCGTCGGGCGGTCCGGAGTTTCCGATTCCGCTCGAGGAGATGGTGCACGGCGCCGCCGTGACCGAGGCGGTCGTCCGTTCCGCCGGCTCGCACCGCCCGGAGAAGGTCTGATTGCGCGCGGCGCGGGGGCGCCGTCCTCCGCGCCGCCTCCCCCCTCTTGTAGGAGCGGCTGTCCAGCCGCGACTCTTGCTTTCAGTGCGATGTGCCCAGTCGACCGCGCGACGCCGTCGTTCGGCGGCGCGGCGGTCGCGGCTGGACAGCCGCTCCTACACGCCGCTCCCGCGCTAGAATCTGGGGACGGCTCTGCCGATAAGGAGAAGAAGATGTCAGCGCTCCGTGTCCTCGGCTGCCTCCTCGCGCTCGGGGCTGCCGCTTCCCCCGCGCTCGCTCAGCTGAACGACCTCGAGGAGGCGCTGCGGACGACACCTATTCGGACCGAGCGCATCGCGGAAGGCTTCTACGTGCTATTCGGCGTCGGCGGCAACATCGCGGTCTCGATCGGCGAGCAAGGCGTGCTCGCGGTCGACGATCAGTTCCCGGAGATGGTGCCGAAGTACCGGGCGGCGATCCGCGAGCTCGGCGGCGGCGACATCGACTTCGTCATCAACACCCACTGGCACTTCGACCACGCCGACGGCAACCAGACGCTCGGCCCGGACGGCACGTGGCTCGTCTCGCACGAGAACTCGCGCGAGATGATGACGAAGGACAACCGCATCAACCTCGTCAACATGGTCCGCGAGCAGCCGGCGTATCCCGCCGCGGCGCTGCCGATCATCACGTTCAGCGACCGCATGCGGTTCCACTTCAACGGCGAGCCGATCGACCTGCTGCACTTCGGTCCCGCGCACACGACCGGCGATACGGCCGTGCTGTTCCGGAACCGCAACGCCGTCCACTTGGGCGACGTGTTCAACAACGCGGGCTACCCGTTCATCGACGCGGACAACGGCGGCAGCTTGAGCGGGATCATCGAGTTCTGCCGCGGCGTCCTCGCGGAGCTTCGGCCGGGCGCGATCGTGATTCCGGGCCACGGCCCGGTGGCCGACTACGCGGCGCTCGAGGAGTACGTCGAGATGCTGACCGAGATCCGCGACCGCATCGCCGCGCTGATCGCGGACGGCGCGACGCTCGAGCAAGTCATCGCAGCACGCCCGACCCAGGAGTGGGACCAGGCGAAAGGCAATCCCGAGAGCTTCATCAACCGGTCCTATGCGAGCCTGACGCGCGAGCGCTGAGCACCGTTCCGCGGGCGCGACCCAACAGGAGTCACACGATGTCATCCCGCCCCCTCGACGATCTCCTTCAACCGGTCGCGGGCAACGGTTTGCTCCACCGGCGGCTGTTCCTGACGCAAGGCGCGTCGCTCCTCGGCGCGGCGGGTCTGACGATCCTCGCGCCGCGCCATGCGGGCGCTGCGCCGCCGGACGTTCCGGCCTGGATGAAGGTGCCGGGCCCGCCGGCGAGCGCGTACGGCGCGCGCTCGAAGCACGAGGAGCACGTGCAACGCATGCCGAACGGGCTGCCCGGCGCGCCGGGTGCCGGCGGCTCGCGCACGCCGCACGAGCACCTCGAGGGCATCATCACGCCGAGCGCGCTGCACTTCGAGCGCCATCACAGCGGCGTGCCGGACATCGATCCGGACGAGTACCGCCTGCTGATCCACGGCCTCGTCGATCGGCCGCTGATCTTCGATCTGAACGCGCTGTCGCGCTATCCGCTGGTTTCGCACATCCGTTTCCTCGAGTGCTCGGGCAACAGCGCCGGCAACAACGCGCCGGAGCCGCCGCAGATGTCCGCCGGCGGAATACACGGCCTCGTCTCCTGCAGCGACTGGACCGGCGTGCCGCTCGGCGTCCTGCTGCAGGAAGCGGGCTTGAAGCCCGAGGCCAAGTGGCTGGTCGCCGAGGGCGGCGATGCCGCCGCGATGAGCCGCAGCGTGCCGCTCGACAAGGCGCTCGACGACGCGATCGTCGCGCTCTATCAGAACGGCGAGCGTCTGCGTCCGGAGCAAGGGTACCCGGCGCGGCTCCTGCTGCCGGGCTGGGAGGGCAACCAGAACGTGAAGTGGCTGCGGCGGATCAAGGTCACGAGCGGTCCGGCGATGACGAAGGACGAGACGTCGAAGTACTCGGACCTGCTGCCCGACGGCCGCGCGCTGCTGTTCACCTTCCCGATGGAGGTGAAGTCGGTCATCACGTCGCCGTCGGGCACGATGGCGATGCAGGGACCGGGGCTCTATCAGATCTCCGGCATCGCGTGGTCGGGCGCCGGCCGGATTCGGCGCGTCGAGGTGTCCGCCGACGGCGGCCGCTCGTGGGCCGAGGCCGCGCTCGACGAGCCCGTGCTGCCGAAGGCGCTGACGCGCTTTCGGCTGCCGTGGCGCTGGGACGGCGGCCCGGCCGTGCTCCAGAGCCGCGCGGTCGACGAGACCGGCGCGGTGCAGCCGACGCGCACGGCGCTCGTCGAGGAGCGCGGCCTGCAGTACCGCTATCACTACAACGCGATCCAGAGCTGGGCGGTCGCCGAGACCGGCGAGGTGCGCAATGTCTACGCGTGACGATTCGATGTCTTTCGCGGGCGGAAGCGGGCCGCGACCGGCGCTCCGCTCGGGCACGGCGTCGGTGGCGCACGTGCTGCTCGTCGGGCTCGCGCTCGGCGCGCTGCCGGTTCACGCGCAGGAAGGTCCGAACCTCGGCGTGCCCGCGACGCCCGAGCAGATCGCGGGCTGGGACCTGTCGATCGAGCCGGACGGCACCGGCTTGCCGCCCGGCTCCGGCGACGCGCAGGCCGGCGAGGCCGTGTATCGCGCGAAGTGCCTCGCGTGCCACGGCGCCGAAGGCGCCGGGCAGCCGAACGACCGGCTCGCGGGCGGCCACGGCACGCTGACCGACGCGGCGCCCGTGCGCACGATCGGCAGCTACTGGCCGTATGCGACAACGGTCTTCGACTACGTGCGCCGCGCGATGCCGTACACGATGCCGCAGTCGCTGACGAACGACGAGGTTTACGCGGTGACGGCGTATCTGCTGCACTTGAACGGGATCATCGGCGAGCGCGACGTGATGAACGCCGAGACGCTGCCGGCGGTGCGGATGCCGAACCGCGACAACTTCGTCGTCGCCTACCCCGCGCCGCCGTAACGAAACGCCGCCCGCCTTACCAGTAGGAGCGGCTGTCCAGCCGCGATCTTCTGCACCGCGCCGGCCGCTTGCGGCGCGGCGGTCGCGGCTGACAGCCGCTCCTACCGGTGAAGGCGGGTGGCGGCGATCAGAACGGCCAGACGACCGGCGCGAGCGCGACCGCGATCGCGCCGACGAGGAAGTTCAGCGGCAGGCCGACCCGCAGGTAGTCGGCGAAGCGGTAGCCGCCCGGGCCGTACACCATCAGGTTCGTCTGGTAGCCGATCGGCGTCGCGAAGCCCGCCGACGCCGCCATCATGATTGCGGCGACGAACGGCCACAGGCTGACGCCGAGACCTTCGGCCGTCGCGGCCGCGAGCGGGAACGCGAGCACGGCGGCCGCGTTGTTCGTCAGCACCTCGGTCAGCAGATTCGTCAGCACGTAGATCGCCGCGAGCGCGAGCCACGGATTGTCGCCCGCGATCTGGAGCCAGGCTGCCGAGATCGCGGCCGCGGCACCTGTCTGCTCGAGCGCGCGCCCGAGCCCGAACGACGCGCCGATCACGGTCAGCACGGACCAGTCGACGCTCGCGCGGGCCGAGCTCGTGCTCGTGCAGCGCGTCGCGATCATGAGCCCCGCCGCGAGCAGCGCCGCCTCGAGCATCGACAGGATCTCGAGCGCCGCCGCGCCGACCATCAGCGCGAGAATCCCGATCGCGACCGTCGAGCGCTCGTGCCGCGGCAGCGCGCGGCCCTGCACCTCGCTGACGAGCAAGAAGTCGCGGGAGCGGCCGTGCTGGGTGCTGAACGACGGCCGCGACTCGAGGAGCAGCGTGTCGCCCGCCTGCAGGACGATGTCGCCGATCTTCCCGCGCAGCCGCCGGCCGTCGCGAGCGACCGCGATCACGACCGCGTCGTAGTGCGAGCGGAACCGGCCCTCCCGGATCGTCCGGCCGACGACCGGGCAGGTCGCCGACACGACGACCTCGAACAGCCGCCGCTCGGGCCGCGGCGCGTCGAGCTTGAAGAGCTGATCGGGCGCCGGCACGAGCCCTCGCAGCCGCAGCAGGTCGACGAGGGAGTCGACCGCGCCGACGAACAGCAGCCGGTCGTTCGCCTGCAGCCGCTCGCTCGGCGAGATCGCCGGCAGCACGGTATCGGCGCGCTGGATCTCCGCGAGGAACGCGCCCGGCAGGTGCCGCAGCCCGGCTTCCTCGACGCTGCGGCCGATCAGCGGGCTCGACGGCTCGAGCAGCATCTCGATCGAGTATTCGCGAGCGTCGCCGTTGTCGCGAAATGGCGGCTTGCGCTCGGGCAGGAGCCAGCGCTGGAACGCGACGATGTACGCGATCCCGGCGATCGCGCACGGCACGCCGAGCGCGCCGATCGAGAAGAAGCCCATCGCACCGAGGTCCGTGCTCTGGAGCACGAGCCCGTGCACGACCAGATTCGTGCTCGTGCCGATGACCGTGAACATGCCGCCGAGGATCGCGGCGTAGGAGAGCGGCAGCATCAGCTTCGACACGGAGATCCGGCTGCTCCGCGCCCAGTCCTCGACGACCGGCACGAGCATTGCGACGAGCGGCGTGTTGTTCAGGAAGCCGCTCATCGCCGTGACGGGGAGCATCAGCCGGAGCTGGGCGGAGCCGATCGACCGCGGGCGCCCGAGGAGCCGCGTGACCGAATGCACGGCGCCGGTATCGACGAGACCCGCCGCGACGACGTAGAGCACGCCGACGGTCGCGAGCCCCGGGTTCGCGAGCCCCGCGAGCGCGTCGGCCGGCGAGAGCGCGCCGCCGACGATCAGGACGGTCAGTGCGCCGACGAGAATCAGGTCCGGCGCGACGGCGGTCACGGCGAGCGCGACGATGGTGGCGGCGACGACCGCGACGGCGAACCAGGCAGCGAAATCCAAGGGGTGGCGTCTCTCGGGGGGCGGGCAGGGGGCGATGCGCCGCGGATTATACAGACCCGCCCGAAGGGAGCCTCCCCCGGTAGGAGCGGCTGTCCAGCCGCGATTTTTCCTTTTTCCGCGCGCCGATTGCGTAGCGTCGCGGCAGTCGCAGCGCGGAGCCCGCTCCTGCAGAGGAGCGCGCGAAGATCGCGGCTGGACAGCCGCTCCCACCCGGGGGGGCGGCGGGGCGATTCGGCGGGGGTGGTAGGCTTGGCGCGATGTCCGCTCATCTGGAACAGCGGCCGAAGGGCCGCTCGCTGAAGCCGCTCCGCGCGCTCGGGCCGTTCCTCGCGCCGCACCTGGGCGTGCTCGCCGCGGCGATCGCGGCCTTGCTGATCGCGGCCGCCGCGCAGCTTGCGCTGCCGCTCGCGCTCCGCATGCTGATCGACGACGGCCTCGCGCTGCGGGACGCGGCGACGATCGACCGCTATTTCGCCGCGCTGCTCGGCGTCGCCGTCGTCTTCGGCGTGTTCGCGTCGCTCCGGTTCTACCTCGTCACCTGGCTCGGCGAGCGGGTCGTCGCGGATTTGCGCAAGGCGGTCTACGACCGCGTGATCCGGATGGATCCGGCGTTCTTCGAGATCACCCGCACCGGCGAAGTGCTGTCGCGGCTGACGACCGATACGACGCTCGTTCAGTCGATCTCGGGCGCCGGCATCTCGATCACGCTGCGCTCCGCGTTGACGTTCGTCGGCTCGCTGCTGATGCTCGTCGCGACGAGCCCGAAGCTGACCGCGATGATCCTCGTGCTGATGCCGCTCGTCGTCGTGCCCCTGATCGTGCTCGGCCGGCGAGTGCGGACGCTGTCGCGCGATTCGCAGGACCGCGTCGCGGATGCGAGCGCGCTTGCCGGGGAGACGATCAACGCCGTGCAGACCGTTCAGGCGTTCACGCTCGAACGGCTGCTTGCCGGCCGCTTCGCCGAGGCGGTCGAGCAGTCCTTCGCGACGGCCGTCCGCCGGATCCAGGTCCGCGGCGTGCTGACCGCGCTCGCGACGACCCTCGTCTTCGGCGCGATCACCTTCGTGCTCTGGTACGGCGCGCATGAAGTGCTGCGCGGCAACATGACGTTCGGTCAGATCAGCCAGTTCCTGCTCTACGCGGGCTTCATGGGTGTCGCGGCCGCGTCGCTCTCGGAGATGTGGAGCGAGGTGCAGCGCGCGGCCGGGGCGATGGAGCGGCTCGTCGAGCTGCAGCAGGCGCTGCCGGTGATTCGCACGCCCGAGCGCCCGGTCGAGTTCCCTCGGCCGAGCCGCGGCCGGATCGAGTTCGACCGCGTGTCGTTCCGTTACCCCTCGCGCCCGGAGCATGCCGCGCTGCACGACGTGAGCTTCACGATCGAGCCCGGCGAGACGGTCGCGCTCGTCGGGCCGTCGGGCGCCGGCAAGACGACGGCCTTCCAGCTGCTGCTCCGCTTCTACGATCCGTCGTCGGGCCGGATCCTGATCGACGGGGTCGACATCGCGCACGCGCGGCCGGAGGACGTGCGCCAGCGGATCGGCCTCGTGCCGCAGGACACGGTGCTGTTCGGCGCGACCGCGCGGGACAACATCCGCTACGGGCGTCCGGATGCGACGGACGCCGAGATCGAGGCGGCGGCCGCTGCCGCGGCCGCGGACGAGTTCCTGCGCGCGCTGCCGCAGGATCCGGCAGGGGTTCAGGGGAAGGCCCTCGACCACCTGCTCACACGGCTCGACAACGACTGGCAGAGCCTCGAGCGGCAACCGTTGCAAGAGATCCA
>CAYWGQ010000018.1:0-34811 GCA_964457725.1 uncultured Gammaproteobacteria bacterium
CGATGGCGGGCAGCGCGTTCATCACGACGATCGACCGGCTCGAGCGGCCGTTCCTGTCGCTCGAGGCGGGCGAGTACGGCTGGAACCGGCTCGCCGGCGGCGGCACCCGCGAGCTCGCGGGCGACGCGCTCCTGACCGGCATCGCCGAGGTGAAGACCTACGACGGCCCGTGGCAGCTCGACGAGGATCTCGAGCACGCCTCGGTATGGGGCAAGTACCTGCGGCCGACCGACACCGGGACGCTCGCGTTCACGCTCTGGGGCTACGAGGCCGAGTGGCGGCCGAGCGAGCAGATTCCGGAGCGAGCGATCGGCACGGCCGTCTGCCCGGATGCATTCTGCGCGCTCGACCCGACGGCGACCGGGGAGACGTCGCGCTGGATCGGCGGCGTGCAGTTCGACGGCCGCGATTGGCGGGCGTCCGGGTACCTGCAGTACTACGACTGGCAGATGCTGTCGAACCCGACGTACGACTTCCAGATCAACCAGTTCGATCGCCGCTGGACGGCCGGTGGCCGCGCCGAGCGCGTCGTCCTCGATCGCTCGAGCGTCGAGGTCACCGCCGGCGCGGAGTTTCGCCACGACGACATCTCGAAGGTCGGCCTCGACCATACCGACGGCGGCGTGTTCGTCGAGAACGTCTCGTCGAACTCGATCGTCGAGACTTCGGTCGGCGCGTTCGTCGAAGCGTCGTGGTTCCCGACGGACCGGTTGCGCCTGCTGACCGGTCTTCGCGGCGATCTCTACGACTTCGACGCGGATGCGTTGACGCCGGGCAGCTTCGAGGGCGACGAGACCGACAGCCGCGTATCGCCGAAGCTCGGCGTCGCCTACGCGATGTCGGACGCGGTCGAGCTCTACGGCAACTGGGGGCGCGGCTTTCACTCGAACGACGCGCGCGGCGTCGTCAACGAGGACGAGCCGGTGCCCGGCCTCGTGAAGGGCACCGGTTACGAAGGCGGTGCGCGCTTCGAGATCGGCAGCTTGCGGCTCACCGCGGCGTACTGGTGGCTCGAGCTCGACAGCGAGCTGCTGTTCGTCGGCGATTCGAACTCGGTGGAGCCGAAAGGCGCGTCGAAACGGCGCGGCTACGAGCTGACCGCGTTCTGGCAGCCGCTCGACTGGCTCGGGATCGACGCGGTGTACACCGGCAGCCGCGCACGCTTCGTCGACAATCCCGAAGGGCGATACATCGACGGCGCGATCGAGAACGCGGGGCAGCTCGGCATCACGGCGGTTCGCGATCGTTGGGAGGCGAGCCTTCGTGTCCGCCACCTCGGCGAGTATCCGCTGCTGCCGGACAACTCGATTCGCGCCGATTCGGAGACTTCGGTGAACGTCCGCGGCGCCTATCGCGTAGGACGCGCGACGATCTACGGCGAGGTGCTGAACCTGTTCGACGCCGACGGCAAGGACATCGTCTACTACTACGAGGCGTACGTGCCGGGCGTCGACCCGCCCGGTCTCACATCGGAGGACATCGACTGCTCCGTCGTGAACTGCCGGATGAGCCGCGCGGAAGAGCCCCGCACGCTCAGGATCGGCGTGAAGTACGCGTTCTGAGCGCGGCCGGGCGAGGGCGCTCGGCGGCGCTCTCGCCCGGCCTGCGACGATCGGTCGCAGCCGCGCACGCGCGAGTGCGGCATTTGGTCGCACGACCCGCGCTCGCACCGCTTCCTAGAATCCCCGTATCGATCGGGCACGTTCTGATACGAGGAGAGACGATTGATTCGGCGTCGACGACGGCGGCTCGCGCATGCGGTATGGCGGGCCGCGCTGCTCGCGCCGCTCGCGGGCGGCGCCGTGCGCGCCGACGACCGGCCGCTCGAGACCGTCGTGGTCACGGAGCGTGCGCGAAGCGGCTTCGCGGGCGAGGCCGCCTCGATCCCGGGCGGCGCGACGGCGCTCGACGGCGCGGCGCTCCGCGAGCGCAGCGTCGCGAATCTCGCCGACCTGCTGCGCTACGTGCCGGGCGTCTGGTCCGCTTCCCATACCGGCGACGACCGCGTCTTCTTCTCGAGCCGCGGCTCGAATCTCGACGCGACGGACTACGACATGAACGGCATCAAGCTGCTCCAAGACGGCTTGCCGGTCACGAGCGCGGACGGTAACAACCACAATAGGGTGCTCGATCCGCTGTCCGCGGAGCACGCGATCGTCGCCCGCGGGGCGAACGCGCTCGAGTACGGCGCGAGCACCTTGGGCGGCGCGATCGAGTTCATGAGCCCGACCGCGCGGGCCGGGGCCGGGCGCGAGGCCTTCGCGAGCGCCGGCAGCCACGGTCAGCTGCTCGCGCGCGTCACGACGGGCGGCACCGCCGGTGCGCGCGACGCGCTCGACGCGCTCGTCACCGTCGAGGGCAAGCGCCGGGACGGTTACCGCGAGCATGCGAGCCAGCGCCGCGCCGGGCTCTACGCGAATGCGGGATATCGTCCGTCCGACCGGGTCGAGACGCGCGTCTACTTGACGTTGCTCGACAACGATCAGGAGCTGCCGGGCTCGCTGACCGCCGCGCAAGCGGCTGCGGCACCCGGCGCGGCGAGCGCGGAAGCTCGCGGCGGCGACTATCGCCTCGACGTGCGCACCGCTCGTCTCGCGAGCAGGACCTTGTGGTCGCTCGGTCGGGGCGGGAGCTTCGAGCTAGGCGTCTCCTACGAGCAGCAAAGCCTCTATCACCCGATCGTCGACCGCATCATGGTCGACATCGGCGGGGAGCCGGTCGAGGTGTTCAGCCTGCTGATCGACACCCGGCACGAGAACGCGAACGCCGTCGCGCGGTACCGTCGGGACTTCGGGCGGCACGAGCTGCTGCTCGGCCTGAACCGCGCGGAGAGCAGCGTCGACGGCGGGCACTACCGGAATCTGTCCGGCCGCCGGAACGGCTTACGCGCGCGCATCGACAATCGCGCGTCGAGCACCGAGCTCTACGCGGTCGACCGCTTTCGCGCGACCGACCGGCTCACGCTCGAGCTCGCGGCCCAGGCGGTCGCGGCCGAGCGCGACGTGCGGACCGAGGACGTCGCGAGCGGCGCCGTGACCCGGCCGCGCGGCCGCTACTCGCGCGTGAATCCGCGGCTAGGCTTCATCTACGAGCTTCGCGACGGGATCGATCTGTACGGGAATGCGAGCCGGCTGTTCGAGCCGCCGACGAACTACGAGCTCGAGGACGAGGCGAGCGGCACCGGCGCCGTGCTGGCGCCGATGAGGGGCACGGTGCTCGAGCTCGGCGCGCGCGGCGGGAGGGAGCGGGGCGAGCGCACCGCGTTGCGCTGGGAGGTGTCGTTGTACCGGGCGACGATCGACGACGAGATCCTCTCCGTCGACGATCCGTTCGCGCCCGGCACGAGCCTGTCGGCGAACGTCGATCGGACCGTCCACGCCGGCGTCGAGGCGGCGTTCGGCGCGGACGTCCGGATCGGCCGGGCCGGCGCCTCGATTGCGCCGCAGCTCGCGTTGTCCGTGAACGATTTCCAGTTCTCCGGCGACCCGGTGTACGGCGACAACGAGCTGCCCGCGGCGCCGGGTTACGTGCTGCGCGCGGAAGTGCTGTACCGCCATCCGCGCGGGTTCTACGCGGGGCCTACGTTCGACGTCGTCGACGAGCGGTTCGCCGACTTCGCGAACACGTATCGCGTGCCGTCCTACAGCCTGATCGGCTTGCGCGCCGGCTGGGCGAACGAGCGCTGGCGTACGTTCCTCGAGCTCAGGAACCTCCGCGATCGCAGCTACGTCGGGAGCCACGGCGTGCGGAACTCGGCCGCGCCCGACGCGCCGATTCTGAACCCGGGCGAGCCGCGTTCGGCCTATCTCGGCGTCCAGGCCCGGTTCTGACGGGCTCCGGCTCAGAGCTTCCAGGCGACGTACAACCGGGCCGTCCGCGGCTCGATCGGGTGGAAGTGCACGTCCTCGACGCCGCCCGCGGGCTCGCCCGGCAGCCGTGAGGCGTAGAAGTAGGTGATGTCGTCGTCGCGCGAATCGAGCGCGTTCAGCACGTCGAGGCGCACCTCGTATCTCGGCCGCTCGACGCCGAGCGACAGGTTCACGACGGTCGAGGATTCGGACTCGACGCTGCCGTCCTCGACGAGCGGCCGCGGCCCGAAGTAACGCGCCCGTGCGCTGCCGAAGAGCCCGCTCGGCCCGCGGAACGAGACGCCCGCCGAGACGACGCGGTCGATCGCGCCGGGGATGCGGTCGTCGTCGCCGGCACCCTCGAACCTCGAGTCGGTCCACGCGAGCTCGACGTCGAACGTGAGCCGCTCACTCGGCCGATAGTAGAGCGGGATCTCGAGCCCGTAACGGCGGCTCGGCAGGCTCGCCTCCGTGCTGCCCGCATCGCCGATGAACAAGAGCTCCGAGTCGAGCTCGAGATACCACAGCGACGCGGAGACGTTCACGCGGCGGTCGACGAAGCTGCGGAAGCCGACTTCGAGCTGCCTCGAGTCGACGAGCGGGCTCACGCGCTCGGCCGGCTCGCCGGTCGCCGGGTCGATCGTGATCGTCGTGCCGCGCGCGTCGTTGCTGTGGAAGGCGGCGCCGGCGCTCGCGTAGAGCTCGGTTGCGGCGCCGAGCGTGTAGATCACGCTCGCTTTCGGCGCGGCCGTCGAGTCCGACGCGCGGCCCGAGTTCGCGGGCAAGTCGCTCTCGACGTCGAAGTCGTAGTGGTCGGCGCGCACGCCGAGCACCGTGCGGACCCGGTCCGACCAGCGCGTCTCGGCCGAGTAGTACACGCCGATCGAGCGCTGCTCGACGGCGTCGCGGCGCACGGTCCCGTGGCGCTCGCGGGCGGCCGTGCGGTAGAGGCCGACCTCGTCGATGTCGTCGTAGCGGAGCATCGCGCCGAGCGTGTGCAGCGTGCTCGCGCGGCTCCCGAACGAGTACGCGAAGTCGCCGCCGCCGATCGTTCGCCGATCACGCTGCTCGAACTGGTCTCCCGCGTCCGGGTCGTCGAGCCAGTACGTGAAGTTCGAGAAGAGCGCGAGGTCGTAGCGAATCGCGTAGGCGTTCAGCCGCGCCCGCCCGCCGCCGAGCTCGCCGGACCATGCGCCCGAGAGGCTGTAGCGTGACGTGTCGCCGCCGAGCGTCGTGTCGATGGAGCCGAACGGCGCGAGCAGGCCCGCGTCGACCGCACGTCGCGGGATCTGGTCCGCGGCGTTCCATTCGGCCGCGTACGCCATCGCCGTGATGTCCCACGTGCCGCCGTTGCGGCCGTCGGCCGAGTAGCGGAGCAGCAGGTTGTCGCGCTGCAGATCCTCGCTCACGTCCGTCCACGGGCCGTCGTAGCGGTGCGCCTGCACGCCGAACGTGAGGTCGCCCGCGCCGGCCGCGACGCTGTCGGCGACGAGAAGCCGCCGGTAGCCGTCCTCGCCGAGGCCCGCCTTCACCATCCCTTCGTCGAGCCGCCGGGCCGTCGTCAGATGGGCCGAGCCGGCCGAGGAGAAGTCGGATACCTCCGCGTAATAGGCTCCCTTCCGGTACTCGAGCCGCTCGACGAGCTCCGGGATCAGGAAGTTCAGATCCGTATAGCCCTGGCCGTGGCCGTGCGTGGGCAGGTTGACCGGCATGCCGTCGACCCAGGTCGCGAAATCGGTCCCGTGGTCGAGATTGAAGCCGCGCAGGAACATCTGGTTCGACTTACCGGTGCCGCTGTGCTGGGTCATGATCAGGCCCGGCACGGCCTCGAGCAGCTCGCCGGTGCGAAGCAGCGGCCGAAGCGCGAGCTCCTCACGGCCGACGACGCCCTGCGATGCGCTCGAGCCGTAGCCGAGCGGGTCGTCCCAGCGGCCCCGCACGAGAAGCTCCTCGGCGACGGTGGGCGTCTCTTGCGCCGACACGGCGAGCGGGGCCGCCGCTACGAGCGGCCAGAGAATGCGAGCGCGCATCGTGGACCTCGGATTTTCGTCCTTTCGAAGAGGCGCCCTTTTGTAGCACATCGCGGTGTGCACGACGACGCCGCCGCGCGCTCGCCGTCGGTGTCGCGATGTGTGATGCAGTGCTCACTCGCGAGCGCATGCACAGGGTTGTCGCCCGCGCGCTTTGACGGCACCATTGCGTTCACTACCGATGTGGGACAGGTAGGATGCTCGGGCGTGTCGGGTGGGGACTCGCGCTCGCGGCGTTGCTCTGGGGGCGAGCAGGCTGCGCGGACGAAATCCTCTCCTATCTCAATCTTTCGTCGCAGGACAAGCTCCATAGCCAGGTAGGGCTCTTCCTCGGCGGCGCGGCCGCGTCGGTGAAAGCGAACGTCACGCTCGAGGGCGTCGACGGGCGAACCCGCGTGCTGCCGAGCGTCACGTCGCACTTCACCGGCGGCGAATGGCTCGACGTGCGCTCCGTGCTGACCTACGGCGATTGGAACGGCAGCGACGGCGGCGGCTCGAGCGTCGCGACGAAGATCTCGATCCGCTCGGTGCTCCCGGGCGTCACCGGCATCGAGGGCGACGTCAAGCACACCGCCGAGCAGGTGAGCCAGTCGCTCCGGTTCGGCTTCGCGGACGTCGGCATCCGGGCGCTCGGCGGCGCGCCGATCAACGTCCGCAGCGCTCTGACGCTGCGCAACGGCGGACCGTCGACCGAGCCCTCGAGCTTCAACTCCTCGATCAGCGTCGGCCAGGCGCTCGACCTGAGCACCGTCTGGCAGCTCGGGGCCGACGGCTACGACACGCGGCTCACGTATCGTGCATCCTCCGCGGTCGTCGAGCAGGTCGTCGCGGGCCTGCGCCGCGCCCCGAACGGCGAGATCGCGCAGTCGCTCGGCGTGCGGTTCCCGGACGTCTCGCGGAGCCGCGAGGTCGGGCCGGAGCTCAGGCTCACGAGCGGCGCGACGCTCGAGGAGACGCTGTCGCCGAGCGGCATCGAGACGCTCCGAATGGGCTTCGAGACGACGATCGCGGGGCTGCGCTCGGCGCTCGTCGGCGGCATCAGCAAGCTCAGCCTGAAGCTCGAGCAGCCGCTCGAGGACGGCAGCGACGAGCGCGCGTCGCTCGCGTACGACCACGCGTGGGCCCCGCGCGACGAGACGTCGATCGCGCTCAATCTGAAGATGCTGCGCGAGGCGGGAGAAGTCGAGCCGACCTTCGGCGTGACCTGGCGCTCCAAGTTCTAGCGGTCGCCGGGCGCGGCGCGCGCCGCTTGACGCTGCCGAGCACGCGATTCACAGTGGAGCGGTCAGCCTGCTTCGCACTCGTCATGCTCGTCACGTTCCGCACCAAAGCCTACGCGAACATCACGATGTTCGGCGACGTCGCGAAAACGCTGCTGAAGCTGATGGGCCACAGCGGCGAGGTGCCGAGCGCGATTCGCGCCGAGGACGTGCCGGCCGCGCTCGAGCGGCTGGAGCGGTCGATCGAAGCCTACCGGCAGCCCCCGGGCGCCGGCGCGGGCGAGCGCGACGAGGAGGAGGGCGGCGAGCGCCCCGTCAGCCTCGCGACGCGCGCGCTGCCGCTGATCGAGCTCTTGAAGGCCGCCGCGGCCCGGAATGCGGACGTCACCTGGAGCTGAGCCTCGATTCGGGCTTTCCTCCAACTACAGCGAGAACACGCGCTCGGCGTTGCCCTGGAAGAAGCGCTTCTTGTCCTCGTCCTCGAGCGCGAGCGCGTCCATCGCGACGACTTCCTGCGGGTCCGCCTGGTACGGGTAGTCCATCGCGTAGAGCACCCGATCGACGCCGAGCACGGACTGCGCGAACAGGATCGCGGGCTCCCAAGCCATCCCGCTCGTCGTGATGTAGACGTTGTCCCGCATGTAGTCGCTCGGCCGCTTCGCGAGCTTCTTCTCGCCGCGGCCCTCCCGGACCGTGCGCTGCATGTAGTCGATCCGGTAGAGCATGTACGGAATCCCTTCGCCGCCGTGGCCGATCACGATCTGCAGGCTCGGGAACCGGTCGAACACGCCGGCCGTGATCATCGCGATCGTGTGGAGCGCGACGTCCGCGGCGAAGCCGAGGATGCCCGCCTCGAGGCCGCGATCGAGGTAGGGGCGCAGCATGCCCGGCGGCAGATCGCGCGGGTGGATGTAGATCGGCACGCCGAGCGCCTCGGCGGCCTCGAGGAGCTCCCAGTACTTCTGATCGTCGAGGTACTCGCCCTTCGTATGCGAGTTCACGACGGCGCCCTTCAGCCCGAGCCGCTCGACGGCCCGCTCGAGCTCCTGCGCCGCCCGGCGCGGGTCCTGCGGCGCGACCGCCGCGAGCCCGGCGAAGCGGTCCGGATGGCGGGCGATCGCCTCGGCGAGCTGATCGTTGCTGTCGGCCGCGAGCGCGGTGGCCTTGTCCGCGGCGAATACCTGCACGCCGGGAGCGGTCAGGGACAGGATCTGCACGTCGATGCCGAGCCGGTCCATCGCGGCGATGCGTCCGTCGCCGACGTCGAGCAGCGCGCGGAGCGTCGGCAGCGGCGTATCCGCACCCTGCGCGTAGTAGCGTGCGCCGAACGCGACGAATCCCGGCTCGTCGGGCGGGTTCGAGTCGATCAGCCGCTTCGCCTCGTCCGCGATCTCGCGCGTGATCCAGGCCTCCTCGGTCGCGATGCGCTTGTAGCCCGGGTTCCGCGCGATCGGCGCTACGCCCTCGGCGCCGGAGGCGGAGACCGCGCTGCGCGCCGGCGCCTGTGCAGCGGCCGACGCCGCCTGCAAGACCGCGCCCGCGCTCAGCATGCCTTGGAGGATCGTTCTTCGTGTTGTGTTCATCGGCCGCTTCTCTATGATCGATCGGCCATCGGTTGATGGCGGCGACCCAATGGTACCGGTCTTCACGAGGGCGGCGAAGCGATGACCTCGAACGGCGACGGCGCACGGGCGCTGCCGGAAAGCCCCGCGGCCGAACGCAACAAGGGACCGATCCTCGAGGTGCTGCGCACGGTGCTGCCCGCGAGCGGCACGGTGCTCGAGATCGCGAGCGGCACGGGACAGCACGTCGTGCACTTCGCGCGTGCGCTGCCCGCGCTCGTCTGGCAGCCGAGCGAGCCGGACGACGAGCTCCGGAGCGTGATCGTCCGGCGGCTCGCGGCGGAGGCGCTGCCGAACGTGCTCGAGCCGCTGCCGCTCGACGTGCACGGCCTGCCCTGGCCGATCGCGCGCGCCGACGCGATTTTCTGCAGCAACATGATCCACATCGCGCCGTGGAGCGCGGCGATCGCGCTCTTTCGCGGCGCGGGTGCGCTGCTCGGACCTGCATCGTTGCTCGTGCTCTACGGCCCGTTCAAGATCGGCGGCGCGCACACGGCGCCGAGCAACGAGGCGTTCGACGAGAGCCTGCGGGCGCGGAATCCCGCGTGGGGCGTGCGCGATCTCGACGGCGTCGCGGCGCTCGCGGCCGAGCACGCCTTCGTGCTTCGCGAGCGCGTGCAGATGCCCGCGAACAACCTGACGGTCGTCTTCGAGCGCACGGCGGGCTGACGGTGCGGCGGTAGGGCCGTGCTCAGCGGCCGATCATCAGCGGGATGACGAGGTCTTCCTCGTCGTCGAAGTGCTTCAGCAGCAGCGCGGTGAACGCGTCCGCCGCGGCGGCGAGGGCGTCGGCGGCGTGCCGCGCGGCGCTGCCGGTCCCCGCCGCGTCGCGCGCGAGCGCCGCGAGCAACGCCTCGCCGGCGCCCGCGAGCGTCTCGATCCGGCCGACGAGCAGGCGGTGATCGCCCGCGAGCGCGTCGATACCCGGTGCGAGCCGCGCGTCGATCGCGCGGAACGCCGGAAAATAGTGGATGTCCTCGATGCCGTGATGGCCGTGCAGGTGCGCGACGAGCATTCTGATCCGCGGCGTGCCCGTCAGGCCGAGCTCGCGCGCTCCTTTGCGCGCGGCCCGATAGTCGTCGACGAGCGTGCGCACGTCGGCGATCTCGCGGCGAAAGCCGTCGTGGACGTCGAGCCAGAATTGCGCGCTCGCGGAGCGCTGCTCGCGCCAGGTCTCGCGCGGAAAGCGCTCGAGCCAGGTGCGAAGCTCCGGCGGCCAGCCGCGGCGCCGATCGAGATCGAGAATCAACGAGCCGTCCTGTCGATCGCGCCGCCGTGAACGCCACGTGCAGACGCGGACGCTCATTGTCGCAGATCGAAGGCCAGCGTTTCAGTCGAGAGGGGGAGCGCTCGCCGAGGCGGCGATTAGTGGGCAGAAGCGGCGCGCCAAGCCCGAGCGACATCGAAGGGGGCGCGATTTCAAACTGGGTGCCGGCGGCCGCCCCTGCCCGCGTCAGCTAGTGCAAGCGGCATGCCACGGCGAAATTGCCGGAAAAACTCGGGCTTTGCTGCGCTCGGCCCCGCCGCGGCGCACCGTGACGGGGCGCGCCGAGCGCGTGCTGCACGATGCGGGGGCGCGCGGCTTACGACGCCGCGGCGAGCGTCGGCACGGGGCGCCGCTTCGTAGAGGTCGCGTCGGCTTTCAGATACGTCACCGGCACGCGGCAGGACACCTCGGTGCCGCCGTTCAGCCGTTGCTCCACTCGCAGCACGCCGCCGATCATCCGCGCGCGGTACTCCATGCTGTTCAGGCCCAAGCCGTCGATCCGCTCGCCGGGCGGCGGGATGCCGCAGCCGTTGTCGAGGATCTCGAGCACGAGCTCGTCGTCGTCGATCCGGCAATCGACGTAGATCGCCGCGGCGCGCCCGTGGCGCAGCGCGTTGTTCACGCTCTCCTGCGCGATCCGATAGAGGTGCATCGCGGTCGCGTTCGTCATCTCGATTTCCTCTGAAGGCGTCCGCGCGACGCACTCGACGTCGTACAGCGTGCTCATCTCGCGGCCGAGCGCGCGCAGAGCGCCGAACAGCCCCCCGCGCATCGTCGGCGCGAGCAGGTGTGTGAATTGCCGCGTCTGGCCGATCGTCTGCTGCGTGACGGCGATCAGCTCGCTCACCTTCGGCACCTGACTCGAGCCTTCCTGGTCGAGGCTGCGCGCGAGCGCGGTCAGCGCGAGCGAGATGCCGGTCAGCGACTGGCCGAGGCTGTCGTGGAGGTCACGCGCGACGCTCATCCGCTCCGCCTCGGCGACGCGGACGACTTCGCGCTCGAGCTGCATGCGCTTCGTCTCGTCGCGCAGGATCAGGAAGTAGCCGACGATCGCGCCGTCGTCGTCGCGGTCCGGGATCAGGTCGGAATGCAGGTCGCGCAGCTCGGAGTCGTTCGGCAGCCGCGCGCGCCGCTGGTACGTCTCGAGATGGCCCTCGCCGACGCGCGCGCTGTGCTCGCGGAACATCGCTGCGACCCGCGGTCCGGCGATCTCCTCGACGGTTGCGCCGATGATGCGCTCGAGCCGCTGGCCGAGCAGGCCCGCGTAGTAAGCGTTCGCGAAGCGGTACCGCCCGTCCGGATCGATGTACGCGACCGCGAGCGGGAGCGCGTCGGCGAGCAGCGACAGGCGCCGCTCGTCGCGGCGCTGCGCGCGGCCGATCAGCATCAGGCCGGCGGCCGTGAGGCCGAGCGCGACCGGCATCAGCAGCCACAGCCCCTGCTCGCGGAGCAACGACAGCAGCCGCGCGGTTCGCTCGGCGCCGAGCCACTGCGGCCCCCCGTGCAGCAAGACGAGGTGCGCCAGGTAGAAGCAGCCGACCGCGAGCGCGCCGGCGACCACGAGGACGCGTCCGCTCGCGGACCGGCGAAAGAAGCCCGCCGAGCGTGCCGACGACAGGACCGCGGCGGCGAGCGCGATGACGAGCAGATCGACGATCGTCATCAGCGGCATCGAGTTCCAGGACATGGGCGCTAGCCGAACGGCCGTGGATGGCGCCGTATGATCGCCGCTTTCCCACCGCCGAGCCAGCGTTCGCGGCCTCGCGCCCTCAGGGGCGGTCGGCGTCGGCGGGCGGCTGATCGTCGGCGAGCATCTCGAGGGCGGCGGGGGACGTGCGGACGAGCACGACGAACGGTTCGCGCTCCTCCGGCGGCCGCGTCGCGCGTGCCCGCATCCGCACGACGATGAACAGCGCGAGCGCCAGATGGATCGCGACCAGATACGACAGGAACGCCGGCGTGCCGAGCCATTGCATCGCGAAGCCGGCCGCGAGCGGACCGAGCGCGGCGCCGAGCCCGTAGACCAACAGCAGCCCGCTCGCCGTCGCGACGAACGTGTCGCTGCGCGCGAAATCGTTCGCGTGCGACACGCAAAGCGGGTACAGCGTGAACGCGGCGCCGCCGTAGACGAACATCGCCGCGAGCGTCGCGATCGGCCGCTCCGGCCCGGCCACGCGCGCGAGCGCGGCGGCCGCCGCGCCGGCGACGCTGACCGCGAGGATCACCGTGCGGCGATCCCAGCGGTCCGACAGATGCCCCATCGGCCATTGGAGCAGCACGCCGCCGAGCAGCACGAGGCTCATGAAGAGCGCGACCTCGGGCGTAGCGAAGCCCGAGCGCTGCGCGAACACCGGCCCGACCGCGAGCAGCGCGCCGTTGCAGAGCGCGACGCTGAACGTGCCGGCGACACCGAGCGGCGAGATGCGCCAGAGGCCGCCGAGATCGAGATGGACGGCGGCGAGCGGCGCGGGCTGCGGCACGCGCGTCAGCACGACCGGCACGAGGCCGATCGAGAACAGAGCGCCCGCGAGCACGAACGGGAAGTGCGCGCTGTCGGCGCCGACCAGGATCAGGTATTGACCGGCCGCGAGCGCGAGCAGCGAGACGACCTGATAGACGGCGAAGATCCGGCCGCGCGTCTCGTTCGCCGCGCGCTCGTTGAGCCAGCTCTCGATGACCATGTAGAGCCCGACGACACACGCGCCGGTGACGAAGCGCAGTAGGCCCCAGGAGAAGGGGCCCGCAGTCAGCGCGTGCACGAGGACGGCCGCGGACGCGAGCGCGGCAAACGCCGAGAATGCCCGCACGTGCCCGACGCGGGCGACCGCGCGCGGGCCGGTGTAGGTGCCGACGACGTAGCCCGCGAAGTACGCCGCCATGACCGCGCCGGTGACGCCGGCCGAGAAGCCGAGCGCGTCGGCTCGCAACGCGAGCGCCGTGCCGAGCAGCCCGCCGCCGGCGAGGAACAGGCTCGTGCCGACGAAGAGCGCGAGCAGGCCGGTCAGCGTGGCCGTCAAGGCGCGGGCGCTCCGGAAGCGGGCTCGCGGCCAGGCGGGCTCGTTACGGTAGCAGCCGCGGCCACGCGAGCGAGCCCCAGACGAGCGCTGCGAGCGCGAGGCTCACGAGCACCGCCGCCGAGCCGAGATCCTTGGCTTGGCCTGCGAGCGGGTGTCGCTCCGGGCCGATTCGATCGATCGCGGCCTCGATCGCGGAATTCAAGAGCTCGACGAGCAGCACGATCAGCAGCGAGCCGAGCAGCAGGACGCGCTCGACCGGCGTCGTGCCGATCCAGAACGCGGCCGGGGTCAGCAGGAGTGCCGCCGCGCACTCGAGCCGAAACGCCTCCTCGTCGCGCCAAGCGGCGCGCAGCCCTTGCAGGGAGTACCTGAACGCCGAGACGATGCGGCGCAGGCCCGTTTGCGAAGTCGCGGTGGCCATTCGACGCATGCTAACGCCGTTTCGCGGCGGACGCGGCGGAGGCGTCGCGCGCGGCGTCGGCTGCGGGCCGCGCGCGGGTCAGCGCCGAGGAGGCTGCTCGAGCGGCCTCGGCTCGCGCTGCTCGAGCACGCGGCGGAAGGCCTCGCGGTCCATCCTGTCGATCAGGTCGGTGATCGTCTCGTCCCCGTCGGCCACCGGCAGGTCGGATGACGGGAAAGCCGGACCGCTCTCTTGTTCTGCGCTCATAAGCTCCGTGGCGGCTTGCTCGATGTCGGGGGCATCATAGCGAAACGGCTCCGCAGCACAACCGGGCGAGGCGCTCATTCGACGTCGGCCGCGTGCGCCGCGCGCTCGCTCGCGAGCGTCGGCCGATCGAACGGAAATCGCTCGTCGCGCACGCGCGGATCGGTCAGCGCATTCGCGATGAACGCGCGAATGTCCGCGATCTGCGGTGCGCTCAGATTGAACGCGTAGATTCCGGCGCCCGGGATGCCGTCGCGCTCCGGAGTAGCCGGAGCGTTGACATAAAAGCGCACCGCCGCGCCGAGGTTGTCGAATTCCCCCGTATGCATGAAGCGCGGCCGCAGCCCCGCGTTGCGCAGGGTCGGCACCTTCATCTCGCCGGCATCCTCGGGATCGCCGGTCACGCGCTCGCGGCCGCGGTCGTACTCGGCCCGTCGAACGCCGATGTTGAAGAACTCGTTGCTCGTGAAGAGCGGCGGCGTGTGGCATTTGTCGCAATGAAAATCGCGGAACGCCCGCCAGCCGTGCAGCTCCGCGGTGCCGAGCGCCCGCTCGTCGCCCGCCGCGTACCGATCCCACGGCGTGTCGTCCGCGACGAGCGTCCGTTGGTACGCCGCGATCGCGAACGCGATCCGCACGGGCGTGATCGCCGGATCGCCGAACGCGGCGGCGAAGAGCTCCGGGTAGCTCGGGCGGCGCTCGAGCGCGGCAGCCACGTCGGCCGGCAGATCGGACGCTAGCGCGAGCGGCGGCCGCGCGGCGATCTTGCCGGTGAGCTCGTCCCACGTCCGGTCGCGGTGGGCCATCTCGGCATCGTTCGCGAGCGCCTGGAGCACCTGGGCCTCGAGCGCGCCGCCGGCCGCGATCGCCACTTCGCCGGTCAGCGGATCGCGGAGCTCGCCGCCGACGCTGCCGTCCCAGAGGAGCTCGTCGGCCCAGAGCGCGCCGAAGTTCGACGGCGCGAGCCGGGCGGTCACTTGCCGCTCGCGGCCGAACATCGGGTGGTCGAGCGCCACGCCGCTCGCGTCGAGGCTCGGCACGCCGGGCGAGCCCCGCACGTCGTCGATCGTGCCCTTGTCGGTGCCCGGGTAGAAGCCGACGCGCGGGTCCGCGCCGCCGCTGCCGGGCCGATGACACGTGCCGCAGGCGACGCTGTCGTCGGTCGCGAGCTGCTCGTCCCAGAACAGGATCTTACCGAGCACGCGCTTCTCCTCGGTCGTCGGGTTCTCGGCGGGCTCGGGCACCGGCGGCAACGCGCCGACCGCTGCGGCCGCGGCAAAAGCGAAGACGAGCGGGAGGAGGGGTGGGGAACGCATCGCCGGGCATTCTACCCGGTCGGTGCGGCGCGCTCGGTGCGGCTTGCCGCAAGGTGGACAACCGCGAGGCGGCGCGCTAGCTTCGTCGCGTCTGCACGATTGCGTGCGCCGTTGCCGATGACACCGAAAGCCGCCCGACGCGTCCTGAGCTTGACCTTCGCCGTGCTGCTGCTCGCGGCGGAGCTGGTCGCGCTCACGCATCCGCTCGACGCGGCCGCGCACTCGGACGCCGAGCCCTGCAAGATCTGCCTGAGCATCGGCGGCACCGACGCCGCCGCGGTGCCGCACGAGGCGCCGCCGCAAGCGGTGCTCGCGCCGGCCGTCGTTTCGCCCGCCCTTCTTCTCGCGCTTCCCGCGCCGCGCCGCGAGGCGCCGGCCGCCCGGGGTCCGCCCGCCTTCCGCTGATTCTCCCCGTCGTCTCCTCGAGCGCCGCGAGCTCTCGCTCGCCGCTCGCCGTCGATTTCGAGAATGCAAGGAAGGACATCGTGATCTACAAGCTCGCCGCTCGTGCGGCGCCGGTGCTGCTGCTCGGCGCGCCGCATTTCGTTGCCGCTCAGCACGTCCTCGAGGAAATCGAGGTGCGAGGCGTGCCGATCGACCGCCGGGCCGCCGAGCTCGCGCAGGCGGTCACTGTGCTGCAAGGCGATACGCTCGACAGGCTGAGGGGCGCGAACCTCGGCGAGACGCTGGCAGGCGAGCTCGGCGTGAGCGCGTCGTCGTTCGGCGCCGGTGCGTCGCGCCCGATCATCCGCGGCCTCGCCGGTGCGCGCGTGCGGACGCTGGAGGACGGCATCGATTCGCTCGACGTCTCGACGCTCTCGACGGACCACGCCGTCGGCATCGATCCGCTGATCGCCGAGCAGATCGAGATCTTTCGCGGACCGACGACGCTGCTCTACGGCAGCGGCGCGGTCGGCGGCGTCGTCAACACGATCACTCGGCGGATACCGGAGGACGCGCCGGAAGGCGGGTTCGAGGGCGCCGCGGAGCTTCGCCTCGGCTCCGCCGCGGAGGAGCGCTCGCTCGCGCTTCGGCTCGACGGCGGCGGGACGCGCACGGCGTGGCATTTCGACGCGCTCGCGCGCGACGCCGGCGACTACGAAATACCGGGCGGCGTCGCCGGCGGCTCGCGCGGCGTGCTCGAGAACAGTGCCGTCGACACCGAGAGCGGCGCGTTCGGGGCGTCCTGGCTCGGCGACAATGCGTTCGTCGGCGCAGCCGTGAGCACGTTCGCGACCGATTACGGCGTCCCGGGCCACGCCCACGAGGAGGACGAGACGCCCGGCGAGCCGCACGAGGAGCGGCCCGTGCGGATCGATCTCGAGCAAACGCGTCTCGATCTGAAAGGCGGCTGGCTCGGCGCCGGCGGCTTCCTCGAGGCCGTCAGCTTCAGGGTCGGCGTGAGCGACTACGAGCACGTCGAGCTCGAGGGCGGGGAGGCCGGCACGCGCTTCCTGAACGACGCCTACGAGGCGCGGGTCGAGCTCGTTCATTCGCCGCGCGGGCGTTGGCACGGGGCGTTCGGCTTGCAGCTCGGCGAGCGCGAGTTCGCTGCGATCGGCGAGGAGGCGTTCGTACCGCCGGTCGACAGCACGAGTTATGGAGCGTTCTTGCTCGAGCGGCTCGCGTTGCCGCGCTGGCACCTCGAGCTCGGCGGGCGCGTCGAGATGCAGCGCCACCGCCCGTCGGGCGGCGCGCCCGCGCACGACGGGCGAGCGTCGAGCGTGTCGTTCGCCGCGATCCGCGATCTCGGCGGCGGCTACGCGCTCGCGATCAATGCCGCGCACGCCGAGCGTCTGCCGGTCGCCGAGGAGCTTTACGCGTACGGCCCGCATCTCGCGAGCCGGACGTTCGAGGTCGGCGATCCTGCGCTCGACAGCGAGACGTCGCGTCACGTCGACGTCGGCATACGCAAGCGCGACGGCACGCTCCGCTGGGCCGTGACCGCGTTCGTCACGCGCTACCGCGATTTCATCTACTTGCAGGATTCGGGCGTCGTCGATCCGGAGGAAGAGCTGCCGCTCCTCCGCTACGCGCAGGGCGACGCGGAGCTCTTCGGCTACGAGCTCGAGCTCTTCACGCCGATCGCCGAAGCCGGCGGCGGCGAGCTCGACTTGCGGCTCTACGCCGACTACGTCGAAGGCGAGCTCGGGAGCGGCGGTTATCTGCCGCGGCTGCCGCCGCGGCGCTACGGCGCCCGGCTCGCGTTCCACGACGACCGGCTCGACGCGGGTCTCGAAGCGACGCGTTACGACCGGCAGACGAAGACGGCGGCTTTCGAGACGACGACGCCGGGCTTCACCCTCGTGAGCGCGGACTTGCGCTTGCGTTTGCGCTCGGCGTCGCGGCTCGAGATCTTCGTCCGCGGCACGAACCTGCTGGACGAGGAGGCGCGCCGGCACACCTCGCTCGTCAAGGACATAGCGCCGCTGCCCGGGCGGGACTTCTCCGTCGGTCTTCGCGGGCGCTTCTGAGGCGCCGGCGCTTCACGCGACGACGAGGTTTCGGCCGCTGTTCTTCGCCGCGTAGAGCTGCCGATCGGCGCGGCGCAGCAGCGCGTCGACCGAGCCGTTCGGACGGTGCTCGGCAATGCCGAAGCTGATCGTCACGCCGCCGGCGACGCCGAACCCGCGCCAGTCGCTCGCTTCGACCGCCCGGCGCAGGTCCTCGCAGAGCGTGCGCGCCTCGAGGAGCGTCGTGTGCGGGAAGCAGATCAAGAACTCCTCGCCGCCGTAGCGGGCGATCATGTCCGTGCGCCGGCAGCGCTCGCGGAGGATCGCCGCGACCCCGCGCAGCACCTGGTCGCCGGTCGCGTGGGAGTGGCGGTCGTTGATCTGCTTGAAGAAGTCGATGTCCGCGAGTGCGAGCGCGAAGTCGTGCTGGTACCGCTCCGCGCGCTCGAGCTGCTCGGCGAGGTACTGGTCGGCGTAGCGCCGATTGAAAAGGCCCGTCAGCTTGTCGTGCGTCGCGAGACGCTCTAGCTCGCGGGCCTGCTCTCGCAGCCGCCGGGTGCGCTCCTCGATCACGAGCTCGAGCTTGTGACGCAACGCGGCGAACTGCCGCAGCGCGAGCATCCCGAGCGACAGCACCGCGAGCAGCAGGACGAGCGCGCCGGTGCTCATCGAGTTCCAGACGAGCGCGACGAGCACGCCGGTCGCGCCGGCGCCGAGCTCGAGCGCATAGGAGAAGCCGTTGAAGAAGCCCTTCAGGCTGTGGCCGCCGAGGGCGAGAACCGCGAGCATGCCGGCGTCGTTCAAGAGCTGCATCGCGAGCACGAGCGCGACGACCGCGGCGGCGGAGCCGGCGTCGAGGTCGACGAGCGGCAGCGGGCCGCCGATCCAGGCGTAGAGGTGCCCCGCGGCGAGGATGATCAGCGTCATCAGCCCGGCGTTGTTCACGGCGGCGTAGAGCGCGCTCGAGAGCGGCGATCCGCGCAGCACGCGGTGCCACGGATACAGGAACGACGCGAGCCCGTTCACCCACGCGGCGTCGACCGGCCCGAGCACGAGAATGCTCGCGACCTGACCGATGCGGTCGAACGAGTAGTAGCCCAGGTTCGGGTGCCGGTAACCGACGCTGATCGTGAAGAGCCCGTAGGCGAGGAAGAACGCGGCGACGCTCGCGTCGTGCTCGACCAGCACGCCGCCCGCGCGCCCGATCGCGAACGCGAGCACCGCGGCGGCACCCGCGAACAGCACGAGCGCGTACGCGATCTCGGCGGGTGTCCAGCGATCGGAAGATGCCGGGCGATCGGCGGTCGGGGCCGCGTCCATGCGCGGAAAGATAGCATGCGCAAGCGCCGGCCGAGCTCGCGCTTTACGAAACGTCTGCCGGCCGAACGGTTACCGCGCCGGCAGCTTTTCCCCGCGTTGCGCTTCAGTCGGCGAGCTCGCGCAGCCGCCGTTCGATGAAGCGGCGCTCCGGCTCGAGCTTCGCGAGCTCGAGCGCGCGGCGGTACGCCGCGCGCGCGCCGTCGCGGTCGCCGAGTCGCCGGCGCAGATCCGCTTGTGCCGCGTGCGCGAGATGGTAGTGCTCGAGCGAGCCGCTCCCGAGGAGCCGGTCGACGAGCTCGAGGCCGGTGCGGGGGCCGTCGCGCATGGCGACCGCGACCGCGCGGTTCAGCGCGACGATCGGCGACTGCTCGAGCGCGAGCAGCGCGTCGTAGAGCGCGACGATCTCGCCCCAGTCGGTGCTTTCCGGCGTCGGCGCCTCCGCGTGCACGGCGGCGATCGCGGCCTGCAACGTGTACGGGCCGAAGCGGCGCGTCAGCAGCGCGCGGCGCGCGAGCTCGACGCCCTCGGCAATCATGTCGCGGTCCCACAGCGCGCGGTCCTGCTGGTCGAGCAGCACGATCTCGCCGCTCGGCGACGTCCGCGCGGCACGCCGCGACTCGTGCAGCAGCATCAGCGCGAGGAGCCCGACCGCCTCGGGCTCGGGCAGCAGCGCGACGAGCAGCCGCCCGAGCCGAATCGCCTCGGCCGAAAGGTCGTGCCGGGTCAGCGATTCGCCGGACGAAGCCGAGTAGCCCTCGTTGAAGACGAGGTAGATCACGCGCAGCACGGCGTCGAGCCGCTCGGGCAGCTCTTCCCGCGACGGGATCTCGTACGGGATGCGCTCGGCCTTGATCTTGCTCTTCGCGCGGACGATTCGCTGCGCGAGCGTCGGCGCGGTCGTCAGGTACGCTCTCGCGATCTCCTCCGTCGTGAGCCCGCAGACCTCGCGGAGCGTCAGCGCGATGCGCGCGTCGGGCGGCAGCGCGGGATGGCAGCACGTGAAGATCAGCCGCAGCTGATCGTCCTCGACGCTCTTGTCGAGCTCCGCGGCGAGGTCCTTGGCCGGCGCAGGCAGGCGCTCCGCGAGCGCGTCCTCGAGCGGATCGAAGCGCGCGTCGCGGCGGAGCCGGTCGATCGCCTTGAAGCGCCCGGCGGAGACCAGCCAGGCGCGCGGGTTGCCGGGCACGCCTTCGACCGGCCACTGCTCGAGCGCCGCGCGGAACGCGTCGTGCAGCGCCTCCTCGGCGCGATCGAAGTCGCCGAGCAGGCGGATCAGCGTCGCGAGGACGCGGCGCGACTCGGCGCGATAGACCGCTTCGATCGTGGCGGTGTCGGCCGGACTGGGAGCGCTCATCCTTGAACCACCGGTCGCCGCTCAGCGCACGAGAGCGTCCCAGTGCCGGGCCGCCGCCGCTTCGATCGCGGCCAAATCCTCCTCGAGCAGGTAGCCTTCGGCCGCGAGCGCGCTCGCGTGCGTGCGTACCCGCGCGAGGTAGGCGTCGCGATCGGCGTAACGTTCCTCGATCGCACGGCGAGGATCGCCCGCTGCCGCGCGCTCGGCGGCCGTCGCCGGGAACGGCACGTAGGAGCCGATCAGGCTCACGAGCTCGTCGGGCGGACCCACGGCCGGGTCGTACAGGCTGAAACCCGTATACGTCGCGAGCGGCGCCGCGAGCTCGGGGCTGCGGAGCCCGGCGAGCTCGTTGCCGTCCTCGTCGACTTGCGGGAGCAGCAACGGAAACGCCGGTCCGACAGCCGGCGGCTCGCGCTCGATCACGCGCTCGGCCGCGAAGCGCGACCCGAAGTCGATCCGCCGCGGCGCACGCAGCCGCTCCGGCACCGGCAGTGCCGCGAGCGTCGGGAAGTCGAGCGCATCGCGCCGGACGAGCGTGCCGTCGTCGAGGCGCGGATAGCGGCTCGGCGGCGGCGGCTCGCCGTCGGCGATCCAACGGTCGAGACGCACGAGCAACGCCTTCAGGAACCAGCGGTAGTCGTTCGGGTTCGCCGCGGCGACGCCGTCGCCTTTCGGCGGGGGAAACGCCGCGGGCACGTGCTGCGTGCCCGCGAGCAGGTAGGTCCTGACGTGCGCCGGCAGCTCGAGATCGCGGCGGCCGTCCGGGCTCACGTGCGTCAGCGCCGCGGAGCCGCGCCAGTACTCGTTCGAGGAATTCGTGTAGAAGATCCTCGGCAGCGACTCCGCCGGCGCGCGCGCGAGCAGCCCGTCGGCGCGGCCGGTGACCGGATCGCGCGTGCGGGCATCCGCGAACGGAAAGATCTCGTTCGGATAGAAGTGACTCCAGCCCGCCCGCGACGGCTGCGCGAACCGGTGATTGAAGCTGCCGCGCGCGCCGCCCGCGATGTGCACGAGCAGGCCGTCGAACACGGCCCGGCCGCGCTCGTCGGTGTTGAAGCCGTCGTACAGGAACTGGCGGAGCAGCCGGCCGCTCTGCGACAGGCCGAAGCCGATCGCGCGCTCGACGGATCCGCTCGGCAGATCGAGCGCGGCCGCGCCGTCGTGCTTCAGCGCGCCGACGGCGTCGCGGATCGCCGCGAGACCGAGCCCGGCGACCGGCGGGTTCGCCGACTCGTAGATCACTTCGTAGATCCGAAACGGCTCGAATCCGCTCGCGAGGTACACGTGCGTCGGATCCGGCACGATCCGGCCGTTCTCTTCCCGGGCGAAGCGCCAGGCGCTGCGCGGCACGATCTCGCGCGGACCGAGCGGTGAGTCGCGGACCGTCAGCGTGTGCCGTTCGGCGTCCGGCTCGCGCGCGGGGTAGGCCACGTGTCCGCGGTCCGACAACCGTTGCGAGCGCGTCGGCGCCGTCGGCACGAAATCCGCCCGCACGAGACCCCGAAGCTCGCGGCCGCCGTCCGTCGCCTGCGGCACGTACGTCCGGACGAGCCCTTCCTCCTGCGGCACGTCGTGCTGCCAGCCGACCCAGAGCAGCGTGTAGCCGTGCCGCAGCAGGAAGCCGTCACCGAGGTCGGCCGGCGTCGGATCGGATGCGGACCCGCCGTGATTGAAGACGTTCAGCAGCCCCTTGCGGCCGCGATTCGCGACCTCGTAGAGCAGGGTGCCGTTCGCCGCGGCACGATCTGCGGGGCGGAGCAGCGCGAAGTCGGCGGCGAACTCGACCTTGCCCGCCGCGTTCCGCGGCGCGAGGCGCACGTCGGCGATCGCCGCGTTCTCCGGCGCAAGCGGGTCGATCGCGAAATGAAATCGGCCGGCGAGCTTCGCGTAGCGCGGCACGCCGATCGCCTCGTCTGCCGGCAGCTCGCCGCGGCTCTCGATCTCGATGCGGACGAGCTCGGCGGGCGCGGGCGCCGCGGCCGCGAGCGCCGCGAGCACTGCGCTGATTGACACGATCCTCATGCGCTGCTCCTCGGGCCTCTTCCCACCGGGCGGCGACCGAAAACATACCATCCGGGCCTTCCTGTACACTATCGGCCCGCCGCGAAACCCGCCCCCACGAGAAGCAAGCGATGTCCGACATGCCCGCGCTTCGCGCGACCGATCCCGAGATCCACGACCTGATCCTCGCCGAGGAGCGCCGGCAGGACGAGTACATCCGGCTGATTCCGTCCGAGAACTACGCGTCGCGCGCGGTCATGGAGGCGACCGGATCGGTCCTGACGAACAAATATTCGGAAGGCTACCCGGGGAAGCGCTACTACGAGGGGCAGGACTACATCGACCGCATCGAGACGCTCGCGATCGAGCGCGCGAAGCGACTGTTCGGGGCGGCCCACGCGAACGTGCAACCGTACTCCGGTTCGCCTGCGAACCAGGCGGTCTATCTCGCGCTGCTGAAAACCGGCGACACGGTCATGGGGCTCGGCCTGCCGTTCGGCGGGCATCTGACGCACGGGTGGGGCGTGAACTTCTCCGGGATTCAGTATCACGCCGTGCAATACGAGGTCGACCGCGAGACGCACGTCGTCGACTTGAACCGCGTCGAGGAGCTCGCGCGCGCCGCCCGGCCGAAGATGATCATCTGCGGCGGCACGGCCTATCCGCGGATCTGGGATTTCGCGGGCTTCGCGGAGGTCGCGAAAGCGGTCGGCGCCGTGCTGGTCGCGGACATCGCGCACATCGCCGGCCTGATCGCCGGCGGCGCGCACCCGCATCCGTTTCCGCATGCGCAGATCATCACGAGCACGACGCACAAGACGCTCCGCGGGCCGCGCGGCGGCATGCTGCTGTCCGACGGCACGTATGCGAAGGAGCTCGACCGGGCGGTCTTCCCGGGGCTCCAGGGCGGGCCGCACAACCATACGACGGCGGCGATCGCGGTCGCGCTGAAGGAGGCCGCCGCGCCGGAGTTCCGCGCGTACGCGGCGCAGGTCGTCGCGAACGCGAAGGCGCTCGCGGCCGCGCTGATCGAGCGCGGCTTCGACCTCGTCTCCGGCGGCACCGACAACCACTTGATCCTGATCGACGTGACGTCGCGCGGGATCAACGGCAAGCCCGCGGCGCAGGCGCTGCACGCGGCCGGCATCGAGTGCAACTACAACACGGTGCCGTTCGATCCGCGCAAGCCGTTCGATCCGAGCGGGGTGCGGATCGGCACGCCGTCGGTGACGTCGCGCGGCATGAAGGAGCCGGAGATGGCGGCGATCGCCGCCTGGATCGATCGCGCGATCGCCGCGGCCGGCGATCCGGCCGCGCTCGCCCGGATCCGCGCCGAGGTCGCCGACTTCTGCCGCGCATTCCCGCCCCCCGGCATTCGCATCTGACGGGAGCGTCCGGCCCCGGTAGGAGCGGCGGTCCAGCCGCGACCGCCGCGACGCCGACCGAAGCCGCAATCGCGGCTGGACCGCCGCTCCTACCCGGGGCCGGGAGTCGTTTGGAGGAAGGAAGGAGAGTCGCGGCCGAGAGCCGCGCGAGAGAAGAGGGCGGTCGCGGCGGGCGCCGCGACCGCCCGGGACGCCTGTCAGACTTCCATCGCGCCCGTGCTGTCGCCGAAGCTCTTGAGGTCGATGCCTTCCTTCGCCGCGAGCGTCACGAAGAAGTTCGCGAGCGGCGTGTGCTCCGGGTTGACGATGTGCCGGCCACCCTCGTACTTGCCGTTCGCGGAGCCCGCGATGAACACCGGCAGGTCGATGTGGTCGTGCAGGTTCGAGTCGCCCATCGGGCTGCCGAACATCACGAGCGAGTGATCGAGCAACGTGCCGTCGCCGTCCGGCGTGCTGTCGAGGCGCTCGAGGAAGTACCTCGCGATCATCACGTGATACGCGTTCAGCTTCGCGTAGCGCTCCATCCGGGTCGGGTCGTCCTGATGGTGCGACAGCGCGTGGTACGCGTCCGGCACGCCGCTCTCCGGATAGACCTTCGCGGACAGGTCGCGCGACAGCATCATCGTCGTGACGCGGGTGATGTCGGCCTTGAACGCGAGCGTCTGCAGGTCGAACAGCAGCTTCACGTGCTGGTCGAACGGCAGCTCGGCGACCTCCGGCCGATCCGCCTCCATCGCCGCCGTCTTCTCGGCGAGCGCGATCCGCCGCTCGATCTCGCGGATGTTGTCGACGTACTCCTCTAGCCGGGCGAGATCGCTCGGCCCGAGGCCGCGCTTCAGCCTGCCGACATCGGCGAGGACGGAGTCGAGGATGCTGCGATCCTCGCGCTTGCGCGCGGCGCGCTCTTGCGGCGTCGAGCCGTCGCCGAACAGCCGCTCGAAGACGATCTGCGGATTCCGCTCCATCGGCAGCGGCGTCGTCGGCGACGACCACGAGATCGTGTTCGTGTACGCGCAGCTGTAGCCGACGCCGCAGACGCCGAGCGCCCCGACGTCCTCGATGCAGAGCTCGAGCGAGGGCAGCGGGTTGTTCTGGCCGATGTGCTGCGCGAGCACCTGGTCGATCGTGATGCCGCAGAAGATGTCTTGGCCTTCCGTGCGCTTCGGATGGGCGCCGCTCAGGTAGACGGCTGCGGTGCGGGAGTGATCGCCCGCGCTCTCCTCCGGCGACAGCGAGCCCGCCATCGCATGGTCCGTGCCGCTGATGACCGTGATGCGGTCCTTGAACGGCGCGATCGGCTGGAGGATCGGCGACAGCTCCCAGTTCTTGCCGCTGCCCTTCGGCTTCCAGTAGCCCGGGCTCGCGCCGTGCGGCACGTGCAGGAACGCGTAGCGCGTCGGCGCCTGCGGCGTTGCCGCGAATGCCGGAACCATCGCGTCGAGCAGCGGCAGTGCGATCGTCGCGCCTGCGCCACGCAGGAACGTTCGACGGTGGATGTGCTTCTTGCTGATAAACATCGTTCTCACCCCTTACTGACGAACGGTCACCGAGCGGCGGGCGTGGCGGCGCGCCCATCCGCCACGATTTCCGTGGCGGACGGCGTCGATTCGCTCACGCGCATCCGGAACGGCGCGCTTTCCACGATACCCTGGACGATCGACGAGAACCGGTAGTTCTCGTCCGCCGCGCCGCGCGCGATCGCGCGGACGACCGGCATGTCGTAGTGCTCGAGCCCGCGCCCGAGCGCATACGTCAGGAGCCGCTCCGTGAACGTTTGCACGAAGCGGTCCGAGTACTTCATCAGCGCCTCGCGAAGATCGGTCGGGCCGGCGAGCTCCGTGCCGTCGACGAGCCGCGCGGTCGCGTTGATCGGCTCGCCGTGCTCCTCGGTGCGCCACCGGCCGACCGCGTCGAAGTTCTCGAGCGCGAACCCGACCGGGTCCATGATCTTGTGGCATCCGGCGCAGAACGGCCGCGCGTTGTGCAGATCCATCTGCGCGCGGAGCGTCTTCGGGCGGCTCTCGTGATTCGCGGCCTCCTCGAGGTCCGGCACGTTCGGCGGCGGCACGGGCACGGCCGCGCCGAGCAGATGCTCGAGCACCCAGACGCCGCGCTGCACCGGCGAGGTGCGGTTCGGGTACGAGGTCACGACCAGCAGGCTGCCTTGCCCGAGCAGGCCGCGCCGCGCGTCGTCGACGTGCTTCACGCGGCGGAAGTGGCTGCCGTAGACGCCCGGGATGCCGTAGTGCTTCGCGAGCCGCTCGTTCACGAACGTGTAGTCAGCGGTGAGCAGATCGAGCACGTTGCGGTCCTCGCGCATGATGCTCTCGAAGAACATCTCCGTCTCGGTCCGCATGGCCTGGCGCAGGTTGTCGTCGAAGTCCGGGAACTCCTCGACCGCGCCGCCCTTCACGCTCAGGTTGCGCAGATAGAGCCACTGGCCGGCGAAGTTGTCGACGAGCGCGCGCGAGCGCGGGTCGTTCAGCATGCGCCGCACCTGCGCCCGCAGCACGTTCGTGTCCTGCAGGCGGCCCCGCGTCGCGAGCTCGAGCAGCTCCGCATCGGGCACGCTGCTCCACAGGAAGAACGACAGCCGCGAGGCGAGCTCGACGTCGTCGATGTAGTACGGCTCGCCCGGCCGCGCATTCGCGGGGTCGCGCTCGAAGCGGAACACGAACTCGGGGCTCGCGAGGATCCTTCTGAGCGCCATCTCGATGCCGTCGTCGAAACGGCCCTTTTCGCGCCCGCTCTCGTAGAAATCCATCAGCACCGAAATCTCCTCGGTGCCGACCGGCCTGCGATAGGCGCGCGTCGCGAGGTTCTCGACGATCCGGCGCGCGCAAGCGGCTTCGTCGCGCTCGCTCGTCGGTTGACAGACGAAGATCTTCTGCCGCGCCGGCGTCTCGCTGACGCCGGTCGGATCGAACGGACCGGTGACCGCGATGCTCGCGAGGTGCGGGACGAAGGTCCAGAGCGGGTCCGGATCGATCGCCGGCTCGAACAGGCTGAACTCGAACGGCCGGTGGACGTCCTCGACCGGTGCGTGATTGCGCTTCACGAACGTCGCGCCGATCTCGTGCGGTCCCGCGGTCACCGGCAGGCGGATCTGCACGCCGGTCTCGACGCTGTAGTCGCCGAGCTCGACGAGGGCGACGCGGTCGCCGTCGAACAGCACCTCGAGCTGCTCGCCGCGGGCGTTGTTCGACCCGAAGATTCTGCCGCCGCGCTCGATCAGATCGACGCGGATGAGGTACTCGGCGTCGACCGGGAAGTAGTGCTCGACCAGCATGCCGCCGCGCGTGCCGAACGGCATGCCGGGGAGGTGGTCCGTCTGGCTCAGGTCGCCCGGGACGACGTACTTCTCCTGACGGTCCGTCATAGAGACGTCGCCGATCGCGAGGCGGCTGATCTTGCCGGCCGCCGCGACGTAGCGCTCGAGCAGCACGGGCGACACGCCGAGCGAGCCCGCGACGTTGTCGAACCCGAAGCTCGAGTCGTCGGCCGGCAGCAGCGCGGTCGGATCGATCTCGAGCCCGAGCAGATCGCGGATCGCGTTCGCGTACTCGGTGCGGTTCACGCGGTGCAGCGCCGGGCGGCCCGGATTCGGAGTCGCGGCCGCGTGAGCGTCGAGCGAGCTCTCGAGGTAGGCGATGAAGCGCGCCTGCTGCTCGGGGTCCGGCCGCGCTTCGCTCGCCGGCGGCATCAAGCCGGTCGCGAGCTTGCGGATGACCTTCTCCCACTTCTCCGGTGCCGTGCCGACGTTGTGCACGTCGAGCTCCTCGAAGAAGAGGCCCGCGAACAACGCCGCAGCGGATTGATCGGTCCGATTATGACAACGCAGGCAGTTCGTACCGATGAACTCTTCCTGCCAGCTGACGGCGTCTGCAGCGCCATGCTCGGTGGAGGGCGACTGTGCGGCCGCCCCGGCGCTTAACAGAACGGCTAAACCGGCGGCGACGTATCGCCCCCTATAGATGCTCTCGCGCAACCGCACACCCCCTTCCGCGCTCGGTGCCCGCGGAGAAAAATCGTGCTCAACCGTCGGCTTATAGCACGATATTAGTAGCACGACCGGGACGACACAGTGCGCCTTGTCACTCCTCGGCGAAGTGTGTTAAGACCCGGTCTTACCGAAGAGTTTTCCACTTTCTGCCGGGGGAGGCAACCGAACCATGCGTGCCGTGACGACGAAGCTGCTCGCGCAAGTCAGCGCCCTATTCCTGATGGCGGCCGCCGCCGACGCCTCGCCGCTCGCGGACGCCGCGATGAACGGCGATTCCGCGGCCGTCCGGACGCTGCTCCGGCAGTCCGGGGACGTGAATGCCCCGCAGAAGGACGGCATGACGGCCCTGCATTGGGCGGCGCACCGCGACGACGTCGAGATGGCCCGGCTGCTCCTCAGGCGAGGCGCCGATTTCCGCGCGACGAACCGTACCGGGACGACGCCGCTCTACCTCGCCGCGGTCAACGGCAGCGCGGAGATGATCCGGTTGCTGCTCGACGCGGGCGAGGACCCGAATGCGGTCGTCACGGGCGAGGCCGAGACGGTGCTGATGCTGGCCGCGAAGACCGGCAATCCCGAGGCCGTGCGGCTGCTGCTCGAGCGGGGCGCCGATCCGAACGCGAAGCAGTTGCGCGGGCAGACGGCCGCGATGTGGGCCGCGGCCGAGGGTCATGCCGAGGTGATCAGGCTCCTCGCCGCGCACGGCGCGGACCTGAACGCGCAGTCGATCGCGTCGACGCGTCAGGAGCGGCGGCCGGCCGGCGGGATGACGGCGCTCCTGTTCGCCGCGCGCCAGGGGCACCTCGAGGCGGCGCGTGCGCTGCTCGACAACGGCGCGGACGTGAACATCGTGACCGCGGACAACACGAGCCCGCTGCTGATCGCAATCGTCAACGGGCATTACGACCTCGCGTCGGAGCTCCTTGCGCGCGGCGCCGATCCGAGCATCGCGGACGACGACGGCCGGGGGCCGCTGTTCGCCGCGATCGACCTGCGCAACGTGCAGTGGTCGCCGGCGCCGGCGCCCGAGCTGCCGCAAGAGCGGCACATGGCGATGATCCGGCAGCTGGTCGAGGCCGGTGCGAACCTCGAGCAGCAGATCGAGGACAAGGTGACTCACCGCGGCTCGTTCGACATGCGTTGGACCGATCTCGTCGGCGGCACGCCGTTCCTGCGTGCAGCCTGGAACGGCGACGTCGAGGTCATGCGCTACTTGCTCGAGAACGGCGCCGATCCGCGCGTCGAGACGGAGAAGGGCGAGAACGCGCTGCTGCTCCTCGCCGGTGCGGGCTGGCCGCTCGGGCAGGGCTATCTGCGCTCGGAGGAAGAGATCCTCGCCGCCCTCGATCTGCTCGTCGAGGAGCTCGGGTTCGACGTGAACTCCGAGACGGCCGAAGGTTTCACGCCGCTGATGGGCGCGGTCTTCAAGGGCGACAACTACGTCGTCGAGTACCTCGTCGAGCACGGTGCGCGGCTCGACGCGAAGGACAAGGCGGGCCGCTCGCTGATCACGTGGGCGAAGGGTATCGCGGCGAACACCGGCCAGCCGCCGCGTCCGATGCCGCATACCGAGGCGCTGCTGCGCGAGCTGATGGCCGAGCGGGGCATCGAGGTCGCGATGCTCGATTGATTCGGGGAAGAGTGCCGGTCATTCCGCTCGAATGACCGGCACTCGCGCCGAAGCGCTACTGCTTGAGGTCGAGCTTCACCTCGACCGTGACGTCCTGACCGACCCAGCTCGTATCGTTCCAACCTTCCCCGACGTTGAAGTCGAAGCGGTTGATCACCATCGTGCCGGTGAACGTCGAGCCGTCGAACGTGAAGTCCATCACCGCGGGCTGCGTCTTGCCCTTCAGCGTCAGCTCGCCGTTCGCCCTGTAGCCGCCGTCCGCGCCGGCCTCGATCGAGGTCGACTCGAAGCGCGCCTCGGGATACTTGCTAGCGTCGAACCAGTCCGCATCGAGCAGCGCGGCGTCGCGGTCGTGGTCGCGCGTGAAGACCGAGCTCACCTGCACGACACCGACGATGCTGCCGGTCGTCGGATCGTTCGGGTCGAGGTCGATCTCGGCAGTGAACTCCTGGAACCGACCGTTGAACTTCGTGCCTTGCTGCACGCCGACGAACGTCACGGAGCTCGTCTCGGGGACGACGGTGTACGGAGCGGCGAAAGCGCCGCCGGCGAAGCCCGCCGCCGCGAAAGCGAAGATCAACGAGCCGGATGACAATCTGCGCATTTCTCGAATCCTGTTCCGCCGAAACGTTGGGCCATTGTATCGGCCGGCTCCGGCGCCGGAAACGCCGGGCATTCAGCCTCGGTTCAGCTACGCGTCCGAAGCGTATTGGGGGCGGCGGCCCCTCCGCCGACGGGCTGACCCGCCGCCGGCGCGGTTTCCGGGGCCGCCGCCCGTGCCGCTCGCGTCAGTCCGTCGCGAAGCAATAGAAGAGGCCGTCGCCGCCGGTGTTTCTCAAGTTTTCTTGGCTGCAGCCGATCGACGGATGCGCGGCATTCCACGGGGAGTAGCCGACCTGACCGCTCCGGTCGTGGTGCCCGACCATCGCGCTGCCTTCCTCGCCGCCGTTCGTCCAGTTGCCGCACGTCAGCATGTTCGTCTGCGCATCCAAGTTCAGCAGATCGATCAGCGTCCACGGGAACGCGGTGCCGTCCGGTTGCGAGCCGGTCAGGATGTCGTGCCGGTTCGGCCGATCGCCGGAGCCGGAGATCACGTTGCCGTTCTCATCGAGCGCGGTTTCCTTCGTGATGTTCGCGCTGTCGGAATGGAGATCGTCGACGTCGTGCGCGATCAGCACGCCCTTCGCGTTGTACCAGGGCCCGCGGCCGATCCGGTCGCGCGCGTTGATCGGCACGGCCGGCGAGGAGATGCTGAGATACGCGCGCCAGGTGCGGTGCCCCGCACCGGCCCGCTCGGCGAGCTGCTGGCAGTGGCGGTCCGCGCCGGCGAGGCCTCCGAGGTTCGCGCCGTTGCCGGTGCCGACGCTCGTCACGAAGAAGCTCATCTCGTTCTCCTGCGCGTAGAGGCCGGCTGCCGGCAGCAGCAGCGCGGCGGCGAGAAGTGCGTTCCGTCGTTTGCTCATGCTCATCGAATTCCCCTTCTTCAGTTGGTCGCTTGTCGCAAAATCGCGAGGAGCCGGCGCATTGTACCGACGATACAATTCCGCCGGATCGCGCATTGGGGAGGGTCGATGCGGCTCGAGCGAACAACCGCGAGCGTCGTCGCGTCGGTGCTTGCCGCGTGCGCGGCAGGCTGCGGCGAGCGCCCGCCGGAGGAGCCGGCAGCCGGGCCGCCGGCGGCGCTCGTGCCGCCCGCGCGCGTCGAAGCGATCTCGGCGGGCGATTGGCCGCAACCGAATCGCGATCCGGCCGGCACGCGTTTCTCGCCGCTCGAGCAGATCCATACCGACAACGTCACCCACCTGGTCGAGGCGTGGCGGTACCCGCTGCCGCGGCGAGCCGCTCGCGAGCCCGTGCTGGCCGGCGGCTACGAGCTGACGCCGCTCGCGATCGGCGGAGTGCTCTACGCCGCGGCGGCCGATCGCGTCGTCGCGCTCGACGGGGCGAGCGGACGGGAGCTCTGGCGGCACCGCGTCGCCGGCGAGCCGCCGTCGCGCCGCGGGCTCGCGTACTGGCCGGGCGGCGAGGGCGTCGCCGCCCGGCTCTTCTATATCGCCGGGCGGCGCTTGGTCGCGCTCGACGCGTCGACCGGCGAGCCCGTCGCCGCGTTCGGCACGGGCGGCGCGGTCGGCCTAGCGGCGCCTTACGATGCCGCGCCGACCCGTTTCGAGGACCTGCTAATCGTCGGCGCGCGCATGCCGGCGAGCGTCCGTGCGTTCGACGCACGCACCGGCACCGAGGTTTGGGCGTTCGACGCGGCCCCGGCGAGCGGCGGTGAAGCGCCGTCGACGGCGAGCCGCGCGTTCTCGGTCGCCGTCGACGTCGATCGCGCGCTCGTCTACGCGGCGTTCGCGGCGGCGCGCGTCGGCGAGCGAAAAGCTGACGACACGAGCGGCGCCGCGGCCGCGGGCTCGACCGTCGCGCTCGGCGCGCGGACCGGCGCCGTGCGCTGGCGCTATCCGACCGCGCTGCACGACGTGATGCCGGACCATGGCGTCGCCGCGCCGCCGCCGACGCTCCTCGACGTCGCGATCGCGGGCCGGACCGTGCCGCTGCTCGTGCAGCCGACGCCGCTGGCGTACGCGTTCGTGCTGAACCGGTCGAGCGGCGAGCCCGTCTTCGGCGTCGAGGAGCTCGCGGTTGCGGCTGCGCCCGGCGAGCACGTGCGGCGCGTTCCGGCGCGGCCGCCGCCGCTCGCGCGCGTCGCGTACGCCGCCGCCGACCTCGTCAGGGCGGAGCACACCACCGAGGAGCACGCAACGTTCTGCCGCGAGATCGTCGAGCGCGGCGGCGCGGTCGCGTTCCCGGGACCGCTCGGCGCCGTGAGCTGGGGCGGCGCAGCCGCGGATCCCGCGCTCGCGTACGCGTTCGTCAACACGACGAGCGTCGGGGGCATCGCTCCGGCCGCGCCGGCGGACGACGGCGACGGCGTCGCCCGCGTCCATTTCTGGTGGGACCCGTCCGCGGAGCGCGCCGGCCAGGCGTGGCCGTGTCAGCGACCGCCGTGGGGCGAGCTGGTCGCGCTGAACCTCGCGACCGGCGATCTCGCCTGGCGCGTGCCGCTCGGGATCACCGAGACGCTGCCTGCGAGGCGCCAACGCACCGGCCGCCCGAGCGCCGGCGGGCCGATCGCGACGGCCGGAGGCCTCGTGTTCGTCGCCGCGACCGACGACCGGCGTTTCCGCGCGTTCGCGTCGCGCACCGGCGAGCAGCTTTGGGCCGTCGAGCTCCCGGCGAACGCTCATGCCGTCCCGATCACGTATCTGGGCGGCGACGGCAAGCAGTACGTCGCGATCGCGGCTTCGGGCGCAGGCGACGCGGAGGACTCGGCTTTGATCGCTTTCGCGCTCCCATGAGAACGCAAGTCGGAATCATCGGCGCGGGGCCTTCCGGCTTGCTGCTGTCGCAGCTGCTGCACCTCGAGGGTATCGACAGCGTCGTGCTCGAGCGGCGGAGCCGCGAGCACGTCCTCGGCCGCGTGCGCGCGGGCGTGCTCGAGCCGGGCACGGTCGAGGTGCTCCGGCGCGCGCGCGTCGCCGCGCGGCTCGACGCGGAGGGCTTGCAGCACAGCGGCGTCCGGCTCGCGTTCGACGGACGCGTCGAGCGGATCGACCTCGAGGCGCACACGGGGCGGCACCTGACCGTGTACGGGCAGACCGAGATCACGCACGATTTGGTCGAGGCGCGCGAGGCGGCCGGTGCGATGCTCTGCTACGAAGCCGAGGACGTCGCGATCGAGGGCGCCGACGGCGCCTCGCCGGTGCTCCGCTTCCGCTGGCGCGGCGAGCCGCGCACGCTCGCGTGCGATTTCGTCGCCGGCTGCGACGGCTTCCACGGCGTCAGCCGGGATCGATCGCCGGCTGCGGCGCTCCGCACGTTCGAGCGTGTATATCCGTTCGGTTGGCTCGGCATCCTCGCCGACACGCGCCCCGTGTCGGACGAGCTGATCTACTCGAGCGACGAGCACGGCTTCGCGCTTTGCAGCCTGCGCTCGCCGACGAGGAGCCGCTGCTACGTGCAGTGCGCGCCGGACGAGGACCCGCGCGCGACGAGCGACGAGCGCTTCTGGCAGTTGCTGCGCGAGCGGCTGCCGAGCGATCTCGGCGCGCGGCTCGAGACCGGCCCGTCGCTCGAGAAGAGCGTCGCGCCGCTCCGGAGCTTCGTCGCCGAGCCGATGCGTTACGGGCGGTTGTTCCTCGCCGGCGACGCGGCGCACATCGTGCCGCCGACCGGCGCCAAGGGGCTGAACCTCGCCGTCGCGGACGTGCAGCGGCTCGCCGATGCGCTGATCGACCACTACCGGAACGGAACGACGGCGGGCCTCGACGCGTACTCCGACGGATGCCTGCGGCGGGTCTGGCGGGCCGAGCGCTTCTCCGCGTGGCTGACCGCGTTGCTGCACCGCCACCCGGAGCGCACGCCGTTCGACCGCCGCCTGCAGCTCGCCGAGCTCGATTACCTCGCGAGCTCCCCGGCCGCGCAGGCGGCGTTTGCGGAAAACTACGTCGGCCTGCCGCTCTGACCGCGTCGGCGCGTGGCGGCCGGAGCCGCGCGTGGTCCCGATGTTGCATCCGAAGCGCTCGAAAGGAGGGCTACGATGCTGAAATTCCTAGGCGGAACGATCGGCGTGATTTTCCTGATCGGCTTGCTCGTCGTGATCGGGTTGCTCGCGCTGATCTTCTGACGCCGGGCCTCGCGATCGAGCAGCTTCCTGCGGCGCGGCGGCGCGCCGGACCGGCGCGCGGGTCGCGCGCGCCGCGGCGACTGCTGTACGCTCGCCCCTGAACTCGAGACCGGCCGCGGCGGTCTCGACGACAAGAACGAGCGCTCGGAGCCGCGAATGGCTCGTCCCGAGAATCCTTCGTCCCGACCCGACTCGGTCGGGCGGTTGCGCCGCCGAACGGCGATCGCCGTGTCGGTCGCGCTGCACGCGGCGCTTGCGCTCGCGGCGGCGCATCTCGCCTGGCGGCCAGCAGCGTTGCCGCCGGCGATCGAGTCGCCGCCGGCCGTCATGTGGCTTCGCGATTGGCAGCCGCCGATGCCGCCCCGTGCCGAGGAGGCCGAGCTCGCGGCAATGCTGCCGCCGCCGCTCCTCGTGCCGGCGCCGCGCCGGGAGCCGGTGCCCGAGCCGCGCCCGGCGCCGAGCCGGGAGGCCGAGGCGCCGGCCGAGCGCCTGCAGCCAGAGGAAGCGCCGGCCGACGCGCCGCCGGCGGCCGACGACGAGGCAGCGCCGCGGAGCGAGCCGCCGGCCGACGACGACTCGGCTCGCCCCTCGGTCGCCGTCCTCGAGGGCGTCGACTGGGAGGAGGAGCGCCGGCGCGCGATCGAGCAGGTGCTCGAGCAGCGCGAGCGCGAGGAGCACTACCACACGTTCTCGCTCGCCGACGTGCTCGAGGAGCCGGAGGCGGTGCCGCGCGAGCCCGGACCCGAGCGCAGCATCTTCACGCCGGGCGCCGGCGGCCGCAGAGCGCCGTCGGCGCTGCGTCCCGGGCAGGCGCGAACCCGCATCGGTCGCGCGCTCGCCGATCTCTGCCACGCGCTGACCGGCGGCGTCGGCGTCGGCTTCGGGCCGTTCGCGTTGTTCTCCGCGTGCGCGGAGGACAACGCGCGGAGCGATCTGTTCGCGCACCTGAAGCCGGAGTACCTGAAGCGGCGGCCGGAGGATTTCGTCACGCGGCGCC
>CAYWGQ010000018.1:34911-36343 GCA_964457725.1 uncultured Gammaproteobacteria bacterium
GCGCCGAGGTCGAAGCGGCCGCGGCCGACGTCCCGTGACCGCGCCCGGCGCGCGGCGCTCCGGAGGGTACGCGAACGTGACAGACTAGGTCAGTTTTGTGGAAGAGGCCTCCGCGACCTGCTGCCAGAGTGGCGCAACGGAAGCAGCCGCCGCCGGCGAGCCGCGGGAGGAGAGGCGCGGACCGAGGTCGAGGAGTGAGCAGGTCATGACTGCATTGCAGAATCGCATTCAGAGCGGGGCGTTCGTCATCACGGCGGAGATCGTTCCGCCGCTCTCGGCCGGCAGCGAGCAGCTGCTGCGAGAGGCCGCGCTGATTCGCGAGCGCGTGACCGCAATCAACGTCACCGACGCCGCGGCCGGGCGGACGACGATGTCGAGCTTCGCGGCCGCGGCGATCCTCGCCGCGAACGGCTACGATCCCGTGCTGCAAGTGACCTGCCGCGACCGCAACCGGATCGCGCTCGCCGGGGATCTGCTCGGCGCGGCCGCGCAGGGCGTCGGCAACCTGCTGATCCTGCACGGCGACGATCCGAAGGGCGGCGATCAGCCGGATGCGAAGCCGGTGTTCGATCTGACCTCGAAGGACGTGATGGCGCTCGCGCGGCGGATGCGCGACGAGGGCACGCTGCCGTCCGGGCGCAAGATCGAGCCGCCGCCGCAGTTCTTCATCGGCGGCGCCGACATCCCGCAAGACCCGGATCAGCCGAACTGGAGTCCCGCGGGCCTGAAGGGAAAGATGGAAGCCGGCGCGAACTTCGTGCAGACGCAGTTCGGCTTCGACCTGGACGTCGTCCGCCGCTACGCCGCGCGGCTGAACGACGAGGGGATCACGGAGTCCCTCGCCGTGATCATCGGGGTCGGTCCGATCCGCTCCGCGAAGTCGGCGCGCTGGATGAACGAGAACCTCCGGGGCGTGCACGTCCCGGAGGCGGTCATCGCCCGGCTCGAGGGGGCCGGCGATCAGGCAAGGGAAGGGCAGAAGATCTGCGCCGAGCTGATCGAGGGCCTCAAGGAGATCCGCGGCATCGCGGGCGCCCACGTCATGGCGCCCGGCGGCGGCACCGAGGCGATCGCGGCGGCGCTCGAGCTCGTGAAATAGACAACGGAGAGCAAGGCAATGGCTAAACGCGACACCGCTCTCGGCCCGGAGGCGATCGGCGCGGTTCGATGCGACCGGCCGCAAACCGGCGCCGAGTACCTCGAGTCGCTCCGCGACGGGCGCGAGGTCTACATCTACGGCGAGCGTGTGCACGACGTGACGACGCACCCGGCGTTCCGCAACACCGCGCGGATGACCGCGCGGCTGTTCGACGCGCTGCACGATCCGGAGCGGCGCGACAAGATCCTGCTGCCGACCGACACGGACGGCAACGGCAAGACGCACGCGTTCTTCAAGGCGCCGAAGACCGTCGAGGAATCGATCGCCGGCCGC
>CAYWGQ010000019.1:0-24112 GCA_964457725.1 uncultured Gammaproteobacteria bacterium
TGACAGATCGGTGCTGACTCTCCGCTGGTTGAATCGCTGACGGGAGCGATCGTCGGAACGGCTGGTGCTGGTCGTTAGTAACTTACGGTTCGGATCTGGCGTAGCCCGGAGCCGACCGGGCAACGCCTGCGCTGGGGCGCGCGATCCGGGAGCAGGGACTCGAACGGCGTGCAAGTATCGGGCAGTTCCGCATCGAATTGCTACCCGGAAAAGCTCCGAATGACCGCTGCACTTGAAAACAAAAACCGTTGAGCTATAAGAGAACCGCTATGAACCGCATCGCATCTACGAACGTCGTCGGCCGGGCGTCTCCGCTCCGTGCGCTCGCGGGTGCGCCGATCACGCCGCTTTGCACGTCGGGCAATACCGCCTGGCTCTCTTCGGCCCGGTTCCTCGGCCCGATCCGGCGCTGAGGCCCCGGGGAAGTCTACTCAAGGAAGAATCACCACCCATCGCTTGCGCGGTCGAAACCGCGCGAGCTCGGCAGCGATTCGCCACCGGTCGGCGAATCGCTCGCTTTCCGCGAGCTCGAGGGAGCAGGAGCAGTATGGACCGCGAATTTGCCATCGAGTGCAGGTGCTCGCATCGAGCCCAGCGCTTTCAGCTCGCTTTCGCCCGTCAGGCGCTCGAGTTTCTGCCGCGCGACGAGGCCACGCATTTCGAGCCGACCGGCGAGGGGCTCAAGGTGCTCGCCGAGACGGAGCTCGCGCTCGAGCGGCCGATCAAGCGGCTGCGGGAGGTGTACGGCGACGACGTCCGGATCGACCCGCCGACCGTTCGCTATCAGCACGGCCGGAGAGAGGTGCAGGAGCCGCACATGGGGCTGCGGGTTCGGTGTCCGCCGGAGTGCTTCGAGGCGCTGCGCCGCGATCTGCACCTGCGGGCCGCGCAGATCCTCGACGCGGAGGTGACCGAGCGCTTCGGCATTCTCCGGGCGAGCGCGCCGCAGAGCACCTTGGTCGGCTATCCCGCGTTCGTCAGCGACGTCACGGGCGGCAGAGGCAAGCTCGTGATGTGGCTCAGCCATTACGCGCCGGTGGACGAGCCGCCGCCCGGCGGCTTCGCGGCCTGACCCCGCCGCTCGGGAGCACGCTCGCTCCACGCCTCGCCGCGCGGTGCGGCGCCCGCCGCAGTCGGCCTACAATTGCGACGGTACCGAAACCGCGGGGGTCGGCGGCGCGGCCGGGCAGCCGTGCCGGCGAGGCGAGCATGACGAGAACGACGACGTTCATTCCTCATTGGGCGGCCGTGGCCGTCGCGATCGGGGCGTTGCCGGCCGGCGCGGCCGCGCAGCCGCGCGCGACCGTCGACGAAGCGGCGCTCGCCGGGGCCGCGCTATCCGGCGACGAGTGGCTCACGTACGGCCGCGATTACGCGGAGACGCGCTTCAGTCCGCTCGCGGACATCGACGCGGGCAACGTCCGCCGGCTCGGCCTCGCGTGGTACTACGACACCGGTGCGCTCCGCGGGCTCGAGGCGACGCCGCTCGTCGCGGACGGCGTGCTGTACGCGACGACGAGCTGGAGCAACGTGTTCGCGCTCGATGCGCGCACCGGCGACCTCCTGTGGCGCTGGGAGTCCGGCGCGGACCGCGCGCGCGGCTCCCGCGCGTGCTGCGACGTCGTGAACCGCGGCGTCGCGCTGTACGAAGGGAAAGTGTTCGTCGGCGTGATCGATGGCCGCCTGGTCGCGCTCGACGCCGCCACCGGCGAGCCGGTCTGGCAGGTGCAGACGACCCCGGTCGACGAGCCCTACACGATCACCGGCGCGCCCCGCGTGTACGACGGCAAGGTGCTGATCGGCAACGGCGGCGCAGAGCTCGGCGTGCGCGGTTTCGTGTCGGCGTACGACGCGGGCACGGGCGAGCTCGTCTGGCGCTTCTATACCGTGCCCGGCGACCCGTCGAAGCCGTTCGAGTCGAAGGCGCTCGAGGCGGCGGCCGCGACCTGGACCGGCGAGTGGTGGAAGTACGGCGGCGGCGACACCGCGTGGGACGCGTTCGCGTACGACCCGGACGCGCGCCTCGTCTACGTCGGCACCGGCAACGGCTCGCCGTGGGTCCAGTCGATCCGCAGCCCCGGCGGCGGCGACAACCTGTATCTCGCCTCGATCCTCGCGCTCGACGTCGACACCGGCGAGCTCGTCTGGCACTACCAGACGACGCCCGGCGAGACGTGGGACTACACGGCCGTGCAGCAGCTCACGCTCGCGGACATCGAGATCGGCGGCCGCGAGCGCAAGGTCATCATGCAGGCGCCGAAGAACGGCTTCTTCTACGTGCTCGACCGCCTGACCGGCGAGCTTCTGTCGGCCGAGCCGTTCGCGCACGTCACGTGGGCGAAGGGCGTCGATCTCGAGACCGGCCGGCCGATCGAGACGAGGCACGCGCGGTTCGGCGAGCGGCCGACGCGGATCTCGCCGGGCCCAGGCGGTGCGCACAACTGGCAGCCGATGGCGTTCAATCCCGAGACCGGGCTCGTCTATTTGCCGGTGTCGGAGGGGAGCTTCATGTACGCGCGGAATCCGGAGTTCGAGTTCCGGGCGCGCGCGTGGAACCTCGGCATCTCGATGCCCGCGGCGTTCGGTCTGCCGACCGGGGTCGAGCCGCTGCCGGAGTCGGCCTACGAAGAGGGCGTCGGCGGACCGCCGGCCGCGCCGAGCTCGCTGGTCGCGTGGGATCCGGTCGCCGGCGAGCCGCGCTGGCGCTTCGTGCACGACGGGACGGTCGGCGGCGGCACGCTGACGACCGCCGGCAATCTCGTCTTCCAGGGCACCGACGACGGGCGCTTCGTCGCCTATAGCGCGGATCGCGGCGAGAAGCTCTGGGAGTTCCGCGTGGGGCAGGGAATCATGGCGGCGCCGAGCACGTATCGCCTCGACGGCAAGCAGTACGTCACGGTGCTCTCCGGCATCGGCGGCGCGGGCGGGCTCTACGCCTCGCATCCGAGCACGCCGTACAAGGCGACCGGGCGTCTCTGGACGTTCGCGCTCGACGCGGACGCGCCGTTCGAGCCGGTCCGCGGCATCGATCGGCCGGCCGTCACGCGGATCGAGCACGACTCGACGCCCGAGCAGATCGCTCGCGGCGCCGCGCTCTACGCCTCACGCTGCTCGATGTGTCACGGCATCGGTGCGGTCAGCGGCGGGGCGATCGCCGATCTCCGCTACGCGACCCCGCAAACCTACGACATGCTCGACGCGATCCTGCGCGACGGCGCCTATCTCGGCCTCGGGATGCCGCAGTTCGCGTGGTTCACCGCCGCCGACGTCGACGCGATCCGGAGCTTCCTGCTCTCGCGGCGCGACGAGCTCGCCGGCGCGGATTGACGCCGATGCGGAGTTCGGCGCAGGCGCTGGTCCTCGTCCTGTTGCTCGGGGCCGGCGCCGCGCTCGCGGCGCCGCTGACGCTCGAGGAGACCGTCACGCTGCGCCGCGTGACGTCCGCGAAGCTCTCGCCGGACGGCACGCGGATCGCCTATGTTCTGCAGGTGCCGCGCACGCCGTACGTCGACGACGCGGGCGCGGCTTACGCGGAGCTGCACGTCGCAGACCTCGACGGCGATTCGCGCGGCTACGTCACCGGCAAGGTGAACGTCCGGCAGGTCGAGTGGTCCGCCGACGGCGCGAAGCTGCTCTTCCTCGCTCGCCGGGACGGCGACGAGCACGTATCGCTCTACGAGATTCCGATCGACGGCGGCGAGGCGCGGCGGCGCTATCAGCACCACGACGACATCCAGTCGATGCATCCATCGCCGGTCGACTCGCGCGTCGCGCTGATCGCGCCGGTCGCGGCACCGGAGCGCGAGGATGAGCTCCGCGAGAAGGGCTTCGACGCCGTCGTGCACGAGGAGTCCGCTCGCCGCGTGGACGTGTGGCTCGTCGACCTCGAGTCGCCCGAGCCCGAAGCGCGTGCGGCGAACCTGCCGGGCTCCGCGTCCGACTTCGCGTGGGCGCCCGACGGCGCGCGCTACGTCGCCGCGCTCGCGCCGACGCCGCTGATCGACGATTTCTACGTGAGCCGACGCCTGCACGTCGTCGACGCGGCGAGCGGCGATGTGCTGCGCACGATCGAGCACGACGCGAAGCTCGGGCCGTTCGAATGGTCGCCGGACGGCGCGCGGATCGCGTTCATCGCGGGGGTCGATCGGCACGACCCGCTCGAGGGCCGCGTGTACGTCACGAGCGCCGACGGCGAGGCGCTCGCGAATCTGACGCCGAATTACCCGGGGCACGTGCACGACGTCGCGTGGCGCGACGCGGGGACGCTCTGGTACCGCGCGTCGCGCGGCGTCTGGAGCGAGCTCGATCTGCTCGACGCGGCCGGCCGCTCTGTGCCCGGCGAGCCCGGCGTCGGAGCGCCGATCGTGCGCTCGATCTCGGCGCGGCCGGGGATCGAGACGCTCGCGGTCGTCGCCGACACGCCGCAGCACCCGACCGAGCTCTTCGCATGGAGCCGCGACGGCGGTTTCCGCCGGTTGACCTTCTCGAACCCCGACCTGCCGAGCCGCGACCTCGCCGTGCAGGAGCCGATCCGCTACCGCGCGCGCGACGGCCTCGAGCTCGAAGGGCTCCTGATCCGGCCGCTCGAGGAGCGGCGCGGGCAGCGCTATCCGCTCGTGATCGTCGTGCACGGCGGACCGGAGAGCCACTACAGCCAAGGGTGGCTCTCGAGCTATACGCTCCCGGCGCAGACGCTCGCGGCCGAAGGCTACGCGACGTTCTATCCGAACTACCGCGCGAGCACCGGCCGCGGCGTCGAGTTCTCGATGCTCGACCACGGCGATCCTGCAGGCAGGGAGTTCGACGACCTCGTCGACGCGAAAGCGCATCTGGTCGAGATCGGTCTCGCGGACGGCGACCGGGTCGGCATCACCGGCGGCTCCTACGGCGGCTTCGCGACGATGTGGGCCGCGACCGCGCTCTCGGAGCATTTCGCGGCCGCGGTCGCGTTCGTCGGCCTGTCGGATCAGATCTTCTCGCTCGGCACGAGCGACATCCCGAACGAGCTCTACCTCGTCCACACCCGGCGCTGGCCGTGGGAAGACTGGCAGTTCGCGCTCGAGCGCAGCCCGCTATATCACACGGGCAACGCGCGCACGCCGCTCCTGATCCTGCATGGCGACCGCGACCCCCGCGTGCATCCGAGCCAATCGCTCGCGCTCTACCGCTACATCAAGCTGCGCACGGATACGCCGGTGCGGCTCGTGTGGTATCCGGGCGAAGGGCACGGCAACAGCGACACGGCCGCGCAGCTCGACTACGCGATGCGGGTGAAACGCTGGATGGACCACTACCTGAAGGGACCGGGCGGCGAGCCGCCGCCGTACGAGCTCGATCACGCCGCGCGGCTCGCGGAGCGCGAGGCCGAGCGGAACGCGGCAGGGCACGAGAGCGCCGACGAGGACTGACCGCGGCACGCCGGGCGCGCGCCGGTCAGCTGTGGTCCTTGATGTAGTTGCGCTCGTACTCGCGTTGCGCGTGGTCCTGCTCGCGCTTCAGCGCGCGGCCTTTCCGGCGGGCCGCGGCCATCGCGCGGCTGCGCGTCTTGCCGGTGCTGACCGACGCCGAGAACGACATCAGCCGCTCGGGATCGGCGGCGCCGCAGGCGGGACAGGGCGGCGTCTCGCCGAGCTTCACGAGCTGCTCGAAGCCATGGCCGCACGCGCGGCATTTGTAGTCGTAAAGCGGCATGCGAAGAGGATAACCGATGCGGCGCCCGCGGCAACGCCCCCGGGCGCCCCGCCCGCGGGACCGTCAGCCGCGCTCGCGGGCGGCGAGCGCGAGCACCGCATCGTGCACGAGCCCGTTCGAGAAGATCGCGCCTCGTCCGTCGATGTCGCGTCGGCCGGCGAGGTCGGTGAAACGGCCCCCGGCCTCCTCGACGACGATCGAGGGGGCGGCGACGTCCCATGGACCCTTCAGGAAGAACACGGCGAGGTCCGCCGCGCCTTCGGCGACCTCGAGCGGCGCGTGCTGCTCGCTGCGCTCGAGCGGCCGGGTGGCGGCCGCGAGCGCGGCGGCGATCGCCCGCGCCTCGGGGTCGCGCTGCCACTCCGGGTTCGGGACGAGCGCGCGCGCCTCGGGGAGGCTCCGGGCTCCGCCGACCCGAACCGGCCGGCCGGGCGCGCCCCCTTCGGCCGCGAACGCGCCGCCGCCGCGGATCGCCCAATGCCGCCGGTCGATCGCGGGCGCGTCGCAGACGCCGACGACGATCTCGCCGTCGATCTCGAGCGCGATCAGCGTGCCCCAATGCGTGTTGCCGGCCGCGAACCCCTGCGTGCCGTCGATTGCGTCGACGATCCAGCGGCGGGCGGCGGTGCCGGTCTGGCCGCGCTCCTCGCCGAGAACGGCGTCGTTCGGCCGTTCGCTCGCGAGCAACGCGCGGATCGTATCCTCGACCGCTTCGTCCGCGTCGGTCACGAGGCTGCCGTCGGGCTTCGTGCGGCGCTCGAGCCGGCCGCGGAAGCGCGCGAGCGACACTTCGCGCGCGGCGTCGGCGAGCCGAAGCGCGAACGAAAGATCGGCGTCGAGCGAAAAAGTCATGCTCGTCTCTCCGTGAAAAGCTGCCGGGGAGTCGGCGCGGCCGGTTTGGCGGCGCCGCGTGTTCGCGGGTATGCTGACAGCAACGCGCACGCATTAAAAGGAGAAGACCGATGCGCTTCGCGACACTCGCCCTGCTCGCCGCGGCCGTCGCGGCCCCGAGCCTCGGGAATGCTCAGCAGAGCGGCGCCTATCGGGTGCCGGCAGACGCACCGCCCAACATTCGCCGCGCCGTCGAATCCCCGGAGAGAAGCGCCGAGCAGCGAGCCCGGGACGAGAACCGCAAGCCGGCCGAGATCCTCGCGCTCGCCGGCATCGAGGAGGGCGACCGCGTCATCGAGCTCGCCTCTTTCGGCCACTACTTCACGACGCTGCTCGTCGAGGCGGTCGGACCGGAAGGGCACGTCTACATGGTCGACATGCCGTGGACGGACCGCTTCGGCGGCGAGGGCGCCCGGGCGTTCGACGCGGCGCACGACAACGCGACCTACATCCAGGCGCACTACAACGAGGTCGACCTGCCGCAGAACGTCGACGCGGTCCTGAACATCCTCTTCTACCACGACCTGAAGCGCGACTCGGCCGAGGAGTCGGTCGACACGGCCGACATGAACCGCCGGATCTTCGCAGCGCTGAAGCCGGGCGGCACGTACGTCGTGATCGATCACAACGCGGAGGACGGCTCGGGCTGGCGCGACGCGACGACGCTGCACAGAATCGATCCGGCGACGATTCGCGAGGAGGTGACCGCCGCCGGCTTCGAGCTGGTCGAGGACAGCGACCTGCTCGCAAACCCCGCGGACGACCGCACGCAGTCGATGCGGGCGCCGGAGCTTCGCGGTCGCACCGATCAGGCGGTGCTCGTGTTCCGGAAGCCCGGCGGCTGAGCGCCGCAGAGCGCGGGTATTCGCGGCGGCGAGCCTCGACGGCCGGCCGCGCGGCAAAAGGAGGAGCCATGAGCGAGCCCGACCTCGAGCGCCGCGTTGCATCGTGCGACTTCTTCTCCGGTCTCGCACCGGACGTGCTCCGCGTGCTCGCCTCTCATGCGTCCCCGCACCGGCTCGCGGCGGGCGAGGTGCTGTTCCGCTACGGCGAGCCGGCGGATTGCTTCTACCTGGTCGAGAGCGGGCACGTGTCGGTGGAGATCGTCGCGATCGCCGGCCCCGCGCTCGAGCTTCAGGATCTCGGGCCGGGCGCGGTCCTCGGCTGGTCCTGGCTGATCGAGCCGCACACCTGGAGTTTTCAGGCGAGGGCGAAGACCGCGGCCGAGCTCCTCGAGTTCGACGGCGCGGCGATCCGCGCGCGTTGCGAGCAGGATCCGGGGTTCGGCTACGCGGTGCTGAAGCGCTTCTCGGCGCTGATGTCGGAGCGGCTCGAGTTCGCCAGGCGCAAGATGATGGAGGCCTGGAGCCCGCCCGGCCTGCCGTGACCGACGAGCGGGCTCGTCGGCGGCCTCAGCCGGCCGGCCGGCGCAGGCGGTACGAGAAGTAGCGTGTCTGTCCGCCCTCGAACCGCTGGTAAGCGCGATAGCCGACGACGCCGCCCCAGTCCTTGTACTCCTTCCGGAGCGCGGGCGTCGGCATCGAGTCGAACAGCGCCTCGCGGCGGAGGTTGTCGAGCCGAAGGGCGCGGAGCACGTTCGCCGTGATCTCGAGCCGCTCGACCAGCTCGAAGCCCGCCTCGCGCAGATCGTGCGTGCAGTCGTCGTCCGCCCAGCAGCCGTCCGCATAGCAGAAGTGCCCGCCCGGCCGCAGCACGCGGAACGCTTCCGCGAAGAAGCGCCGGCGGTCGTCGTACAGGTGCGAGGCCTCGATGTTGACGACGACGTCGAACGACGCGTCGGCGAATTCGAGCTGCTCGGCGGTGCCGACCTCGAACTCGATGCCGGGGCCCTTCGAGCGGAGCCGCGCGAGCCGGACGTTCGCGTCGCAGATATCGACGCCGACGTAGCGCCGCGGTCCGAACGCGCCGGCGAGGAAGCGGGCGCCGCCGCCGCGGCCGCAGCTGACCTCGAGCACGTCGGAGCCTTCGAGCGGCGTCTCGCGGACCGTGTGCTCGTACAGCCGCAGACAGTAAAACTCGGGCTCCTCCGGCGGAACGATGCTCTGCTCGGGATCGGTGCTGAAGCCGTAGTTCAGGACGGTCAGCACCGGCACGGCCGAGGCGGCCCGATCGTACTGGGCGCACACGCCGGAGGCCTTCGTAGTCGCAACGCTCGCCATCGTCGTCCCTCCATGCCCCGCGCTGTACGGAGAAGGGGCGAAGCGTTAGGCGCGGCGACGCGCCGCTGCTCGAGACGCGATGGCTCGACGCCGCGATTTCCCCCCGAAACGGCGCTCGATCTAATGCTGTTTGCGCGCCGGTCCCCGTTTCCTCCTATGGTGCAACGCCGGTGCTCGATTTGGAACCCTCTCGCGCTCGTCAATTGCCGAACAGGAGCGGCATCTCCTCGGCCAGCCGCGCGGCGACGTCGGCGCTGTTGTCGGCATCCATGCCGTCCGGAATGTACGGCTGCGATTCCGGCTCGGGCTGGACGTCCGTGAACCCGGCGGCCTCGTCGATGCTCGGGAAGTACTCCTCGACGATGTCGCTGAAGGCATTCATCGCGTCCAGCGCACTCTCCATCGTGTTGCTGAGCATTTTCTTCACGAACCCGGCCATCGGCGCCTTGCTCGGCACGTAGTCGAGCACGGTCCTGCAGATCGACCAGATGTTGTCGATCGCCTCCTTGCCCTTCTGGCCGAGCGTGCCGTTGCCGTGCTCGAGCTCGTCGTTCACCTGGTGCACGTCGTCCGCGAGCTTGACCGCGTTCTCGCCGTGGCCGAACCACTTCCGCGCGGTGTCGTACAGTTCCTTCAGCTTCTTCAGCTTGTCGAACCAGCCGCCGCCCGCGGATTTCGGCTTGAGCCCGGTGTGGTCGACGAGATTGACCGGGTCGTTCGCCGCGTACGCATAGAGATTCAGCTGCCCGCCGCCGAACGCGAGCGGATCGCGGGTCGTGAAGCGGCCGACGTCCGGGTCGTAGTCGCGCGCGCCGAAGCGCACGAGCCCCGTGTCCGTGTCGTAGAGGCCGCCTGCGAACCCGAACGGCTGGAAGCCGGGATTCGAGTCCGTCAGGACTCGGCCGAAGGCGTCGTAGTCGATCCGCTGCGCGACCGCGCCCGTCGCCGCATCGACGACGAGCCGCACGCTGCCGACGTGATCGGCGATCAGCCGGTACGCGGTGCCGTCCCGGAGCATGTACGCCGGCGTGATGCCGTCCCCCGCATAGACGAAGCGGCTGACGACCGTGCCCGTCCCGTCGAGCTCCGCGACGATGCGCAAGCCGTCGGCGTAGAGCCAGCCCCGCACCAGCGTTCCGTCGACGCGCTTGCCGATCCGGCGGCCGCGGCCGTCGAGAACGTACTCGATCTCGGTGCCGTCGGGCAGCGCGACGCCGGTCAGCCGGCCGAGCGCGTCGTACGAGTACGTCGTCGTGTCGCCGCCTTGCACGCGCGTCGCGAGCTCGCCTTGCGGCGTGTACGTGAAGAGCGCCGTCGGGCCGCCGCCGGTGACGGATGTCAGCCGGTGCTGAGCGTCGTACGCGTACGTCCGCCCGAGCGCATCCGTCAGGCGGTTGCCGACGGCATCGTACGTGTAGCTTTCGCCTTGCACGCCGCTCGCGACGCCGACCAGCCGGTCCGCGTCGTCGTACGTGTACGTCCACGACACCGGGGCGCCGCCGCCGATCGTCTCCGTGCGGCTCGCGATCCGGCCGAGCGGGTCGCGCACGAACGACGCGGCGTACAGCGCGCCGCCGTGCGTCGCGTCGATCGACACGAGGTCGCCGAACGCGTCGTACACAAACGCTTCCTCGAGGCCGCCGAGCGTCGCGCCCGTGACGAGGCCGGTGGCCGGGTCACGGTCGAGGACGAGATCCCCGGCCGCGACGATCAGGTCGTCGTCGTCGTACGCGAAGTCGAACGGCACGCCCGCCACGGAGAGCCGCGCGACGCGGAAGCCGTCGTCGAACTCGCGTGTGACGGCGCCGCTGACGGCGCCCGACCACTCGATTCCGGTTTGCAGGAAGCCCTGCCACGTGTAGGTCAGCGTCGCCTCGGGCGTCGTGATGGCCGCGACCCGGTCGCTCCCGTCGTGCGAGTAGGCGATCACGCCGCCGTCCGGCAGCAATATCCGGTCCGCGCGGCCGTACGCGTCGTACAGGTACTCGACGACACGGCCGTCGGGCAGGGACTTCCGCGTCAGCGCGCCGTCTGCGTCGTACTCGTACGCGATTGCCGCGGGCTCCGCGCCGACCGCAGGCGGCACGAACCTCGCGAGCCTTCCGCGCGGCGTCCATTCGAACGACCACGGCTCGCCGGCCGGCGGCACGACGGCGGTCGGGCGGCCGTTCGCGTCGTAGCTGAAGCCGACGGTGCGATTGCCGGACAGCGTGCGGCTCGTCACGCGGCCGGCCGCGTCGTAGCCGAACGACTGTGTGCGCCCGAGCGGATCGGTGATCGTCTCGACGAGACCGTCGTCGCCGTAGGCGAGCGCGACGCTGCGCGCGGCGGCGCCGGAGCCGACCGTCACGCTCGCGACGCGGCCGTCGTCGTCGTACGCGTACGCGACCGGCGCCAGGGGGCCGAGCTGCGTCGTCAGCGGGCGGCCGAACGCGTCGGTCGTGGTCGTGCTCACGCGTCCGGCGGGCGTCGTCACGGTCCGCGATCGGCTCGCCGCGTCGTAGCGGCTCGAGAGCTCGCGGCCGTCGACCTCGATGATCTCGTCGAGCGTCGCCAACGCGGCGGGATCGCCGGCGTCGTGCGTCGCGGTCTGCGCGACCGTCACTTCGGTGTCGATGCCGCCGGGCGCCGCGATCCGGAACCGTGCAACGGGCGACTGCATGCCGCCGAGCGCGTCCGGCAGCAACGCCCGCTCGAGCGTCGAGCCGTCCGGATACGTCACGGTGTCGACGCCGTCCGCGCGGCGGACCGCGGTCACCTCCGCGCCGCTCGGCTTCTCTGTCGTCCAGACGGTCGTGCCGCCGTCGTCGTCCCGCTCGATCTCGTAGCGGGTCGTGCGCCCGAGCGCCGTCGTGATGCTCGACACGGTTCGCGTTCGCGTGCGCGAGCCGGTCAGCGTCTTCGGATGGCCTTCCCGGTCGACCGCCCGGCGCAGGCTGCCCCACGCGTCGTACTCGTACGTCGACTCGAAGCCGGACGGGTCGATCGACCGCGTCAGCAGACCGCCGGTGCCGTACTCGAAGCGGACGACGCTGCCGGCGGGATCGGTCACCTGCGCGAGCCACCCGTCCGCGTCCACCGCGAGGGCGGTCGTATGCCCGTGCGGACCGACGATCGCGGCCGGTCGGCCGAGCGCGTCGCGCTCGATGCGCGTGATGCGCCCTCGGTCGTCGACGAGGCGCTCGAGCCGGCCGCCGTCGTCGTAGACGAAGGTTTGCTTCGGCTCGTAGGTCAGCGGATCGAGCGTGCGCAGATGGCGGCCCGTGTGATCGAACTCGTAGAGCTCGCTGCCGTCCTCGCTCGCGACGAGCGTGCCGGCGGGATCGAACGGCGGAAACGGCGGCACGATCCGGCGGATCGCCTGATGGTCGACGAAGTAGACGGATCCGTCCGGGCCCATCGCCGCGGCGTGAACGTTGTCGAGGTCCGTTGCGAGCGGCGGCTGGCCTTCGGGCGCATTGCAGAACAGCCCGACGCACCCGCTGCGGCTGCCGGTCCCGGCGATCGGCGCGGCCCACGCGGTGGCGGGATCGATCATCCAGACACGGTCGCGGGCGGAATCGTTCAGATACAGCCGGCCGCTCGAGTCCGCCGAGATTCGCGCCGCGCTGAAGCTCACCGCATGGTCGCTCGCATCGAACACGAGCCGCGAGCGGCCGTCGGCGCCGAACGCGAGGACGCGCTGGAACCAGCCGGCGCCGACGCGGTGCTCGTCGAGCACGTACACGGTGCCGTCCGGCCCGATCGCGACGTCGAGCGGGTCGAGGCAGGTGTCCGCGGCGAGGCGTCCGGGCTGCTTGCAGTCGGCGTCCTCCCACACGTCCGCGCGCGTCGCGCCGGCGACCGTCGTGATCGTGCCGTCCGGCCAGATCCGGCCGACCGTGCGCGCGTGCCAGTAATCTGCGACGTACACCGAGCCGTCGGGTCCGACGTCGATCCCGTACGGAAAGAGGTAGACGTCCGTTGCGATGCCTTCGAGCGCGCACGTCTCGACCTCGGGCGACGAGCAGCTGCCTTCGTCCCCGTCGCCTGCGACATGGCGAATCGTGCCGTTGGTGTCGATCGCGAAGACGCCGGCGTACTCGCTGATGAAGTACAGCGTTCCGTCGGGGGCGAGCGCGAGGTCGAGCACGTAGCCGATCCGGGCCGCGGTCGCGGGTCCCGGCATGCCGCAGGCCGCGGGCGTATCGCCGCCGAACTCGAAGTTGCAGTCGCCGCCGTTGCCGGCAACGTGATGGATGATGCCGTCCGGGTCGATTCGGTAGATCGCGCCGTCGGTCGTGCTCGGGTAGTACACGGAGCCGTCCGGGCCGACCGCGATGCCGTAGGCGCCGTCGATCGCGGCGTCGAGCGCCGGTTTCGGATAGGGATCCGCCGTCGCCTCGCCCGGCCGCGCGCCGGCGTAGCGCTCGAGGACCGCGCCCGCCGCACCGAGCGAACGCTGCCCGCCGTCGCCGCGGTACAGCGTGCGGTTCCGCGGGTCGTAGACGTGCTGCGCGCTGAGCCACCAGCCGCCGATGCTTTGCTCGCGCGCATGCGGCGCGCCGAGCCGCAGCTTGTAGCGCTGACGGAGCGTGACGGTCGAGGCGTTGCGCCGCGCGAGCGGCTCGTCGTCCCCGGCCGCGCGCGCCCAGCTCGTGGAGGACTCCGAGGGCGACATGTACTGCAGCGGATACACGTACGAGATCGTCACGTCGGCGGTCGTCGGGCCGTTCACCGGCAGGCCGAACGCATCGAGACCGTCCCAGCTGAAGACATAGGTCTGGTTCGGCTCCCGGTTGTACGCCGAAGCGAAACCGCGGCCTTCGACGCGGACCTCGACCATGGCGAGCAGCAGGCTCTCCGGCACCGCCGGGCCCGTCACCGGGATCTCGATCGGCCGCGACACGATGCCCGGCACGCGATTGCTGCGGTAGTTCAGCGTGTACGGCGTTCCCGCGACCGGGAGCCGCTCGCCGAGCGTGCGATTGTGGCAGTCGATGATCGAGCCGCTCGCCTCGCAGGTCCCTTCGAGCACCTCCTCGTCGGCCGGCGCCGGCGTCGTCGGCGGCACGGCGTCGGGCGGCGGGCCGTACGGCCAGTTCAAATCCCACGGAGTGAAATGCGTGATCGGCGCGCGCCAGATCGAATGGCCCGGGTCGTAGAGATCGGCGAGGCGCGCGCGCTCGCCCGCGTCGATGCCGAGCGCCGCGAGCGCTGCTTCGTCGTCCGCTTCGCCATCGCCGTCGACGTCGAGCAGCGCGAGGCCGCCGTCCTCGCCGACGATGCCGATCACGCGGCCGTTCGGCGCGCCGATCCACTGGGTGGACTCGTAGTCGTAGTAGCCGAGCGGCACCGCCGTGCCGACCGGGAAACCGAGGAAGTTGTCGACGTAGAACGGCACCGGCTGGCTGAACTCGACGCTGCGCGCGCCGGCGGCGAGCGCCTCGTCGACCGAGAGCTCGACCGCATAGGTGTAGCCGGTCATCAGTGGCAGCTCGCCGGGCATCGCCTCCGGGCCGTTGTTGCCGACCGTGAACTCGGTCGCGCGGACCGTCAGCGTCGTCAGCGGCACGCGGCCGCCGCCGGGCATCACCATCTCGGCCGTCGTGCCGGGCTTCACCACGACGCGTGCCTGCCGCTGGCCGTCCGCGTCGATCTCGACGCTGCCGCTCGCGACGACCGGCGCGGTCAGCGTCTCGAGGTCGATCTCGGTCGCGTTCGGATCCAGCGGGATCAGCGCGACGTCCGGCGCGTGCGTCCACGACTGCCACTCGACCTCGACGTGTCGCTGCGACGGTAGGAACCCTTGCGCACGGTACTCGACGACCAGCGGGCTGCCGCCGTTGACGACGAGATCGAACATCCCATCGGCGCGGCTCCGCGTCTGGCCGAGCTCCGGGTGATCCTTGATCGTGACGACCGCGTTCGGCAGCGGCTGGCCGTTGCGCCGCAGCACACGGCCGCGGACGACCGCGGCTCTGGCCGGATCGATCGCGCTCGCGGCCACGCCGGTCTGGATCGGCGTCGGGCCTTCGTACAGAAATGCCGTGCGCTGATGGAGGCTCGTGCTCGTCGTCAGATCCGGCGGCGGCGCGAGCGTCGCGGGATCCGGCGGCGGCAGGTTCAACGGCGTGCTCGAGGGATCGAGCGGGTCGGAGCCGGCGGTTACCTCGTCGCCGTCGTCGTGGCCGTCGCCGTCCGTGTCGCGATTGCTCGGGTCGGTGCCGTAGACGCCGATCTCGTCCGCATCGCTGAGCCCGTCGCCGTCGGTATCGAGCTCCGTCGGATCGGCCGCGACGTCGACGACGACGGTATCGGGCGCGCTCGAGAGCTCGCCGTCCGAGACGACGAGCTGCACGACGTAGAGCCCGGCGACGTCGACTTCGAGCGTCGGGCCGACGAGCGTCTCGCCGACGAGCTCGGCCGCGCTGCCGGCCGGGTGGGACAGCAGCGACCAGAGGTAGGTCAGCGGGTCGCCGTCGGCGTCGGTCGAGCCGGAGCCGTCGAGCTCGACCGTATCGCCGGCGGTCGCGACGATGTCGGCGCCGGCGTCTGCGACCGGGGCCGAGTTCGCGGTCGAGATCCGGACGCTGTCCGGCTCGCTGTCGAGCCGTCCGTCGCTGACGGTCAACGTCAGGACGTACTCGCCCGCGCGGTCGGCGACGAACACCGGGTTCGCGGTGTTCGGATTCGACAGCGACGCGCTCGAGCCTTCGGGACGCGCGGTGAGCGTCCACGCGTAGAGGAGCGGATCGCCATCCGGATCGCTCGACGCCGAGCCGTCGAGCTCGACGAGCGCGCCGACGGCGACCGTCCGATCCGCGCCCGCATCGGCCTGCGGCGCCGAGTTGCGGGTCTCGATCGTCACGGAGTCGGGCGAGCTGTCCGCAGTGCCGTCGTTGACGACGAGGGTGGCGACGTAGGCGCCCGGCAGGTCGACGGTGAAGGTCGGGCGCACGGCGCTCGCGCTCGACAGCGCCGCGCCGCTGCCGCTCGGCGCGACCAGCGTCCACGCATAGGTCAACGCGTCGCCGTCGACGTCGGTCGAGCCGGAGCCGTCGAGCTCGACGGTCTCGCCGAGCGCGACGGTGCGGTCCTCGCCCGCGTTCGCGACCGGCGGCGTATTCGCGGTCAGCACGCGCACGGTGTCCGGCGCGCTCGACGCGCGGCCGTCGGAGACGACGAGCTCGACCGTGTACGTGCCCGGCGCATCGATCGCGAGCGTCGGCGTGGCCGTGTCTGCGGCTTCGAGCGTCGCGCTGCTGCCGCTCGGCCGCGCGACGAGCGTCCACGCATAGGCGAGGGTGTCGCCGTCCGCGTCGCTCGAGCCCGAGCCGTCGAGCGTGACCGTCTCGCCGACGGCCGCGGTCAGGTCCGCTCCGGCATTCGCGATCGGGATCGTGTTCGCGGGCGGCGGGGGCGGCGCGCTGCGTCCTCCGCCACCGCCACCGCCCCCGCATGCTGCGAGACCGCACGCGAGGAGCGCGAGCCACGCGGCCCCGAACGGGCCGGAGCCCGCTGCGGAGCGCCCACGGGCCGCGCGGGCAGAGGAAGACGACTGCGCGCTCGTGGCGCGAACGGGAGTTAGATCCATCACGTTCTCTCGGGCGTAGGGCGACGCCGGCGGTCTGTGCTTCGAGGAAGCCCGCCCGCGTTGCAGCTGACGCTGTCGTTGGTGTCGTGCGGCTATCGCCGCGGCAACGCGCCTTGTTGGCTCTTGTCCGCTTCGTACCGGCGCGTTCAGTGTGGCTCTTATCCGATGTTCGAGCGGCGAGTTCAAGCGGGGCTTCCCGGAAATCGCCCTCCGTCCGGCGCGGCTGCCCGACTCCGCCCGCCGGCCGCAGTCGGGATACGGGTGTCCGGCGCACCACTCGCACGCTCGGCCTTTTGAACTTACTATCGCGCTCGGCGGCGTTCGGCCGTCCGTCGGACCGCCCGCCCCGGGCGCGGGGCGGTGCAACGGGCGGGCGGAACGGCCCGGGGGTGAGAATGAAGAGAGGTTTATTGGCGGCGCCGGCCCTGCTGGTCGGGGCGCTGATCGCGGCCCAGGCGGCCGCGCAGCAGGTGGCCGACCCGGGATTCCGGAGCGTGGGGCGCGGCTGGCCCCTCGCCGCGGATCTGCGCGAGTACGAAATCGTCGGCCCGAATATCCCGGTCACGTTCGGCCCGGACGGTCCCTCCTTCGATCCGAACGTGTTCATCGGCTCCGCCCGCAACGGCGACGCCCCGCCGGGCATCGAGCCGCTCGAGATCGATCTCTTCACGTCCGAGGATTTCTACAAGGACCGCCACCTCTGGAGCGATCCGCGCTACTTCCGCTGCAACAGCCCGGTCGCGCTCGAGGAGCAATGGGGCGCGAACGGCCCCCGCTTGATCGGCGACGATCCGCCGGCGACGGCCGCGTGGGGCCACTGCGATCGCGACTATCCGCGCGAGGCGATCGTGAGCCCGTATCCGTTCGAGACCGCCGAGGAGCACTACGAGGCGCTGCTCGAGGAGACGAAGCGCCGCGGCGGGCCGACCGAGCACACCTACGCCACGGTGCCCGGCGAATGGACCGGCCGCTACGGCCGCGCGGTCGACGAGACCTGGTACCAGATGCGCAAGATCCAAGTGCCGACGATGCTGTCGCTGCTGACGCCGAAGTACCAGACGTACGCCGTGCAGGAGGCCTATCACCAGGGCAACACGAACGTCGCCCATTGGCAGTCGCAGTACTGCTGGCCGGAAGGCTTCATGCGGCGCTGGCATCAGGCCGCGATCCGCGACCACTACATCACGGTGACGCCGCAGCAGGTCCAGATCATGACCGGCATCGCGCGCAACTTCGTGACGAACATTCTGATCGGCCGCGAGTTCAACATGGAAGGCGCCGTTCCTCGGCTAGGCGCCGACGTGCCGCGTTGGTACGGCGAGACGATCGGCTTCTGGGACGGCGACACGCTGATCACATGGACGTCCAACATCCAGGGCTGGAAGGTCCACGCCGCGTTCGAGTTCTCGAGCAAGCTGCAGACGATCGAGATCTACTCGCCGAACCGGGACGAGGCAGGCAACTTCGTCGGCCTGAACCACGAGGCGATCTTCTACGACCCGGAGGCGTTCGTGGAGCCGATCCGGATCGTCCGCAACTTCGAGAAGCAGAGCGACCTGACCGAAGGCGACCCGTACATCTTCATCGAGTGCGTGCAGACGATCTTTCCGATCGACGGCGTCGCGACGCCGGTCACGCCCGGCAGGGTCATCGAGTACGAGGTCCCGGACATGTACGGGCGGCCGTGGGGCTACCTCTGGGAGAAGTACTTCGAGCAGCACATGGAGAGGCCGACGGACGAGGACCTGTTCGACTTCGAGTAGCCGCGGCGCCGGGCAGCGGTCGGGAGCCCGAGGACCCGGCCGTCAGCCCGTCGAGCTCCGCAGCTGCGGGACACCTTGCCCGGCCGCGGGCTGCAGCGCGGCGGCGGCCGCGGCGATGTCCGCACCCGACGGCTCCTGGAAGAGCCGCAAGCCGAACTCCGGCACGATCGCGATGATGTGATCGAAGATGTCGGACTGGATGCTCTCGTACTCGCTCCAGACCACCGTGCGCGTGAAGCAGTAGATCTCTATCGGCAGCCCCTGCGGGCCCGGCGCAAGCTGGCGGACGAGCAGCGTCATGTTGTCGTTGATCCGCGGGTGCGCCTTCAGGTAGTTGAACACGTAGGCCCGGAACGTCCCGACGTTCGTCAAGCGCCGGCGGTTCACCGTCTCGCGCCCCGCCTCGCCGAGGCTCGCGTGGTAGCGCTCGAGCTCCTCGGTCTTCGCCTTCACGTACTCCGTCAGCAGCGCGAAGCGCTTGAAATGCTCCGTCTCCCGCTCGTCGAGGAAGCGGACGGACGCCTGATCGAGATAGACCGCGCGCTTGATCCGCCGCCCGCCCGACTCGGACATCCCTCGCCAGTTCTTGAAGGACTCCGAGATCATCTTGTACGTCGGGATCGTCGTGATCGTCTTGTCCCAGTTCTGCACCTTCACGGTGTGCAGGCTCACCTCGATCACGTCGCCGTCGGCACCGACGTGCGGCATCTCGATCCAGTCGCCGACTCGCACCATGTCGTGCGCCGTCAGCTGCACGCTCGCGACCAGGCCGAGCAGCGTGTCCTTGAAGACGAGCAGCAGGATCGCGGTCATCGCGCCGAGGCCGCTCAGGAGCAGCAACGGCGAGCGCTCCATCAGCGTCGCGACGACCATCACGCCGCCGAGCACAAAGACCACGAGCTGGAGGATCTGCACGAGGCCCTTCAGCGGCCGCACGCGGGAGATCGGGTAGGTCTCGTAGATGCGGTTCGCGGCGCCGAGGAGCGCCGAGAGCGCGAACGTCAGCATCAGCACGACGTAGGCCGACGCGACGTTGCGGATCACGCGCGTCGGCCCGTCGCCGAGGTCCGGCACGAGCGTCACGCCGGACAGCACGATCAATGCGGGCACGATCTGCGCGAGACGCCCGAGCACGTCGTTGCGCGTCAGCGCGTCGTCCCAGGAGAGGCGGGTACGCCGAACGACGCCGCGGACGACGCGGAGCAGCAGCCGCCGCACGACGAAGTCCGCCGCGATCGCGACCAGCGCGAGCACGACGAGGCCCACGACCGGCGGCAGCAGCGGATGGATGTCGCGCAAGCTCTCGATCATCGCGGGGCGTAGTGTACTCGGAATCGCCGCCGCGGCCCGGAACGGTCGTGCGCCCGGGACCGCCGCGGCTTCACGCGGCGGCCGCGGGCGCGGCTACTCCGGGACGCGAAACGCGAGGAGCTCGCCCGGGTGATCCGGCCCGCTGACGGCGATCACGAGGTATTGCCGGCCATCGACCATGTAAGTCATCGGCGACCCGCTCTGCGGAGCGGGCAACTGCAGCGCGGCGACCTCGCGGCCCGTGCGCTTGTCGTACGCGCGCAGCATCGAGCCGCGCTCGCCGTTTGGCGTGGGGCCGTAGCCCGGCTCCGCAGCGATCAGGAGCGTCTTCGTCGCGAGCGCGCCCGGCGGTTGCCCCGCGCGGCCGGTGCGGCCGATGTCGAGGCCGCGCAGGGCCGGGTGGTTGCGGACCGCGTCCGGCGTCTCGCCGTTCGGAATCTCCCAGAGCACCTCGCCCTTCGCGAGGTCGATCGCGGCGATCGTGCCGTACGGCGGCTTCAGGAGCGGCAGTCCCTGGACGTTGATGTTGCGCAAGCCGCCGAACGCGCCGGCGTCGGGGCCGGTGCAGATGCCGAACGGCATCGGCGAGCCTTCCGGGTAGCGGCAGATCGTCATGCTGTTCACGCCGACGCTCGCGGTCACGTACAGGATCCGCGACTCCGGGTCGTACGCGCCGCCCGGCCAGTTGCTGCCGCCCATGACCATCAGCGTGCTGATCGGGCCGTTCGGATCGTAGAGCACCGCCGGCGTGTAGATCGGGCCGATCCGGTGCTCGGCGACGATCCGCTCGGCCTCCGCGCGCAGCTCCGGCGTGAAGTCGATCAGATCCTCGAGCGCGACGCCCTGGTGACCGTAGCGGATCGTCGGCATCGGCTGCGTCGGGGCGTACCACTCGCCCGGCACGTCCCCGGCCGGCACCGGCACTTCCTCGATCGGCCAGATCGGCTCGCCGGTCTCGCGGTTCAGCACGAACAGCAAACCCTGCTTCGTCGGCTGCGCGAGCGCCTGGATCGTCACGCCGTCCTTGACCGCGTCGACGAGGATCGGCGCGGTCGGCAGATCGTAGTCCCAGAGCGGGTGGTGCGACGTCTGGAAATGCCAGCGGTACTTCCCGGTGCGCGTCTCGACCGCGACGATGCTCTCGCCGAACAGGTTGTCGCCCGGACGAAGCCCGCCGTACATGTCCCCGTACGGCGATTCGACCGGCAGGTATGCGAGCCCGAGCGTCTCGTCCGCCGAGATCGTCGCCCAGACGCCCGCGTTGCCTGCGCCGGTCTCGGCCGAGCCGTCGAGCCACGTCTCGTACCCCGGCTCGCCCGGCCGCGGCACCGTATGGAACGTCCAGAGGTGCTTGCCGGTCACGACGTCGAAGCCGCGGATGTAGCCGATCACGTTCTTCGCCTGATCCGGCGGCGCGAGCGGCGTGTGCGCGGCCGGCACGATCACGACGTCGTTCGCGATCGTCGGCGGCGAGTGCGTGCCGAGCTGGCGCGGATCCCAGTCGTCGCCCTGATCCATCGTGTCGCGGAGATCGACGATGCCGCCGTCGCCGAAGGATTCGATCGGCCGGCCGGTGGCGGCATCGAGCGCGATCAGCCGGTAGCCCGGCGTGATGTAGACGACGCGCTTGTCGTCGCCGCGCTGCCAGAACGCGAGCCCGCGGCCGGACAGCCGCCGCGGCGCCTCGGCGCCGCGCTCGCCTTCGTTCAGGCTGTAGACCCAGAGCTGCTCGCCGGTCGCGGCGTCGAGCGCCGTGACCGCACGGCGCGAGCCGCCGGTCGTGTAGAGCACGCCGTCGACGACGAGCGGCGTGCTCTGGAAGCGGTACTCGGGCGTCGGGCCGAGATTGGCCGTGCTGAACCGCCACGCGAGCTCGAGCGAGCCGAAGTTGCTCGCGTCGATCTGGTCGAGCGGCGCGTAACGGGTGTGCCCGAGATCGCCGCCGTAGGTCGGCCATTCGCCGTCGGGCGCTCCTTGCCCGAAGCTCGCGCTCGCGAGGACGAGGCCCGCGAGCGTCGCCGAAGCAGCCGTCGAAACCGTGCGCAGCGCGTGAGTTGTCATCGTTATTCCGCCGCCGGTGAGCCGCTTCAATACTAGGGGCCGGCTCGCGACGCGGTCAATCGACGCGCGAGATAGCGCCGGAGCTCCGGATCCCTGAGCAGAAGCGCCGCCCACGCGAAGAGCGCGAGATAGACGCCGAACAGCGTGTGCGTGAAGAGCGGGCTGCCCGCGCGCAGATGGCTCGCGATCGCGCCGCCGATGTAGCCGGTCAAGAGCACCGCGCCGAGCGGCGCCGTCCGCGGCACCGCATAGAGCACGACGCAAGCGAGCTCGAGCACGCCGAGCAGCAACAGATGGCGCGACGGCCAGGCGAGCGCGGCGAGCGCGTCGAGCGCGGCGGCGGCGCCGGTCAGCTTCGGCGCGACGGATGCGCCGAGCAGGAACAGCACGACGAGCGCGGTCATGACCCAGCCGATTCGTAGCATCGCGTTTTCTCCCCGTTCCGCGAACGATGATTGGTCGAACGCGACGCGCCGAATTCGACGGCCGTGGCCGTTCGGCTCCGGAGCGGGTCTATGGCGACCGCGTCATGGGCACGGCGGACGCCGCGTCAGCCGCCGCAGCCGCGCATCGCTTCCTCGAAGCCGTCGAACAGCCGGCCTGCGTTCGGCCCTGCGAGCGTCTCGAGCCGGTGCCCCTGACCGCGCTCCTCCACGTAGCGGGCGAGCGTGCCGCGCTCGGCGAGGAACGCCGCCTCCCGCGCCATCTCGTCGTGCCAGCGGTACTCGTCGTGCTCGCCGACGTAGAGAAACACGCAGATCCCGGCGAGCGCCGCGAGCTTCTGCTCCGACGGCTGCCACAGATAGCCGGGGAACGCGGTTGCGGAGAAGAAGAGCTCCGGATGCTTCGCGGCGACGTGCAGCGCGGCGATGCCGCCGTTCGACGGCCCCGCGACGTGGAACTTGTTGCCGGCGACGTTGTGGCGCTCGAGGATGCGCTCGAGGAACTCCGGAAAAATTCGGTCGCCGCCGCGGAAGAAGAGCTGACCGTCCGGCGCCGCCGGCGCGACGACCAGATAGCCGCGGCGCTCCGCTTCCGCACGGAAGCTGCGCTCGAGCGCGCCGTCCACGGTGGTCATCGTCTGCGGGCCGCCGCCGAAGACGAGCACGGCCGGATACTCCGCCTCCGGGTCGTAACCGTCCGGCAGGACGAGCTTGTACTCGACCGTCGTGCCGGCGACCCGCATGATCCGGGCGACGACGTCGCCCGCCGCGGCGCTCGCCGCGAACGCGGCCGCCGCCCCCGCGGCGAGCGCCGCGAGCCTCGCTCCCGATGTGCGCGCCATCGCTTCCCTCCGCTCGACTAGGGCCACGTCGCCGCGGGGACCGCAGGAACGACGGGCGAAGATCGGACCCGGAGCATCGTAGCAGCGGACCGCTCCGATCCGCGAAGGTCCGCTCGCTTCGCATGCGCCGCGTCGTAGGATAGTGGTCACGGACGCGGCGGACGCCCGCCGCGCAGGGGGAACCACCGATGAAGCAGCCGGACGAGAACGGACAAGAACTGCTGCGCCTGCTCCGCGCGACCGCGGCCGCGGTCGTGCTCGCGGCCGCCGCGGCCCCGGGGGCGGCGAGCGCGCAGAGCGCGGCGGACCACATCGTCGGCGTCTACAGGCTCGCGAGCTATGCCGCCCACGGCGCCGAGCCGACCGGGCGGATCTCGTACGACGCGGCCGGGCGAATGTGGGCGATGCTGCTGCCGCCGAACCGGCCGCCGCTCGCGCGCGACTCCGCGCCCGAGGCGTATCGCGACACGATGCGCGGCGTCATCGCGTACTACGGCACGTACGACATCGACGAGGCGGCCGGGCGCGTCGTTCATCACGTCGAGGCCGCCTCGAACCCGGCCTGGATCGGCGACGATTTCGTCCGCTGGTTCCGGTTCGAGGGCGAGAACCGCGATCTCGTGATCAGCTTGAACGAGCGCTTCGACAACCCGCTGCTCTGGGAACGGCTGCCGGACGAGGTTGCGGCGGCCGAGGCATCCGCGGAGCAGGCGGAGCGCGCGATCGCGAGCCTGCGGGGCGGACGCATCCCGAAGCCTGCATCGTACGACGCGCTGACCGAGGCGCAGCGGGCGTACGTGCACGGAATTCTCGCCGGACCGCGCAACGACATCCCGCCGCCGCTCGCGGCACTCTTGCCGAGCCCCGAGCTCGGCGACCTCGTGCAGCGGGCGGTCGCCTACGCGCGCTTCGCCGGCAACGAGGGCGGCGCGAGCGTGCCGCCGAAGCTGAACGAGCTCGCGATCCTGATGGCCGCGCGGACGTGGCGCGGGGAGTACGTCTGGCACGCCCATCACGACTACGCGGTGCGGGTCGGCCTCCGCGCGGACGTCGTCGAGGCCGTGCGCGCGGGCCGGCGCCCGGCCGACATGGAGCCCGACGTCGAGGCCGTCTATCGGTTGCTCGACGAGATGATCCGCGAGCAGCGCGTCAGCGATGCGACGCTCGCGGCCGCGCGCGAGGTGCTCGGCGACCGCGGCGTCGTCGACCTCGTCGGCACGTTCGCGCTGTATTCGCTGTCGTCGATGCTCGTGATGGTCGACGAGTCGCCGCTGCCGGCGGGCGTCGAGCCGTACTTCGCCCCGCTGCGCTGATGGGAAGGGTCGAGTCGAACGACGCAAGGAGGCAAGGCATG
>CAYWGQ010000019.1:24122-35702 GCA_964457725.1 uncultured Gammaproteobacteria bacterium
TCGGAGCTCGCGGTCGCCCCGCTCGCGCTCGGAGGCAACGTGTTCGGCTGGACAGCGGACGAGCGCCGCTCGTTCGAGGTGCTCGATGCGTTCGTCGCCGCGGGCTTCAATCTGATCGACACGGCCGACGTCTATTCGCGGTGGATCGAGGGCCACGTCGGCGGCGAATCCGAGACCGTGATCGGCAAGTGGCTCGCGCGCCGCGGCCGGCGCGACGACGTCGTCATCGCGACGAAGGTCGGGATGGAGATGGGGCCGGGCAAGAAGGGACTCTCCCGCAAGTACATCCTCGAGGCCGCGGACGCCTCGCTCGCCCGGCTCGGAACCGACTACATCGACCTCTACCAGGCGCACATCGACGACCCGGAGACGCCGCTCGAGGAGACGCTCGGCGCGTTCGCGGACCTGATCGCCGCCGGAAAGGTGCGCGCGATCGGCGCATCGAACTACGAGGCCGACCGGCTCGCCGCCGCGCTCGAGACGAGCCGCGCGAACGGCCTGCCGCGGTTCGAGACGCTGCAGCCCTGGTACAACCTCTACGACCGGGTCGCGTTCGAAGGGCCGCTCGCCGAGCTCTGCCGCCGCGAAGGGCTCGGCGTGATCTCGTATTTCGGGCTCGCCAGCGGCTTTCTCACCGGGAAGTACCGCTCCGAGAAAGACCTCGCCGGCAGCGCCCGCGCGTATCGCGTGAAGAGCATGATGAACGAGCGGGGCTTCAGGATCCTCGCGGCGCTCGACGACGTCGCCGCGCAGCACGGTGCGACGCCGGCGCAGATCGCGCTCGCGTGGCTGCGGGCGCACGGCGTCACCGCGCCGATCGCGAGCGCGACGAGCGTCGCGCAGCTCGAGGAGCTCGTCGCGTTCGCGGGGATCGAGCTCGACGCCGAGGCCGTCGCGAAGCTCGACGCGGCGAGCGAAGGCGGCTCGCCGCCGCCCGGCTGGTAGAGCCGTGGTCTTTCGGGACGTTATCATTCGAGCGTGACCGGTCCGGTACCAGGGGGCAGCGCATGAACAAACGACGCCGGGAGCTTCTCGCAGCGAGTGCGGCGGCGTTCGCCGCGGCCGGGCTCGGGCTGCGCCGCGCGCACGCGGAAGACCGCGTGCCCGTGCTCGGGCTGATCTTCCCGCCGGCCGATCGCGGCATCCCGGAGGAAGGCGTCGCGATGTACGGCGACAAGCTGAAGTTCGTCGTGACCGGCCTCGGGCTCGAGACCATGACGCCGGACGGCTACGACTCGGTCATCCCGCGGATTCCGGCGGCCGCCGAGAAGCTCGCGGCCGCCGGCGCCGACGCGATCGAGCTGACCGGCACGTCGCTGACGTTCTACAAGGGCGAAGCGTTCAACCAGCGGCTTCGCGAAGCCGTGATCGAAGCGTCCGGGTTGCCGGCGACGACGATGAGCAACGGCGTGATCGACGGGCTCAAGGCCGTCGGCGCGAACAGGGTCGCCGTCGCGACCGCGTACAACGACGAGGTCAACGATCGGCTCCGCGCGTTCCTGATCGAGCACGGGATCGAGCCGGTCGTCGTCACCGGCATGGGCATCGAGGCGATCGGCGACGCCGCGCTCGTCACGCAGAACGACCTCGTCGAGTTCAGCGTGCGCGTGCGGGAGTCCGCGCCGGAGGCCGATTCGCTGCTCCTGTCTTGCGGCGGCTTCCGGACGCTCGAGATCATCGCGCCGATCGAGGCGCGCACCGGCGTGCCGGTCATCTCGAGCATGCCGCACGGCCTGTGGGCCGGCGCGAAGCTCGTCGGCCTGAGCGGGGCCGCGCCGGGCTACGGCACGCTGCTCTCGCGCAGCGCCTGAGGCGTGCGCCTCGCCGGCGCACGTGACGCGACGGCGGAGGGCTTTCGGCTCGCAGGGTGAGCGGGTACCTTAGTCCCGACGGCCGGCCGTGACGCTCGAGCCGGCGCGAGGGGAGGAAATCCGATGCTCGGAGTCTCGCCGACGCTGCGCCGCTTCGCGTCCGCCGCCGTGCTCGCCTTGCTCGCTCCCGCCGCGTACGCGCAGATCGACGATTCGATCCGCGGCGCCCCGAGCGAAGCGAACCATTTCATCGAGACTCCGCGCGGCTGGGAGCACCCGCGAACGCCGTGGGGCGAGCCGGACATCCGCGCGAACCTGAACATGATGCAGGCGGCCGGCGTGCCGCTCGAGCGGTGCGGCAACAGCTACCGCCCCGGCGCGCCGCCGTGCGACATGCAGAAGGCGTGGCTCACCGAGGAGGAGTACGCCGCGCGTCTCGAGGCCGCCGCGAGGCCGGATCGCTATCAGGAAGCGGTCGAGCGCGGCGACTTCGGCGCCGCGATCCAGGCCGCGGTCACCGATCCGAGCATTCCGCAACGGCAGACGAATCTGCTCGTCGACCCGCCGGACGGCCTCCTGCCCGCGTTGACGCCGGAGGGCAAGCGCCGCGCGCTCGCGATGGGCAGCGACTGGGCGCTGCCGGGCGAGGACATCGTGTTCGAGACGGTCGACGACTTCGACAGCTGGGATCGCTGCATCACGCGCGGCATGCCGTCGATGATGATGCCGTACCGCTATAACGGCGGCTTCCGAATCATGCAAGCGCCGGGGTACGTGATCTTCAGCATCGAGATGATCCACGAGGCCCGCATCATCCCGACCGACGGCCGCCCGCCGCTCGACGACGCCGTCCGGCAGTATCTCGGCGAGTCGCGCGGCCGCTGGGAAGGCAACACGCTGGTCGTCGAGACGACGAACTTCAGGGTCGACCCATGGATCAATCAGCCGATGATCAATCTCGCGGTCGTCGGCGCCCCGCCCGGCAATCGCTTCCCCGTGAGCGACCAGATGAAGACGACCGAGCGGATCGTGCGGTTGAACGACGAGTGGTGGCTCTACGAGATCACGACCGAGGATCCGGTCATCCTCACGCGGCCGTTCACGGTGCGCTACCCGATGCGCCACGACCCCGAGTACTGGTGGCCGGAATACGCCTGCCACGAGGACAACACGATCGTCCGCAACTACGTGACGACGAATCGTTACGAGCGGGCGAACCCGACGCCGGAGCCGCCGCAGCCGCCGGTCGAGGTCGCGCCGGCCGTCGCCGACGCGCTCGCGGGCCGCTGGGTCGGCCGGCCACGAATCGTCACGCTCGATCTCGACATCGAGCTCGAGTTCACGAAGAACCCCGACGGCACCGTGAACGGCCGGTTGATCGGCACGAATCTCGGCAGGATCGACAAGCCGCTTCGGGAGTTCCAAATCACGGGGCGGGAGATCAGCTTCCAGCTGCCGAACATCCAGCCGTGGAACGTCGCGGGCGAGCTGACCGACGAGGGCACGATCGAGGGCGTCGTGTTCAGCATCCAGGGCGGCATGCCGGTGACGTTCGAGCGGACGCCCGGCAGCGCCGGCTGACGGCGAGAGATCAGCCTGCGGCTGCGGCCGTGCGGCGCGGCCGCAGCAGCCAGCGCCACGACAGCGCGTGCAGCACGATCACGGCGGCGGCGCCGAGCGCGACGGCCAGGAACACGTACGGCGGCAAGTAGAAGCCGCTCCAGCCGGGGAAATTGCCGGACCAGTACTCGAAGCCGTTGTCGAGATAGCGGTACACGCCCCACGCGGAGAAGCCGAACGCCGACAAGGTGAACAGGAACGCGAGCCAGACGCCGAGGGGCCGATCCCACGCCGCGGCGAGCGCCGCGCCGATGTAGCAAAACGCGATGCCGCTCGCGAACACCGCCATCACGCCGGGATAGATCATCCAGAACAGGACGAGCACGCCGACGGCCACCGCGAGCTGCAGTGCCTTCAGCACCGCCCTCGGCCTGCGCCCTACTCCTTGCCCCAAAGCTGCTCGAGCCGGTCCGGTCGACCGCACGTGAACTTGTAGAAGTTGTAGCGCACCGGATTCTTCCGGTAGTAGTCCTGGTGATAATCCTCGGCCGGATAGAACTCGGTCGCGGGCACGATCTCGGTGACGATCCGCCCGGGCAGCGCACCGCGCTCCTCGAGCTCGCGCTTCGAGCGCTCCGCGAGCTCCCGTTGCCGCTCGTCGTGATAGAAGATCGCGCTGCGATACGAGTTGCCCCGGTCGCAGAACTGACCGCCGGCGTCGAGCGGATCGATGTTGTGCCAGAAGGTCTCGAGCAGCGCCTCGTAGGTGACGACCGATGGGTCGTACTCGACGCGCACCGCCTCGGCGTGCCCGGTATCGCCGCGCACGACGCGTTCGTAGCTCGGATTCGGGACGTGGCCGCCGATGAAGCCGGAGGTCGTCGAGAGCACGCCCTCGACCTTGTCGAACGCCTCCTCCACGCACCAGAAGCAGCCGCCCGCGAACGTCGCGACGGCGGTGTTCTCGGAGGCTTGCTGCGCGGCGGCAGCACCTGCGAACGCGAGCACTAACAGGATCACGCGAGTCATTTCGCAACTCCTTGCCGCGTCCTGCGGATTATAGCGGCCCTTGCCCGACGCGGCGCCGCTGCACGATGATGGCGGAGTCCAGCGAAGCCGGGGGGCTCGAGCCATGCGCAGAACGTCGATCCTGTTCGGAAGCGTCGCGGCGGTCCTGTTCGCCGCCTCGAGCGAGGCACAGCCTCCGGGCATCACGCCCGAGATGATCGCGACCGCGCTGCCGCTCGAGGGGGCACCGCTCGCCGAGCCCGGGCCGTACGACGTCGTCTCGGAGCCCGCCTTCGGCGCCCCGGGTCTCGTGACGTTTCGCCCGGCCGATCTCGCCGCGTTTCCGGCGCGGGACTCGCTGCCGGTCGTCGCGTGGGGCAACGGCGGCTGCGCGATCAACACCGGACGCTACGCCGGCTTCCTCGAGACGATCGCGTCGCACGGCTTCCTCGTGCTCGGGACGGCGCCCGTAGAGGGCGAGGACCGGCGGCAAGCGACGGCCGACGACCTCCGCGCGGCGCTCGACTGGGCCGAGCGCGAGGCCGCACGCGACGGCTCGCCGCTGCGCGGGAAGATCGCGACCGATCGAATGGCCGTGATGGGACAGTCGTGCGGCGGCGCGCTCTCGATCACGCTCGGGGCCGATCCGCGCGTCGACACGATCGGCGTGTTCAACTCCGGCGTCCAGCCGCCGAGCGTGGATGCGCCGCGCGGACCGTTTCCGACGACCGACGCGCTCGCCGACCTGCACGGCCCGGTGCTGCTCGTGAACGGCCACGAGCGCGACTTCATGATGGCCGCGTCCGCGGCGAACTTCGAGGTCATCGACCACGTGCCGGTGTTCTACGGCGCGCGCCTCGACGCGGGCCACACGGCGACCGCCTTCCATCCGGGCGGCGGCGAGTTCGCGAACGTGGCGTCGAGCTGGCTGCGCTACGTGCTGAAGGACGACGCCGCCGCGGGCCGCATGTTCGTCGGCGATGATTGCGGCCTCTGCACGAACCCGAACTGGGAGACGCGCTCGAAAGGCCTCGAGTAGCCGCGGCGCCGATCGCGCGCCGCGGTCGAAGCCGACGCGCCGCGTCGCGTCACTGCGCCGCGATCCGGTCCGCGTGCGCCTTCATCGCGGCCGCGAGGTAGTCGCAGAACCCGGGCTCGAGCGTCTCGTAGCGGGCGCGGAAGTCCGGATGCGCGAGGTAGAGATCCGCGAGCCCCGCATAGGCCTCCGGCGGGCACGGCCGATCCCACATGGCCGCGACCCACGCGCGATGGCGCTCGAGCGCGGGATCGAGCGCCGGCGAGTCCGCCGGAATCTTCCGCCGACAACCCTCCGCGAGCGCGGACTCGACCTCGGCGAGCTCGCGCAGCAATCCCTCCCGTTCCTCGTCCGATAGCGCCGCGAGCTTCGCCTTGCCGTCGTCGATGCGCCGGCGCATGTCGCCGCCGAAGCGCTCGATCAGCCACTCCTCGTACTGCTGCTGCTTCTCGGGCGCGAAGCCCTCGTACAGATCCGCGTGCTCCATTGCCGTTTCTCCTCGGGCCGCGCGGCCCTCGAGCTCGGCGATCGTGCGGTCGATCGTCCCGACGAGCGTGCGATAACGGGCCGCCTCGGCCGCGAGCCGCTCCCGGTGCGCCTTGAGCGCGCGGAGGCGGTCGAAGCCCGGATCGTCGAGGAGCGCCGCGATCTCCTTCAAGGAGAAGCCGAGCTCCCGGTGCAGGAGGATCTGCTGCAAGCGCAGCAGCTCTTCCTCCTCGTAGTAGCGGTAGCCGTTCTCGCCGACGTACGCAGGCGCGAGCAGGCCGATGTCGTCGTAGTGGTGCAGCGTGCGGACCGAGACTCCGGAAAGCTCCGCGAGCTGCTTGACCGTGTACCGCTTCATCGCTCGTCGCGCCTTGCGTTTCCGCAGGACGCAAACACTAGAGCCTCACGTCGCGTGAGGGTCAAGCCCGGCCGCGGCGCGGCGGGCTCAGTAGTCCGGCTGGCAGATGTCGGTGATGCAGATCGAGTCGAGCGTGCGGCCTTCCGGCGGCACCGACAGCCCGCGCTCGAGCATCATCCGGCGGAGCAGCGCGGCCGTCTCGGGATGCGCGATCGCGGACTGCACGCCGACGCGCACGAGCCCGTCCGCGTAGTCGATCGCGCGCCAGGTCACGCCTGCGAGCCGGTGCACGGTATCGCGGCTGCCGATGTCGCGCGCGTCGAGATCCGCACCGCGCTCGACGAGCAGCTCGACGATCTCGTTGCGGCCCTTGTGCGCAGCGCCCATCAGGGCCGTGCGGCCCTCGGAGTTGCGCGCGTTCACGTCGATGCCGAGATCGAGCAGCAGCGTGACCGCCTCGAGGTTCGCGTCGCGCGACCACTCGTAGGTCACGCCCTCGACCCAGCCGATGCCGGCCGCGACCATCAGCGCGGTCGTGCCGTCGCGCGTCGGGATCAGCGGGTCCGCGCCGTGCTCCAGCAAGAAGCGCATCAGCCGCAGGTCGCTCGATTGCGCGGCGCGCAGGAACGGCGTCGCGCCTTCCTCGTACAGCCACTGATGCGTGAACACCGTGCGCGTCTCGGTGCTCGAGCGCATGCGCACGTTCACGTTCGCACCGTGCGCGACGAGCAGCTCGATCAGCTCGAAGTGATCCATGTCGGGCTGGCGCGTCGGGTAGTCGCCGGCCTCGATGTTGCGGTTGTCCGTCGCGATGTACAGCGGGCTCCAACCGCCGCCGTTCTGGATGTTCGGATCGGCGCCGCGCTCGAGCAGCATCGCCGCGAGCCGGTAGTAGCGGTTCTGCACGGCCGTCAGCAGCGCGGTCCAGCCGCCTTCCGACTGCTGATTCACGTCCGCGCCGTGATCGAGCAGCAATCGCGCGGACTCGATGTCGCCCTCGCGCGCCGCGAAGATCAGCGGCGTCAGGCCGCCCCAGAGCTCCGGCGCATCGTCGGCCGCGGCCGGCACCTCGTCGACGTCGTCGGCGCCGCCGACCGGCGCCTCGCCGGGGCTCGCGAGCAGCGCCGCGAGCGCGCGCTCCCGTTGCGCGGCGAGCCGCGCCGTCTCCGCCGGATCCTCAGGCGGCACGGCCCCGAGCCGCGACGTCGTCGTCACGCGCCGACCCGACTCGTCGATCTCCTCGAGGAAGTCGTTGAGCCGGCTCTGCACGGTCGGCGCGAGATACGGACGCCGGCCGCGCGGCACCGCCTTCGAACGCGCCCCGACGTCGGCGCCGGCTTGAAGCAACACTTGCACCGCGGCCGGCCGGCCGTACGCCGCCGCCCACATCAGCGCGGTCGTGCCGCGCAGGTTCTCGGCGGCCTCGACGTCCGCGCCGCGCTCGATCAGGAGCCGCACCGTCGCCGGATTGCCGGTGCGCGCGGCCATCATCAACGCCGTCTCGCCGTTCGGCAGCGTCTCGTTCGGATCGGCGCCGGCCTCGAGCAGCAGGCGCACGAGGTTCGGGTCGCCGGTCTCGCATGCGAGGAGCAGCGGCGTCACGCCGTTCGCGTTCGGCCGGTCGACGGCCGCGCCGGCGTCGAGCAGCATCGTCGCGGTCGCGACGTCGCCGCGATAGACGGCCCAGTGCAGCGCGGTCGCGCCGTCCGCCTGCGCGGCGTCGACGTCCTCGCGCGCGGCGATCAGCTGCCGGACGGCCGCCGCGTCGCCGCGCATCGCCGCATCGGCAATCGGGCTCGCCGCCGCGGCGGACGCCGCCGCGCCGAGCAAAGCGGCGAGGGCCGCGAGCCCGCTCAGGCCGATCGCGCAGAGGCCGGTATGCCTCACGGTATGCCCCTCCGATGAGCGGCCATTATAGGGTTCGCGCGCAACGGTGGTGTAGGAGCGGCTGGACAGCTCCTCCTGCCAAGACGAGGGGTCGCGGCTGGACAGCCGCTCCTACGAAGACGAAGGCGGCGCGACGCCGCAGGGCCGCTAATCGTCGTCGACGATCACGATCTCGGTCGTGAGCCGGTCGGCGGGCACGTTCGCGCCGCTCGCGCTCGGCTCGAGGTGGATGTAGAAGGTCTCCGGGCCCTCGACGAGGCGGTCGCCAACGAGCGGTATCCGGATCGTGCGGTTCTGCGCGCCGGGCGGAAACCGCTCGGTCACGCGGCCCGGATCGACGTAGTCGGCGCCCGGCGTTGCGCTTCCGCCCGTCGTCCACCAGGTGACCGACGATTCGCCGCCGTCGCCGCCGTTGCGCAGGATCAGCACCGCCGCAGCCGCCTCGCTCTCCGAGACCTCGTGGCGCGGCAGGCCGAACACGAACGACTCGGGCTCGGGCGGCCGGGCCGGCGGGGGCGGCGGCGCGGGCGGGGGCTCGGGCTCGGCGTCGGCCGCGGCGGGTGCGGCGGCCGACTCGGCTGCTTCGCTCACGATCGGCAGCTGGCGCGCTTCGAGCCGGGCCGCGGGCGTTTCATCGGCGGCGGCGTCCGCCGGCGTCTCGGGATCGGGCGGCGGAGCCTCGGGGTCGATGTCGACGGTGACGAACGTCAACGCCTCGACCGTCTCTTCTTGCTCTGCCGCATTCTCGCCCGCGCGCCGTCCGCCGTCGGCCGTCGCCGCAGTGCCGCGAGCGAGGTCGCGAAGCGGCGCGAAGGTCACGCGCATGCCGCGAAGCGTCTCGAAGTTCCAGTAGACGCCGAACGCGACGGCGATGCCGAGCGCGGCGAGCGCGTAGGGCATGCCCTTGGCGAGCACGCCCTTGCGCTCGCGCTCCCGCAGGCGCTGCGCGTGCCGGCGGACGTCGCTCGGGTCGAGCCGCCACTCGTCGGCGTTCGCCCGAGGCCGCCCGCCGTTCGGCGCGTTCCCGCGACCGCCGGGCGCCATCAGCGCTCCGTTACGAAGTCGACCCGCTCGCCCGCCATCCACACCGAGTCGATCCGCCGGGTGTTCTCGATGTCGTCGAGGGGATTCGCGGCGAGCACGACGAAGTCCGCCAGCTTGCCGGGCTCGAGCGAGCCTACGCCGTCGAGGCCCATCGAGCGCGCGGCGACGCTCGTCGCCGCGACGAGCGCCTGCATCGGCGTGAGCCCCGCGTCGACCATCATCTCGAGCTCGACGTGCTCGAAGTAGCCCTGCCAGCGGCCCGGGGCGCCGGCGGCGCCGCTATCGGTGCCCATCGCGATCGCGACGCCCGCATCGGACAGAAGCTTCAAGTTCCGCTCGGCCTGCACGAGCGCCTGCTTGATCGACTGGGCGTTGCGGTTCTCCCGCACGCGCTGCTGGAAAGCCGGATCGCTGAGCGCCGGGATCTGCTCGCCGTAGAGCGAGCGGCCGCGCAAGAAGAACGGATCTTCGAAGAACTCGGGCGTCGACTCGTAGACGAACACCGAAAGGTCGCGGGTCAACGTCGGGACGTAGAAGATGCCGCGCTCCTCGAGCGCGGCCGCGAATTCCGGCGTGACGTCGCGGTCGCGGACGCTGTGCCCGATCACGTCGACGCCCGCGTCGACGGCCATCTGCGCGTCGGCGAGATTGAAGATGTGCACCGCGGTCCGGAGCCCCCGCTCGTGCGCCCGCTCGACCTGCGCGCGAAACGTCTCGAAGTCCGGGTCGTTCGCACTGCCTTCGAGCCGCAGCTTCACGACGTCGACGCCGAGGTCGGCGAGCCGATCGATCGCGGCGCGGCTCTCCTCGGGCGTCCGCCCCGCGGCCGCGCGCCCCGACGTGTAGAGCCGCGCGCCGTCCGCACGGCCGGCGCGCTGGTCGCGCGCGAGCGCGACCCCCGGCTCTTCGTCCCGCTCGCCGGAGCCCAAGCTGACGACGGTCGTCACGCCGTAGCTCGCGTACATCCGCAGCCGGCGCAGCAGATCCTCCCGAACCGGCAACGAGCTGCCCTGCTCGACCTGCACGTGCCCGTGCGCGTTCACGAGACCCGGGATGATCGTCCTGCCGTCGAGCGCGACCTGCGAAACGCCTGCCGGGATCGCGACCTCCGAGCTCGGTCCGACGCGCACGACGCGGCCGTCCTCGACGAGCAGCGTCGCGTTCTCGATCGGCGCCCGCCCGGTGCCGTCGATCAGGCGCGCGCCGGTGATCGCGACCGTCGCGCCCCCGGCCTGCGCGCTCGCCGGCTGCCAGGGCAGCGCCGACAACAGGAATGTCCCGACCGCCAGCACGGTCATCCGAAAGCCGTCACGCGTCACGTCGTTCCTCCGCAGCCCGAACCGCACGGCTCTGCGGCAAGCCGGCGGTTTCGCAAGTATCGGCGAGCGTCCGGAGACTGTCACGCCGCGTGCGGGAGCGGCGATCAGCCGACGCTCGCGGTCTTCGTTTGCTGCTCGGCGGGCGCCGGCGCGGCCTCGAGCCCCGTGACCTCGCGAATCTCGTGCTCGTCGAGCGTCTCGCGCTCGAGGAGCGCGGCCACGAGCCGGTCGAGCTCCGGGCGATGCGCCTCGAGCAGCCGTCTCGCCTCCGCGTGGCTCTCCTCGATGATCCGCTGCACCTCGTAATCGATCCGGCGGGCGGTATCCTCGCTGAACGGCTTCTCGCCGCCGAACGAGCTCGGCCCGCGGAGATACGGATTGCGCTGCGGCGCGAGCTGCACGAGGCCGAGCTCCTCGCTCATCCCCCAGCGGGTGACCATGTTGCGGGCGAGGTCGGTCGCCTGGGCGATGTCGTTCTCGGCGCCGGTCGTCCGCGTGCCGTAGACGATCTCCTCCGCCGCGCGGCCGCCGAGCATGCCGATGATTCGCGCCTTCAGATACTCCTCCGGATAGTTGTAGCGGTCGCTGTCCGGCCGCTGGTACGTCACGCCGAGCGCTTGACCGCGCGGCACGATCGTCACCCGATGCACGGGGTCCGCGCCCGGGACTAGGAGCCCCAAGATCGCGTGGCCGCTCTCGTGGTACGCGATCCGCTCGCGATCCTCGTGCGTCAGCAACAGCGGCCGCTCCGGTCCGAGCACGATCTTCTCGAGCGCGTCGAGGAAATCGCGCTGGCGCACCTCGTCCTGGTTGCGCCGCGAGCAGCGCCGCCTCGTTCGCGAGGTTGCGGATGTCCGCGCCCGAGAAACCCGGCGTCGACGCTGCGAGCGCGGCGAGGTCGACGTCGGCCGCGAGCGGCGATTGGCGCGTGTGGATCTTCAGGATCTCTTCGCGGCCCTTCTTGTCCGGCAGGTTGACGACGAGGCGCCGATCGAAACGGCCGGGTCGGAGCAGCGCGCGGTCGAGGATATCGGGCTGATTCGTCGCCGCGAGCACGATGATGCCTTCGCG
>CAYWGQ010000020.1:0-35551 GCA_964457725.1 uncultured Gammaproteobacteria bacterium
GCGGTGGTGTGCGACGACGCGGAGGACCTCCGCGAGCTGGTGGCCGACCTGCTCCGCCTGCGCGGCCACGACGTCACCATCGTCGAGGACGGGCCGACCGCGGTGCGGACGATCCTCGACGAGAAGCCGGACGTGGCGCTGATCGACATCGGGCTCCCCGACATGGACGGCTACGAGGTCGCGCGCCGGATCCGCAGCGCGCCGGCCGATCAGCAGCCCCGCCTGATCGCGATGACCGGCTACGGGCAGGCCAGCGATCGCCAGACCGCCTTCGAGGCTGGCTTCGACGCTCACATCACCAAGCCTGCGAGCGCTGACAAGATCCTTCGCGCTCTCTACGGGAGCTCGGAGGACGCATGAACACGTTCGACCCCGCGAAGCCCGGGGCCTCACGCAAGCGGGCCGGAGCCGCGAACGGCACCGCCGCGCGCGCGGCGAAGGCGCCGAAGCCAGCCACGTCGGCGCCGCCCGCGCTCGATCCTCGGCACATCCTCGCGGCGCTGCGGGCGTTCAAGCGCGGGGACTTCGACGTCCGCATGCGCGAGGACCTCGACGGGGTCGATGGCCAGATCGCGGAGGCGTTCAACGACCTCGTCGACATGGTCCGGACGATCAAGGACGAGGCGATCGAGGTCTCGCGCGCGGTCGGCAAGGACGGCCAGGCGAACAAACGGATGCGCCGGCTGAGCGCGGCCGGCGGCTGGGCGCAGTACGTCACCGCGCTCAACGAGGTGGTGGCGGATCTGACCGGCCACACCAACGAGATCGCCCGCGTCGTCAGCGCCGTCGCGCGCGGCGACCTCGAGCACACGATGGACTCCGACGACGGTGGGCCGCAGCGCGGCGAGTTCTTGCGCCACGCGCGGATCGTCAACGGCATGGTCGCCCGGCTCGCGCAGTTCGGCTCCGAGGTGACGCGGGTCGCGCAGGAGGTCGGCGGCGAAGGCAAGCTCGGCGCCCAAGCGCGGGTCCAGGGCGTCTCCGGGGTGTGGAAGGACCTCACCGACTCCGTGAACCTGATGGCCTCGAACCTCACGAGCCAGGTCCGCGAGATCGCGCGCGTGACCACCGCGGTCGCGCAGGGCGATCTGACCAAGACGATCACGATCGACGTCAAGGGCGAGATCCTCGAGCTCAAGAACACGATCAACACGCTCGTCGAGCAGCTGCGCGCGTTCGCGAACGAGGTCACGCGCGTCGCGCGCGAGGTCGGCACCGAGGGCAGGCTCGGCGGCCAGGCGGACGTGCGCGGCGTGTCGGGCGTCTGGAAGGACCTGACCGACAACGTGAACTTCATGGCCGGCAACCTGACCTCCCAGGTGCGCGGCATCGCGAAAGTGGTCACCGCCGTCGCGAATGGCGATCTGAAGCAGAAGCTCACGGTGGAGGCGAAGGGCGAGATCGCCGCGCTCGCGGACACGATCAACAGCATGACCGAGACGCTCGCGATCTTCGCCGAGCAGGTGACGACCGTCGCCCGCGAGGTCGGCGTCGAGGGCAAGCTCGGCGGTCAGGCGAAGGTGCCGGGCGCCGCGGGCACGTGGAAGGCGCTGACCGAGAACGTGAACGAGCTCGCGGCGAATCTGACGACCCAGGTACGGGCGATCGCGGAGGTCGCGACCGCGGTGACGCAAGGCGATCTGACGCGCTCGATCACGGTCGAGACGCAAGGCGAGGTTGCGGCGCTCAAGGACAAGATCAACGAGATGATCCGCAACCTGAAGGATACGACGCAGAAGAACACCGAGCAGGATTGGCTGAAGACGAACCTCGCGAAGTTCAGCCGGATGCTGCAGGGCCAGCGGGACCTGGTGACGGTCGGCGAGATGATCCTGTCCGAGCTCGCGCCGGTCGTGGGCGCCTTGCAGGCGGAGTTCTACGTGCTGACCGGCGAGCGCGACGGTGCGCGGCTCAAGCTCGTCGCGAGCTACGCGTCCGGCGGGCGGCGCGTGCACGGCAAGGAGCTCGATCTCGGCGAAGGGCTCGTCGGTCAGTGCGCGATCGAGAAGCGGAAGCTCGTGCTGAACGACGTGGCGGCCGGCTCGTTCCGGATCTCGACGGGCCTCGCGGACTCCGCCCCGTGCACGATCCTCGTGATGCCCGTCGTGTTCGAAGGCGAGGTGCGCGGCGTGATGGAGCTCGCTTCGCTCCAGGAGTTCAGCCCGTCGCATCAGGCGCTGCTCGATCAGCTCATGGAGTCGCTCGGCATCGTGATCAACACGATCGAGGCGAACACGCGCACCGAGGATCTGCTGCGGCAATCGCAGTCGCTCGCCGAGGAGCTTCAGCAAACCAACCAAGAGCTCGAGGAGAAGGCGCGCCAGCTCGCGCACCAGAACGAGGAGGTGGAGCGCAAGAATCGCGAGGTCGAGCAGGCGCGCCAGGCGCTCGAGGAGAAGGCGAAGCAGCTCGCGCTCACGTCGAAGTACAAGTCCGAGTTCCTCGCGAACATGTCGCACGAGCTGCGGACACCGCTGAACAGCCTGCTGCTCTTGTCGGATCAGCTGACGAAGAACGCGGAGGGCAACCTCACGCCGCATCAGATCGAGTCCGCGAAGACGATCCACGCCTCGGGCAACGATCTGCTCGCGCTGATCAACGACATCCTCGATCTGTCGAAGATCGAGTCCGGCACGGTCGTCGTCGACGTGAGCGAGCTCAGGCTCACGGACCTGCAGCGCTACGTCGAGCGCACCTTCCGCCACGTCGCTGAGTCCAAGCACGTCGATTTCGAGGTGCATCTCGACTCGAGGCTGCCCCGCTCGATGTTCACCGACATCAAGCGGATGCAGCAGATCATCAAGAACCTGCTGTCGAACGCGTTCAAGTTCACGCACGAAGGCTCGGTCTCGCTCACCGTCGCGCCCGCGGAATCCGGCTGGTCGCCGGAGAACGAGGACCTCGCCTCGGCGGAGCAGGTGATCGCGTTTGCCGTGACCGACACCGGCATCGGCATCTCCTACGACAAGCAGCAGATCATCTTCGAGGCGTTCCAGCAGGCCGACGGCTCGACGTCCCGGAAGTACGGCGGGACCGGCCTCGGCCTCGCGATCAGCCGCGAGCTCTCGAAGCTCCTCGGCGGCGAGATCCGGCTCGTCAGCGCGCCCGCCGCGGGCAGCACGTTCACGCTGTTCCTGCCGCTCGCGTACCCCCATCGCAGCACGCGGCCGCAGCGCAGCGCCGCGCCCGCGTTGCCGTCGATCGCGGCCTTCGCGGCGCCGCCGCCGGCGTCGGTGCGTGCGGCCGTCGAGCCGCTGCGCGCGGCGGAGCCGCCCGCGTCGCCGGTGGTCGCGTGCGACGATCGATCGGACGTGCAGCCAGGCGAGAGCACGCTCCTGATCGTCGAGAACGACGCCGCTTTCGCGAAGGTGCTGCTCGAGGCGGCGCGGGAGCAGGGCTTGAAGGCGCTCGTCTGCGGGACCGGCGCAGGCGCGCTCGCGATGCTCGCGGAGCACCGCCCGTCCGCGGTCACGCTCGACATCTTCCTGCCGGACATGCAGGGGTGGCGGATTCTCGATCGCGTCAAGGCGGACCTCGCGACGCGGCACATCCCGATCTGGGTCCTGTCGACCGAGGACGCGCGCGAGCGCGCGTTCGACTCCGGCGCGATCGGCTGCATCCCGAAGCCGCTCGCGTCGCGCGAAGCGCTCGACGGCGCGCTCGCCGAGCTCGCGGCCTACGTCGGCGGCCGCGGCAGACGCGTCGCGGTGCTGATGCCGGCCGGCGCCGAGCGCGACGCCGTGCTCGGGCGTCTCGGCGCCGACGACGTCGAAGCGCTCGCGACCGCGGATTGCGCGGACGTCTGCGCGCTGCTCCGCGGCAGCGAGCCGGTCGACTGCCTGATCGCCGACGCCGATGCGACCGGCCTCGATCCCGCGGACCTGCACGAAGCGCTCGAGCCGCGCGCGCCGTCGCGCCCTCTGCCGGTCGTGCTCTACGGCCCGCGCCGGGCGTCGCCGCTGCGCCGCTCGGACGGTGTGCTCCTCGTGCGCGAGGCGCGCTCCCTCGCGCGGCTGATGGATCTCGTCTACTTCTTCCTGCACCGCAGGGTCGCCGATCTGCCGGCGGACGAGCGGGAGTCGATCGAGGAGCTGCACCGCGGCAGCCGCGTGCTCGAGGGCAAGAAGGCGCTGATCGTCGACGACGACATGCGCAACATCTTCGCGCTGTCGACCGTGCTGTACGACCAGGGCATGGAGATGGTCTCCGCGGACAACGGCCACGAGGCCGTACGGCTCGTGCGCGAGGACCCGAGCATCGACATCGTGCTGATGGACATCATGATGCCGGAGATGGACGGGCTCGCGACGATGCAGGAGATCCGCAAGCTCGGCCACCGCCCGGATCTGCCGATCATCGCGGTCACCGCGAAGGCGATGAAGGGCGACCGGGAGAAGTGCATCGAGGCGGGCGCTTGGGACTACCTCGCCAAACCGGTCGACACCGTGCGTCTGCTCTCCGTGTTGCGCGGCTGGCTGCATCGCTGATGGACGAGAAGGTCAACATCCTCGTCGTCGACGACATGCCGGACAAGCTGCTCGCGCTCCGGAGCGTGCTCGACGAGCTCGATCAGAACCTGGTGATGGTGAACACCGGCGCCGCGGCGTTGCGCGAGCTGCTGCATCGGGACTTCGCCGTGATCCTGCTCGACGTCAATATGCCGGACATCGACGGTATCGAGACCGCCGAGCTGATCCGCCAGCATCCGAAGACCGCGCACACGCCGATCATCTTCGTCACGGCGTACGCCGACGAGATGCAGACGGCGCGCGGCTATGCCCTCGGCGCCGTCGACTACATCCTCTCGCCGATCGTGCCGGAGATCCTGCGCAGCAAGGTGCGCGTGTTCGTGGATCTGTATCGCGCCCAGCGCAGGAGCGCCGCGCTCGCCCGCGCCGATGCGCTCCGGGCGGCGGCCGAGGAGGCAACCCGCCGCTCGCAGTTCCTCGACTGGGCGAGCCGCGAGCTCGGCGCATCGCTCGATCTCGAGACGGGCATGCGGCGGCTGCTCGAGATGCTCGTGCCGGCGCGCGGCGATCTCGCGATCGTCGCGGTTCGGCTCGAGCGGCGGGACCTCGTTCTGAGCGCCGGCGCGACGCCGGCGACGCCGACGGTCGATTCGCTGGCGGCGCTGCCCGACGCCGTGCAGCGCGCGATCGACCGGGCCGCCCGCGAGGGCCGGCCGGTCGATCTGCGGTTGCGGCAAACGGAGGCTTCGACCTGGCCGGCCGAGCTCGACGCGGTGCGCGTCGTGCCGCTCGCGGCGGCGGACAGGAGCGTCGGCGTGCTCGTGCTCGGCGCGCGCGACGAGCTCGCGTGCGACGGCATGATCGACGATCTCGCGTCGCGCGCCGCCATCGCGTTCGACAACGCGAGGCTCTACGGCAGCCTGAAGCGCGAGATGGCGCGGAGCAAGGCCGCCGAGGAGAAGCTCCAGGAGGCGAGCCGCCGCAAGGACGAGTTCCTCGCGATGCTGTCGCACGAGCTGCGCAATCCGCTCGCGCCGATCCGGAACGCCGCGGAGGTGCTCGGCTCTGTCGAATCGTCCGATCGGCGCCTCGCTTGGGCGCGGGACGTGATCGAGCGGCAGGTCTCGCACATGGCGCAGCTCGTCGACGATTTGCTCGACGTCTCGCGCGTCACGCAGGGCAAGATCACGCTGCGGCGCGAGCCGGTCGAGGTCGCGAAGGTGATCGAGCACTGCGTCGAGACCGCGCGCGGGCTGCTGCAGGCGAAGCGCCAGCAGTTGTCGGTGCGCGTGCCCCGCACGCCCACGTGGGTATCGGGCGATTTCGGCCGGCTCGCGCAGGTGGTCGGCAACCTGCTGAACAACGCCTCGAAGTTCACGCCCGAGGGCGGCTCGCTCGAGCTCGCCGCGCACGCTCGCTGCGGCGAGGTCACGATCAGCGTCCGCGACGACGGCGCCGGCATCGATCGCGAGCTGCTGCCGCACGTGTTCGAGCCGTTCACGCAGGGACATGCGACGCTCGACCGCGGTCAGGGAGGTTTGGGCGTCGGGCTCACGGTCGTCCGGCGGCTCGTCGAGCTGCACCAGGGCCGCGTCGAGGCGCTGAGCGAGGGGCGCGGCCGCGGCTCGGAGTTCAGGGTGATCTTGCCCTGCATCGGCGAGGTCGGGAACGAGGCGGCCGAGCGGGAGATGCCGCCGGCGCCGCCGGCGCTCGCGACCGGCAAGCGCGTGCTCGTCGTCGACGACAACATCGACGCGGCCGAGAGCGTTGCGATGCTGCTCAGGCTCGACGGCCACGAGGTCAAAGTCGTCACGGACGGGCCGCAGGCGATCGCGTGCCTGCCCGTGTTCGCGCCGCAGGTCGCGGTGCTCGACATCGGCTTGCCCGGCATGAACGGCTACGAGCTCGCCGAGCGGATCCGCGCGGAGCCGACGCTCGGCGACGTGTTGCTCGTCGCGCTGACCGGCTACGGCCAGCAGGAGGACCACGCCCGCTCGCGCGCGGCGGGTTTCCACCACCACTTCGTGAAGCCGGCCGACCCGCGGGAGCTGCAGGCGCTGATCGCCGGCTGGGCGGGACCGGCGAGCGACCGCGCGGCGCGCGGCGAGCGCCGGTAGCGGATTCGCGCTCCTCGTTGTCTCCGGCGGTCCCGAGCGACAAAATGGGGACCGCGATCAGGGGGGAACCTGTGCGAAACCGAATCGTCGGCGCGCTCGTCGCGCTGCTCGCCGCGGCCGTGGCTTCGACCGGCGGGACCGCGGCCGCGCAAGAGCCGGCGCCGCGGCCGAACATCCTGCTGATCGTCGCGGACGATCTAGGGTTTGCCGATCTCGGCGCGCACGGCGGCACGGTGCGCACGCCGAGCATCGATGCGCTCGCCGCACGCGGCTTGCTCCTCACGCGCTTCCACACGGCGCCGCTCTGCGCGCCGACGCGGGCGATGCTGCTGTCCGGCAACAACAACCACGTCGCCGGCCTCGGGCGGCAGGGCAACATGCCGGGGCCCGTGATTCCGGGCCTCGCGGGCTACGAGAACCGGCTGTCCGACCGCGTCGCCCGCCTGCCGGCGGTGCTGCGCGAGGCGGGCTATCACACGTACATGGTCGGCAAGTGGCACCTCGGCGACCGCGTCGAGCACTCGCCGTGGGCGGCGGGGTTCGAGCGCTCGTTCGCGATGGCGTTCGGCGCCGGCAATCACTTCAACGACGTCGGCATCCGGCCGGCGCCGTCGGTCTACTTCGAGGACGACCGCGAGGCCGAGTGGCCCGAAGGCGCCTACTCGACGGAGCTCTATACCGACAAGCTGATCGAGTACATCGACTCGAACGCCGGCAGCGGCCGCCCGTTCTTCGCGTTCGCGGCGTTCACCTCGCCGCATTGGCCGCTGCAGGTGCCGGAGGAGGATCTCGATCTGTATGCCGGGCGCTACGACATGGGCTACGACCGGCTGCGGGAAGAGAACTTCGAGCGTCTGAAGCGTGCCGGCGTCATCCCGGCGGACGCGAAGCTGCCGCCGCGCAACCCCGACATCCGGCCGTGGAGCGAGCTCACGGCCGAGGAGCGGCGCGTCGAGGCGCGGAAGATGGAGCTCTACGCCGCGATGGTCGAGAACCTCGACCGGCACGTCGGGCGGTTGCTCGCGTACCTCGAGCGCCGCGGTCTCGCCGACGACACGCTCGTCGTGTTCATGGGCGACAACGGGGCGGCGGCGGAGGACTTCTACGAGCAAGGGCCGTTCGTCGACTACATTCGCGCGCACTACCGGAACACGTACGAGACGATGGGCCGGGCGACGTCGTTCGTCTCCTACGGGCCGCAGTGGGCGCAGGCCGGCGCCGCGCCGTTCCGGCTCTTCAAGGGTTTCCCGACCGAAGGCGGGCTGATCGCGCCGTTCATCGTCGCCGGCCCCGGCGTGCCCGCGCGCGGCGAGATGAGCGACGCGTACGTCGACGTGACGGATCTCCTGCCGACGTTCCTCGAGCTCGCCGGCGCGCGCTATCCCGCGGACAAGGCGCCTCCGGTCGGCCGCTCGGCGTGGCCGCTCTTCTCCGGGCGGAGCGATCGCGTCCGCGAGCCCGACGACGCGCACGTGCTGATGTACATGCAGCGGGTCGCCGTCCGGCAGGGCGACTGGAAGCTCTTGTCGCTCGCACAACCGTTCGACGAGCGCAACTTCGCGCTCTACAACGTTGCCGAGGATCTCGGCGAGACGACCGACTTATCGGCCGAGTACCCCGAGAAGCGCGCGGCGCTGATCCGCGTCTGGCGCGAGAAGCGCCGCGAGCACGGCATCGTTCTACCGGAGGATTTATGACGCGGTCGTTCGCATCGATCGCCGCCTGCGCGGCGCTTGCGGCATGCTCGCCCGGACCCGAGTCGGGGCCGGCGCCGGCGGCGGGCGACACGGATGCGGCGCCGGCGGCGGCCACCCCGCAGCCCGCGGCCGCGCCGGCCGCGTCGCCGCGCTTCGTCGAGTGGCCGGCCTACAACGGTAATCTCGCCTCGCACCGCTATTCGCCGCTCGACCAGATCGATCGCTCGAACGTCACGCAGCTGGACATCGCGTGGCGCTGGCAAAGCGGCAACTACGGACCGCGGCCCGAGGCGCGCAACGAAGCGACGCCGCTGATGATCGGCGGCGTGCTCTACACGACGGCCGGCATGACGCGCAACGTCGTTGCGCTCGACGCCGCGACCGGCGAGACGCTGTGGCTCTATCGGCCGAACGACGGCGAGCGCTACGCGCGCGCGCCGCGCAAGACGTCGGGCCGCGGGCTCGCGTACTGGACCGACGGCGGCGACGACGAGCGGCTCTTCCTCGTGACGCCGGGGTTCTATCTCGTCGCGCTCGACCCGCGCACCGGGCGTCAGGTGCCGGGCTTCGGCGAAGGCGGCGTCGTCGACCTGATGGTCGGCGTCCGCGGCGAGGCGAACGAGCACTCGAGCATCGGCAACAGCTCGCCGGCGATCGTCGTCGGCGACGTCGTGATCGTCGGGCCCGCGCACGACGTCGCGATGCGGTCGCGGTCGAAGGCGAACCTGAAGGGCGACGTTCGCGGCTACGACGTGCGGACCGGCCGGCTGCTGTGGACGTTCCACACGGTGCCCGAGCCCGGCGAGCCGGGCTACGAGACGTGGCTCGACGGCTCCGCGGAGTACACCGGCAACGCCGGCGTCTGGGCCCCGATGTCCGCCGACGAGGAGCTCGGCTACGTCTATCTGCCGGTCGAGGCGCCGCTCTCCGACCGCTACGGCGGCGAGCGTCCGGGCGACAACCTGTACGGCAACAGCCTCGTCTGCCTCGACGCGCGGACCGGCGAGGTCGTCTGGTACTACCAGCTGATCCATCACGACATCTGGGACTGGGACAATCCGACCGCGCCGATCCTGATCGACGTCACCGTCGACGGCGAGCGGCGCCGCGCGGTCGCGCAGATCACGAAGCAGGCGTGGGTCTACACGTTCGACCGCGTGACCGGCGAGCCGATCTGGCCGATCGAGGAACGCCCCGTGCCGGCGGGCGACGTGCCGGGCGAGTGGTACGCGCCGACGCAGCCGTTCCCGACGAAGCCGCCCGCATTCGACCGCCAAGGGTTCTTTCCCGAGGAGGACGCGATCGACTTCACGCCGGAGCTGCGTGCCGAGGCGCTCGAAGGCTTGAAGCAGTTCCGCACCGGGCCGATCTTCACGCCGCCTTCGCTCGCGAACGCCGCCGACGGCACGCGCGGCACGCTGATTTATCCGAGCGCGATCGGCGGCGCGAACTGGGAGGGCGGCTCGTTCGACCCCGAGACGGGAATTCTCTACGTCGGCTCCTACACGCTGACGAGTCTGATGGCGCTCGAGGCCGTGCCGGAGTTCTCCGACATCCGCTACATCGCGGGCGGCGGCGGCGAGATCCCGTGGCTGTCGGGGCTCCCGCCGGTCAAGCCGCCGTGGGGGCGAATCACCGCGATCGACATGAACGTCGGCGAGCACGTCTGGCAGATCCCGAACGGGCCGACGCCGAAGGAGGTGCTCGAGAATCCGGCGCTCGCCGGCGTCGAGATTCCGCCGACCGGCCGCGCGACGCGCTCGCCGACGCTCGTGACGAAGACGTTGCTGTTCACGGCCGAAGGCTGGGGCGGCGCGCCGGCGCTCCGCGCGCACGACAAGGCGACCGGCGAGCTGATCGCCGAGATTCCGCTGCCCGGCGCGGTCGGCAACGTGCCGATGACGTACGCGGTCGACGGCAAGCAGTACGTCGTCGTGTCCGTCGCCGGCGAGCGCGGCGCCGAGCTCGTCGCGCTCGCGTTGCCGGGCGGCTGACCGTTACGCGATCGCTTGCGTCGGGCGCGAGATCTCGCGCAGCACCTCCGCCGTCTCGCGCGGCGACGCTGCGCGCGCTATGTCCGCCTGCGAGACCATTCCGCAGCAGATGCCGTTCTCGTCGACGACCGGGATCCGGCGGATCTGGTGCGACTCCATTTGCTCGAAGACCTCGTCGAGATCGGCCTCGGGCGTCACGGTGACGACCGGGCTCGACATCACCTCGCCGACGCGCGTCTGCCGCGGGTCCTTCCCTTCGGCCACCGCGCGGCAGGCGATGTCGCGATCGGTGATCACGCCTCTCGGGCGGCGCTGCTCGTCGATCACCGGAATCTCGCCGCAGTCCCATTGGGCCATCAGCCGCGCCGCCTCTTGCAGCGACGTGTCGGGCGTGCAGCAGGCTGGGTTCGCCGTCATCACGTCTTGTACTCGCATGATCCCTCCTCGCACCGGGCTCGTTCGACGCCGATTCGACTGCAAGCAAGGCGCGTGCCAGGGCGTCAGGCGCGGCGGCGTCTCACGCGGAGCACGACCAGCGAATAGACGACGACGTTGACGGCGACGACGGCGCCTGCCAGCGCGAGCTGCACGCCGCGCGTGAGCCCGCCCGGGTACAGCACCGGCAGCAGGTAATGCTCGATGAACCCGCCCTCGTAGCCCGCTTCGCCGCCGAGCGCCCGCAGGCGGTTTTCGAGCGGCGTCAGCGGGCAGACGCGCCCGCTGAGCTCCACGTACGCGCCCCAGGCGGCCGCCGGCAGGTGCAGCAGCGCGGCCCGCGGGGCCTTCAGCGCGAGCAGACCGCCGAGGACGACGAACGCGACGAACGCGAGGTGCGTCACGAGCACCACGTCGGCGAGGAATCGATACAGCATCGGGAGTATCGTCGCACGCGCGCCGCTGCAAGCGATTGTGACATGATGGTGCGCGGTCGATTCCGCGCGTAGCGCGAGGAGGAACGCGCATGGCGGGCAACGAGCGAACCGGCCACGCCGGCCGCGAGACGCGTGCGCCGCTCGATTTGTCGGCGGACGAGTTCCGGGCGGCCGGGCACCGGCTGATCGACGATCTGGCCGATTTCTACGAATCGCTCGCCGAGCGGCCGGTCACGCGCGCGGAGCCGGTTGCGGCGATCCGCGATCTGATCGGCCGCGGCGATCTGCCGGAAGCGGGCGCGGACGCCGCGGAGCTGCTCGCCGGGGCGCTGCCGCTGCTGCGGGATCACTCCCTGCACAACGGTCACCCGCGCTTCTTCGCGTACATCACGTCGTCGGCCGCGCCGCTCGGTGCGCTCGCCGATCTCCTCGCCGCGGCAATCAACGCGAACGTCGGCAAGTGGGATCTGTCGCCGGTCGCGAGCGAGATCGAGACGCAGACGGTGCGCTGGCTCGCGCAGCTGATCGGCTATCCGGTGCCTTGCGGCGGCATCATGGTCAGCGGCGGCAACATGGCGAACATCCTCGGCTTCTTCGCCGCGCGCCGCGCGAAGCTGCCGTGGGACGTGCGCGCCGCCGGCGTCGGCGCGGACGCCCGGCGGCCGGCCGTATACGCGTCGCGCGGCACGCACACGTGGATCGAGAAGGCGGCCGACCTCGCGGGTCTCGGCACGGACTCGATTCGCTGGATCGCGACCGACCGCGAGCAGCGCATCCGGATAGACGAGCTCGAGCGGCAGATCGCGCTCGATCGCGCGGCGGGCCGGCTGCCGATCCTCGCGGTCGGCACCGCCGGGAACGTCAGCACCGGCGCGATCGACCCGCTCGGCGCGCTCGCCGACATCTGCCGCGAGCAAGGGCTGTGGTTCCACGTCGACGGCGCGTACGGCGCCCCGGCGGCCGTGCTTCCGGAAGCGCCGGCGGACCTGCGAGCGCTGCGCGAGGCGGACTCCCTCGCGCTCGATCCGCACAAGTGGCTCTATTGCCCGATCGAGGCGGCCTGCACGCTCGTGCGGGATCCGCAGGCGCTCGCCGCGGCGTTCAGCTATCGGCCGCCGTACTATCACTTCGCGTCCGCCGACGAAGCGGGGCTCGACTACTACGAGCACGGCGTGCAGAACTCGCGCGGCTTCCGTGCGCTGAAGGTGTGGCTCTGCTTGCGCCAAGCCGGCCGCGCAGGCTACGAGCGGATGATCCGCGAGGACATCGCGCTCGCGCGCCGTCTCGACGCGCGCGTCCGCGAGCACCCCGAGCTCGAGCCCGGCACGCAGCACTTGAGCATCGCGACGTTCCGTTACCGGCCGCGCATGCCGCCGCAGGGCGCGGCGCCTGCCGCGTGGGACGCGTATCTCGACGACCTGAACACGGAGGTGCTGAGCGCGATCCAGCGGAGCGGCCGCGCGTATCTGTCGAACGCCGTGATCGACGGCAAGCGGTGGCTGCGTGCGTGCATCGTCAACTTCCGAACCCGGGCGGCGGACGTCGACGCGCTCGCGGAAATCGCCGCCGAGATCGGCCGCGCCGTCGATTCGACGCTCCGGCCGGCCGAGCTTCGCTGAGACGGCACGGGCGGCGTCGCCCGCCGCGACCATGGACTCGCGGTTTCGCCGGCGAAAGCGAATGACAAGGCGGCCGCGTAGCGGTATCGTGAGCCGTCACGAATTCAGCTCGCTCCCATTCCGATAACGATTCGGCGAGTCCGCGTGGCCGATTCCGCATTGACAACCGGCGCGGTGCTTTCCTCGGTCGCCGTGCCCTTTCAGGCTCTGCTCGAGTCGCTGCCGTCTGCGGCCTACGTCTGCGACCGCGAGGGCCGCCTCGTCTACCACAACCGCCGCGCGGTGGACCTCTGGGGACGTTGGCCGCGCGTCGGCGATCCGGGCGAGCGCTACTGCGGCGCGTATGCGCTCGCGCTGTCGGACGGCACTCCGGTGCCGCCGGAACGTTGTTGGGCCGCGCGCACGCTCACCGACGGTCGGCCGCGCGAGGACGAGGAGGTCATCGTCATACGGCCGGACGGCGAGCATCGCGTCGCGCTCGCCTACGCGAGCCCGTTACGGGACGACGCGGGACACGTGACCGGCAGCGTGAACGTCCTCGTCGACGTGACCGAGCAGCGCTCGGCGCGAACGGCGCTCGAACGCACCGAGCGAAGCTTCCGCGCGTTCTTCGACAGCGTCGCGATCGGCACGGCGCAGATCGGGCCGAACGGCTACTTCCAGGAAGTGAACGACCGTTTCTGCGAGATCACCGGCTACACGCGGGAAGATCTCCGTTCGATGACGCCCTTCGATCTCGATCACCCGGAGGATCGCGACGAGGACTACCTGCGCGTCCACGAGTACGTCTCCGGCAGCGGTGTCTATCGCAACGAGAAGCGCTACGTCCGCAAGGACGGCACCGTCATCTGGGTGCACGCGGCCGCGAACCTGCTCCGCGACGACCAGGGCCGGCCGCTGCAGTCGATAGCGATCGTCGAGGACATCACCGAGCGGAAGCTCGCCGAGCAGGCGCTCCAGGATGCCGACCGCCTGAAGGACGAGTTCCTCGCGATGCTCGCCCACGAGCTGCGGAATCCGCTCGCGCCGCTGCGCAACGCCGTCGAGCTGCTGCGCGACCCGAGCGCGCAGAACGGCGGCTGGTGTCGGGAAATCATCGAGCGGCAGGTCAGCCACCTGACGCGCTTGATCGACGATCTGCTCGACGTCTCGCGGATCACCCGCGACAAGCTCGAGGTGCGGAGGGAGCGGACGACGCTGGCCGAGGTGCTCGCCGCCGCGATCGAGGCGAGCAGGCCGCTTCTCGATCGGTGCGAGCAGCGCCTCGTGGTCGAGGAGCTGCCGGAGCCGCTGCCGCTCGACGGCGACCTCGTGCGGCTCACGCAGGTGTTCACGAACCTGCTGACGAACGCCGCGAAGTTCACCGAGAAGCCCGGCACGATCCGGATCAGCGCCGTGCGGCACGCGGAGTCGGTGCGGGTCTCGGTGAAGGACAGCGGCGTCGGCATGACGAGCGAGGAGCTGCCGCGCATCTTCGACATGTTCTTCCAGGGCGAGTGCCGGGCGCGCTCGCTCGACGGCCTCGGCATCGGGCTGTCGCTCGTGCGCCGGATCGTCGAGCTGCACGGCGGCACGATCGAGGCACGGAGCGAAGGCCGCGGCCTCGGCAGCGAGCTCTTGGTCTCGCTGCCGCTCGCAGCGCGCTGCGGCCAGTCCGCGGCCGCTTCGCCGGCGATGCGCGGCGCGACGGGGAAGCGCGTCCTGGTCGTCGATGACAACCGGGACGGCGCGGATTCGCTGAGCCGGCTGCTCGCGCTGATGGGGCACGATGCCGTCGCGGAGTACGACGGCTACGCGGCGCTCGAGCGCGCGAAGGTCTTCCGCGCGGACGTCGTGCTGCTCGATCTCGGCATGCCCGGGCTCGACGGCTACGAGGTTTGCCGGCGGCTGCGCGCGCAGTGCGGCGCAGATTCCCCGAGCATCGTTGCGGTCACCGGCTGGGGCCGGGAGCAGGACCGCATCCGCACCGAGGACGCAGGTTTCGACGCGCACCTCGTGAAGCCGGTCGAGCGCGCCGCGCTCGAGCGGCTGCTCGCCTAGCGGCCGGCGGCGGCCGGCACGAACGTGCGGCCGATCGCCGCGCGCACCTCGCCGTAGCGCTCCGCGATCAGCCGCTCGTACGCGTCGAGCAGCGTTTGCTCGATCTGCGTCTCGAGGTCCGCGAGGCTCGAGTCGAGCGCGGCGATCAGCTCGTCGCGGTTGAAGTGCTCGTCGAGCTCGAGCAGCGCCCAATCCGTGCCGAGCCAGACCGCCGTGCCCGCGACGAGCGCGCACGCGAGCGCGGCGGGGCCGCTCGGTGCGCAGAACGCCGCGCCGCCCGCGGCGGCGCTGCCGGCACGCGCGGCGCCGCGGCCGAGCGTCCGGGCCGCAGCGGCACGGCCGCCGGCGGCCGCCCGGCGTGCAGCCGCCGCGCTCCAAATGGCGGGGCCGGCCGCGGCGCCCGCGGCCGCGAGGGTGCTGAGCGAGACGCGCGTTCGAAACGCTTCCTGCTCGCGCGCCGCGAGCGATTCGAGCAGCCGGCCGAGCTCGATCGGGCTCGCGCCCGGACCGGCCGCCGCCGGCAACGGCGACGGCACCCGGTGCGCGGCGAGCCGCTCGGTGACGGCCGCGAGCCAGCCGGCGCGGACGCGCGCGTCGTGTGCCGCGAGCCGCGCGGCCGCGACTCGCTCGAGCTCGCCGAGGTCCCGTTCCCACGCCGCTTCCGGAAACAGCATCTCGGCAGCGCGGTTCGCGACGTAGTCGGGATCGCCGAGATCGACGAGCGACAGCGCCGCCATCGCGAGGCGGCTGTACTCGCCGCGCAGCGAGTAATACCAATCCGCGAACGCGGGCAGCTCCGCACGGGCGCGGGCAAAGGCCGCGTCGAGCCGCGCGCCGATCGCTTCCTCGACGAGCGCGCGAGCCGCTTCCTCGCCTGCCTCGAAATGCAACGCCGAGAACGACCCGAGCCAGCGAAGCTCGTCCTGCCCGACGCGGTAGCGCTCGCCGCCGAGCGCGACCTCGACCGCGGGCTCGGCCGGCCACCCGAGCGGCTCGACGCGCGCGGCGAGCGCCTCGAGCGCCGCGCACGCGGCGACCGCGAGCAGCACGCCCACGGCCTCCGGGAGGGCGCGCGGCTCACGAACGGTCTGCTCGATCGCGGTCATGCCGATGGATTCCGCTCAGGACGACGCTGCACAACGATAGGTAAGACCACACGAACAGCGCTTCCTCCGCAAGCACGATCAGCCAGCCTGCGGCCTCGGCGAGCGAGGCCCCGGGGGCCGGCAAGAGCTGCTGCGCGAGCCAGAGCCTGAGCCCGTCCTTCGCCGCGGCCGCGTCGAGCAGCGCCGCCGCCGGCGCGCTCCGGGCGTGCTCGGCGTCGACGAAATGCCAGACGGCCTGCTCGAGCGTCGCCTGGCCGAGATCCGGATAGGCGCGGTGGAACGCGAGCGCGACGAGCGCGGCGACCATCGCCGCGCCGACGAGGGCCGCCGCCGCTCGCCAAGCGAGCTCGCGGCGGTAAGCCTCGGCCGCGTGGGGCGCGAGCACGCGGCTCGAAGCCGCGTAGGCCGCGACGAGGAGCGGCGCGCTCGCGATCAGGACCACCCAGGCCGCACGGTCCTCGAGCCGGACGGCCGCGACCAGCAGCACGAGCGCGACCGCCGCGCCGGCGAGCGCGCTGCGGGCGGCCATCAGGGGCCCGCCGCGGAGGCGCTCGTGGAGCGGGCTTTCGCGCCGCAGATAGCCCGCGAGGAGCGCGGCCCGGCGCAACCGCGCCCGCCGAAAGAAGCTCGCGCCGATCGCCGCGGCCGCGGCGGCCCATGCCGCGGCGAGTGCCGGCGTCGGCAACGTGCGGCCGAAGACGTTCAGCAGCCAGAGTGCGCCCGCCACAAGCAGCACGCCGAGGAGGGCGCTCGCCGCGCTCGGTCCCGAGCGCGCCGCGGTTCCGGGGAACGCGCCGGCGCCGGTCGTCGTCATCGCGCGGATGGTAGCAGGATACTGGCGGTCGAACGCCGAGGAGAGTACGCTTTTGCTCGGAAAATCGAGTAGTTAACCGCAATTTTTAACTGTTAAAGATGACGGCCGCGGAAGACGCCAGCCAGCAGACGATACGCGAGCAGGCGGACAAGATCGCCGCGAGCGGGGCGCTCGGGCGATCGCGCTCGTATGCGCGGCTGCTCGACTTCCTCGTCGAATGCTCGCTCGCGGGCCGCACGCCGAAAGAGGTCGAGATCGCGATCGAGGTCTTCGGCCGCGGGCCGGACTTCGACCCGAGCCAGGACTCGATGGTGCGGGTCTACGCGCACAACCTGCGGCAAAAGCTCGAGCACTACTACGCGACCGACGGCAAAGGCGAGCCGCGGCAGCTCGCGGTCGCGCGCGGCGAGTACCGGCTCGTGCTGAACGACGTCGCGTCCGAAGCCCCGCCGGTCGCCGCCGCGACCGAGGAGGCCGCGCCGGGCGCACCGTCGCCCCGCCGGTCGTGGCTCGCCGCGGCGGCTGCGGCCGCGCTCGTCGCTGCCGGCATCGGTATCGGCTGGGCGCTCCGGGGCGGCGAGGCGCCGGCCGCGCCGTCGGGGCAGGCGTCCCTCGCCGCGTCTCCCGTCTGGCAGCCGCTTTTCGACGACTCTCTCCCGGCGCTGATCGTGGTCGGCGACTACTACATCTTCGGCGAGCTCGACGAGCGCGGCGACGTTGCCCGGCTCGTGCGCAACTTCGGCGTGAACTCGAGCCGCGAGCTCGACGAGCTCCTGATGTACGAGCCGGACCTCCAGGCCCGCTACATGGATCTCGACCTGACCTATCTGCCGCGCGCGACCGCGTTCGCGCTGATCGACCTGCTGCGCGTGCTCTACGTCTCGGACAAGCCCGTCCGCGTCGTCGCGATGTCGGAGCTGAACGTCGCGGATCTGAAATCGAACCACGTGCTCTACGTCGGCTATATCAGCGGCCTCGGGAAGCTCGAGGACTTCGTCTTCTCGTCGTCGTCGCTCGCGGTCGGCGAAACGTACGACGAGCTCGTGAGCCGCGAGACCGGACACATCTACACGAGCGAAGGCGGCATACCGGCGACGTACCGCAACTACCGCGACTACAGCCTGATCTCGACGTTCCCCGGACCGGGCGGCAACCAGTTCCTCGTGGTCGCCGGCACGCGCGACGCCGGCTTGATGCAGGCGGCGCATGCGTTGTCCGATCCGGGGTTCCTGCGCGCGATCGAGCAGGCGCGTCCGGAGCACGCGACGGGCGGCGCGCCGTCCTTCGAGATGCTCTACGAGGTCCTCGGCTACGCGCGCACGAATCTCGATGCGCGGCTCGTGCACGCCGCGGCGCTCGACTACGGGAAGATCTGGGGCGGCAACCCGCTGCCCGCGAACTGAAGTGCGGCTCCCACGCGTCGCGCGACGCGTTACTCGGCGCCAGCCTCGGTGTCGATGAACGTGAAGTGCAGCTTCCCGAGGCTCAGGATGTCGCCGTGGCGGAGCTGCCGGCGGTCGACCGGCTTGAAGTTCACCTTGATCCCGTTCGTGCTCGCGAGGTCCTCGACGACCGCGCCGTCCGCGGTCAGCACGATTCTCGCGTGCACGCGGCTGATGTAGTCGCCGTCGACCCGGATGTCCGCGTTCTCGGAGCGGCCGATCGTCGTCACCTCGTTGAACAGCGGGTACTTGATCGGCGGATCGGCATCGACGAACACGAGCACCTTCGAGTTGTTGGCCCGCACCGGCGGAGCGGGCGGCGCCGCCTCTTGGGCGTCCGCCTCGACGCCTTCCGGGAACACGACCTCCGGCGGCAGCATCTCCGGCTCGCCCGCCTCCTCGTGAGCGAGCTGCTCGGCCGGGTCGTGCTCGGCCGCGTCGCGCTCGGCGGCCTCGTGCTCGGCCGCCGCGAGCGATTGGAGGCTCGCCATCAGCTCCTCGACGGACGGCAGCGCGTGGATGACCGCCTGCGGCTCCTCGATGTCCTCCTCGGGCAAGGTCATCGTCGCGGTCTGCATGTTGTCGACCGACGACAGCTGCCGGTGCAGCGCGTCGCGCTCGCGCCGGACGCGCTCGAGCTCCGCGCGGGTCTCGGTCAGCGCGAGCATCGTTTCCTCGAGACGGCGGGCAAGCCGCTCGATCGCCGACGCCGTGTCGCCGGCCGTCGTGCTGGCCGAGGTGTCGGACCGGTTGCGCTTCGCTTGGCTGCTCACTTCGGACATGCGCCGCTCTCGGCATTTTCCGCGAAGACGTGCACGCTACGCGGATTCCGGCCCCGCCGCGCGGAAGCGCATCACATCGCCGGGGCGCGGCGGCCGGATTGCTGGCATGCGTGTTGCAAGCAGTCGTGCATTGGAGCTTTCGGGAGGGAGCCCGACCCCTCGTCCCCGCGGCCGCGGAGCGGCCTCCGCGAGGGGGTTCAGCATGGACGTCGTCGCGGAGCAGCGGCCGAAAATCCAGAGCCGCCCGGCCAGCGAGGTCGCGATCTCGGTCTGCGTGCTCGCGCACGACGCCGCGGGCCGGATCAGGGCATGCCTCGACGCCGTGCGGGCGCAGTCCCTGCCGCCCGCCGAGGTCGTCGTCGTCGACAACGCCTCGGCCGATGAGACCGCGGCGATCGTGCGCAGCGAGTATCCCGACGTGCGTCTCGAGCGGTCCGATCGCAACACGGGGTGCAGCGGCGGCCGCAACCTGCAGATTCGGCGGGCGCGGCACCGCTACGTGATGATCGTCGACGACGACGCGTTGCTCGAGCAGACGTGCCTCGAGCGGCTGGCCGAAGCGGTGCGGCGGCGCTTGCCCGAGGCCGCGGTCTGGGCGCCGCGCGTGTGCTACGAGCAGAACAGGAACATCGTTCAGTACGACGGCGGCGACATCCACTACCTCGGCGAGGTCGTCGCGATCAACGCGGAGCGGCCGCTCGACGGCGACGAGACGCGCACGCGCGGCCAGGTCGTCGATCGCGCGGGTGCGCACGCGAATCGGTTGCCGTGCGAGCCGTTCACGACGACGCTGCAGGGCGGCGTCGCGTATCTGATCGATCGGCATGCGGCGCTCGCGGTCGGCGGCTACGACGAGGACTTCTTCTTCGGCCGCTCCGACGGCGAGCTGTCCCTGCGGTTGACGCTGACCGGGCATCGTATCTACACGGTGCCGCAAGCGATCGTCTACCACCACTTCACGCCGCGCGGCCTGAACAACGTTCAGAATCAGGTGCGCAACCGCTGGATGCTGATCCTCGTGAACTATCGCTGGCGCACGCTGCTCGTGCTCGCGCCGGCGCTCGTCGTCTACGAGCTGCTGCTGCTCGCGTTCCTGACGGCGAAGCGCTGCCCGGGCCGCTACTTCGCCGGCAACCGGGAGGTGCTCCGCCAGCTGCGGCCGATTCTGCGGAAGCGCCGCGCGCTCCAGGCGATGCGGCGGCGGCGCGATCGGGACGTGCTGTCGGGCGGCTTCATGAACATGCGCGCCGACGTCGCGGGGAGCGCGGCCGTGCGCGCGGCGTTTCGCGGCGTCAACCGCTTCTTCAGCGGCTATTGGGCATGCGTGCGGCGGCTCGTCGCCTGAGCGGGCAGCTGCGGCGAAGCCCGCGCGCGCTTGCCGTGCTGCGCTGGGCGCTCGGCGCCGCGATCCTCGGCGCCGTGCTCGCGAGCCTCTCGTGGGAGGAGACCGCTCGCGCGTTCGCGGGCGTCGTCTGGCCGTTCGTGCTCGCGAACCTCGCGATCAAGATCGCGCTCCGCGTGCTCGCCGGCATCAAGTGGCATCTGATCGTGCGCCTCGGCGATCCGGGCGCACCGCTTCGTCAGTCGCTCGCGGCGCATTTCGCCGGTACCGCGGTCGGTGCGGTCGCACCGGTGCTCGGCTCGGATCTGACCGTCGCGTACGCGTACTACCGCCAGTCGCAGCGGGCGAGCGCGGCGATCTCGACGATCTTCGCCGACCGGCTGATCGGCATGTACCTGCTGATCGCGATCGGCGCGGTCGCCGTGCTGGCGAACCTCGAGCGAATGCTCGAGCTCGAGCCGCTGCTCGCGTTCGCGGCCGCGGCCACCGCCGCCGCGGTCGCGGCGCCGCTCGGAGCGCTTTGGCTGCTCCGTGCCCGGCGGAGCGCGCTCCGGCGCGCGGTTCCGCGGCGGGTCGAGGGCGTGCTCGGGCAGGTCGTCGGGCAGCTTCGCGCCTACTGGGCGGAGGGCAGGGGCGCGCTGCTCGCGAACGCCGCGCTGTCGCTGCTCGTGCAGCTCTTGCGCGTGCTGTCGGTCTGGACGCTCGCGCTCGCGGTCGGCGCGCCGGGCAGCCTGCTCGACTATGCGGTCGTCGCGCCGCTGATGTTCTTCTTGATGGTGCTGCCGATTCCGGCCGCGTCGATCGGGCTCGAGCAAGGCGTGTTCTTCGTGATGCTCGGCATGCTCGGCGTGCCCGGAGAGCTGGCGTTCGCGATGGCCGTGCTGAACCGGCTGCTCACGATCGTCTCGGTGTTGCCCGGCATCGGCTGCATCTCACTCGGGCTCGGCTTCGCCCCGCGCGCGGACGTGCGTTTGTCCATCGCTTCGAAACGGGAGGTGCCTGCCCCATGAGCGCGAGCGTTGCCACGGCCGAATCGATCCGCTCTGCCGCGATCGAGGTCCGCGCGGTCACGAGGCCGCCGCGGCACCACTTCTTCGGCTACTACGACAAGTGTCCGTGGGACGGCACGGGCAAGCGGCTGCTCGTTCACGAGGTCGCGTTCAACGACCGCGCGCCAGGGGCCGAGGACGAGGCGACCGTCGCCGTCGTCGAGCTCGAGCGGGGCAACCGGCTCGTGCCGTTCGGCCGGACGCACGCGTGGAACTTCCAGCAGGGCGCGATGCTCCAGTGGGTCGGGCCCGACTACGCGCGCCGTGTCGCGTACAACCGCCGCGACGGCGAGCGGTTCGTCGCCGTGCTGGCAGATCTCGAAGCGGGCACCGAGCGCGTGCTCGACCGACCGATCGGCGCGCTGTCGCGCGACGGCTCGAAGGCGCTCTGTCTGAACTTCGCGCGCCTCGCCGACGCTCGCCCGGGCTACGGCTATGCGGGCTCGCGCGACCCCTGGGCGGACGTCGCCGCGCCCGAGGACGACGGCATCCACCTGCTCGACCTCGCGACCGGCGACTCGCGCCTCGTCGTCTCGCTCGCCGAGGCCGCGGAAGCCGGCGAGCGACCGCCGCCTCGCGGCGCAAAGCAGTGGTTCAACCACGTGCTCTTCAACCCGAGCGGCACGCGGTTCTGCTTCTTGCAGCGCTGGCGCGAGAACGGCTCGTTGCAGACGCGGCTGTTCACGGCGCGCGCGGACGGCTCGGATCTCTACTGCCTCAGCGAGGCCGGCATGGTCTCGCACTTCGACTGGCGGAACGACGAGCAGCTCCTCGCCTGGGCGCGCGTGAGCCCGGCGAGCGGCGGCGGACGCGCGAGCGTCGCGCGGCTCGCGGGCAGGCAGTGGTTGAAGCGTCCGCCGCTCTCCTGGGGCGTGCATCTCGCGCGCCGCGCGGGCGTCGTCGCGTGGACCCGCCGGAAGGTGCTCGGCGACCGCTTCCAGCTGTTCACCGACCGGACGCGCGAGGCGGAGCCCGTCGGCCTCGGCGAGCTCGCCGAGGACTACCACTGCTCGTACTCGCCGAACGGCCGATTCGTCCTGCTCGACGGCTATCCGCACGAGGACGGCAAGCGCGAGCTCTGCGTCTACGACACGCAGGACGAGCGGCGGATCGAGCTCGCGCGTCTCGTTTCCATGCCGGAGCTCACGGCCGAGATCCGCTGCGACTTGCACTCGCGCTGGGACCGCACCGGCGCGCGCGTCTGCATCGACTCGACGCACGAGGGGACGCGCCAGGTCTATGTCGTCGAGCCGCTGCCGCTCTCGTGAGCCGGCCTAGCCGCGCGGCAGCGGGACCTCGGCGAGCATGCAGCGCACGCTGCCGCCGCCGTAACGCTCGATCGTGTCGACGGCGATCGGCACGAGCCGCCCGTGCCGCGCGAGCGCATCGCGTTGCGCCGCGTCGAGCGACGCGAGCGCCCGCGCCGACAGCGCGACGACCGGGCCCGTGCGCGAGCGGAGCTCGAGCAGGTTGCCGGCGAACGCATGGAGCTGCGCGAGCTCGAGGTCGATGACTTCCCGCCCGGAGCGCTCGAGTCGCGCGACGATCGCGCGGCGCGTGCCCGGATCCTCGATCGCCGCCGTGCAGAGGACCGCGAACGACGTTCCGAGCGCCATCACGACGTTCGTGTGGTAGATCGGCACGCCGTCCCGGTCGACCGCGGCGAACGCCGCGATCTCGTAGCCGGTCGCCGCCGCGAACGCGTCGAGCGCGGCGGAGTGCGTGCGCGGCGAGAGGCACGCGTAGGCGACGCGCCGCGCCCGGTCGAGCACGAGGCTGCCCGTGCCCTCGAGGTGCTCGCCGCGCCGCTCGAGCGGGGACAAGTCGATCACGCGCTCGAGCCGATAGCCTTGCGCGCGCAGCCCCTCGAGCAGCTCCGGCCGGCGCTCGGCGCGGCGGCTCGGCGCGAGCAGCGGGTAGAGGATCGCGGTGCCGTCCGCGTGGAAGCTGACCCAGTTGTTCGGGAACACCTCGTCCGGCAGCGCCGCGTCGCGGCTGCCGGCGAAGGCGAGCACGCGCACGCCGGCGGCGGCGAGCGTCGTCGCGACCGCGTCGGTCTCGCGGCGCGCGGCGGCGGCGATCGCGGCGGACGGCGGCGCGTCCGCCTGAAAGCGGTTCGACGCGAGCGTCTCGCGATTGCTCGCGAAGTGCGCGGGCCGCACGAGCAGCACCGCGGGCGCGGTCTGAGGCTCGGGCGGCAGCTCGGCGGCGGGAGGCAACGGTCGGTCCGTGACGAGGTCGGCGGCTGTCGATTCTAGCAGCGGCTTCGGGGATGATTGCGCGAATGCGGGTCCGTCTCGAACGTCCGACGATCGCCCGGGAGCGGGACTTCCTCGAAGGGGTGCGCCGCAGCCGCCGGCTGCACGGCCGGTTCGTGTCGACGCCGTCGACGAGCGAGGAGTACCGCGAGTATCTGCGGCGCGCGCGGCGCAGCAACCAGGAGTCGTTCTTCGTCGTGCTGCGCGATTCGGGCAGCCTGGTCGGCGTGATCAACGTGAACGAGATCGTCCGCTACGCGCTCCAGAGCGGCACGCTCGGCTATTACGCGTTCGTGCCCCACGCGGGCGCGGGGCTGATGCGCGAGGGGTTGTCGCTCGTGCTCGATCGCGCGTTCCGCGATCTCCGGCTGCACCGGCTCGAAGCGAACATCCAGCCCGCGAACGTCCGCTCGAAGGCGCTCGTCGAGGGGCTCGGCTTCCGCCGCGAGGGGTTCTCGCCGAAGTACTTGAAGATCAACGGCCGCTGGCGCGACCACGAGCGTTGGGCGATTCTCGCCGAGGAGTGGCTTCAGAGGCAGGCGGCCGAGCGCTCCGGCGCGCTTCGCGCGCGTGCCTCGAGCGTCTCGACCGTGTCGCCGATCGCTGCCGCGAGAGCGTCCGCGCCGCGCGCGAGATCGAGCGCCGCGCGCGCCTCGCGCAGGGCGTCCGCGTAGCAGCCCCGCTCCGCGAGCACGTGCGCGAGGTTGTTCCGCGCGGCCGCGTCGCTTGGTGCCACGTCGAGCAGCCGCCGGTAGAGCGCTTCGGCACGATCGAGCCGCGCGGCTCCGTGCTCGTGCGCGGCGGCGGTGAACAGGACCAGCGGCTCGTCCGGCCAGCGCTCTAGCCCCCGCGCATACGCCCGTTCCGCCGCCTCGGCCGACAGCAGCGGCTCGGCGCCCGCGACCGCGCGGACGTAAGCCTCGGGCGCCGCCGCGGCGGGCAGCGTGCCGGGCTCTATCGCGACGAACGCCCAGCGGCCGCCGAGCTCCCAGCTCCGTAGGAACCGCGCGAGCCGCTCGCCGCGGCGCCGCTCGGTGCCGGAGCGCAGGATCACGCGCCCGGCCGCCGCGTCGTAGCCGACGACGACGGCGTAGTGCCACACGGGCGCGCGTTTCAACCCGAGGTTTTGCAGCACGAGCACCGGGTTGCCGGCATCGACCTCGGCGAAGAGCGCGGCGGCCGACGGCGGCAGCACGTACGGCACGAAGCCGTGACGGCGCGTCGCGCCGAGGAGCTCCGGCTGCAGGCTGCCGCGCAGCCCCTCGACGTACACGGCCGGCGCGAGGTCCTCGGCGTCGACCGGCACGCCGCGATGCGCGAGCACGGTCGCGAGCGCGGCCGGCCCGCATTGATATTCCGTCTGCGGAAAGAACGGCACGTCCGCGAGCTCGAACGAGCGCGCGGGCGGCTGGATCGCGGGCGCCGTCGCGCAGCCCGCGAGCGCTAGCGCGGCGAGCAGCAACGGCGCGGCGAGCGCCCGCATGCGGTCAGATCTTGTTGAAGATGTCGATGACGCCGACGAGCTCGAGCACGAGCAGCACGATGAACACGATGCCGACGACGCCGACGAGATCGCCGCCCGCGGGCAGCGCCTCGAGGTTCGACGCGAGGAGCTCGAGCTCCTGATCGGTCAATGCCGCGACCCGCTCCGCCGCTTCCTCGGGCGCGACGCCGAGGCGCTTCAGCTCCTGCTGCACGACGTCGCGTGCGAGCACCGCGTCGATCCGGGCGATCGCCTCGCGCCGGTCGAACGCCGCGACGTACTCCTGCGCGCTGATCACGCCGGCCTGCGCGGCATGCGTGGTCGCGAGCAGCAAAGCGCTCGAGAGCAGCACGAGCCCAAACGATCGTCTACGTGTCCGCATCCTGTTCTCCCACACCAGGGTCCGTGACGGCCCGTAGCCTAGCACAGCGCGCTATGATGGTAGCGATCGTTCGGGGGGGCACCATGCACGCGAAGCGCCTCGCTCTGCTAGCGCTCGCCGTCGCGGCCGGCGGCGGAACGGTCGTCGCTCAAGAGCGACAGTGGGGGCAGGACCGCTCGATCGAGCGGATCAGCGAGCACGTCTACCGCTGGGGCTCGGACAACCAGTTCGGCGCGTACGTGCTGACCGACGAAGGGATCATCGTGATCGACGGGCACTATTGCCCGTCCGGCACGGTCGCGTGGCTGAAGGAGGAGCTCGCGAGGCGCCACTCGGTGCCGGTGCGCTACGTCGTGCTGTCGCACGACCATCAGGATCACGTCTGCCACACGCAGCTCTTCATGGACACCGCGGTCGCGGTCGGCCATCGCAACATCGTGCCGCACCTGCTCCGCGAGCGGCGGATCTCGGCGGTGCCCGCGATCACGTTCGAGTCGGAGATGGACCTGACGCTCGGCGGCGTGAAGGTCACGCTGCTCTACTTGGGCCCTTCGCACAGCGACAACCTGATCCACGTCCACGTCCCGTCCGACCGCGTGCTGATCTCGATCGACGTCGGCCGCGACTCGCTGTTCCCGGACCTGCGCGACCTCGACGTGCACGCGTACCTGCGGCAGCTGCCGGTGCTCGCGCGAATGCCGGACGTCGACATCGTCGTGCCCGGGCACGGCGGGCTGCTGACGCAGGAGGCGTTCCTCCGCACGCACGCGTTCCTGTCGCGGCTGCACGACCGGGTGCTCGATCTGATGGTCGAGGGCGTGCCGCTCCCGGAGATCCGCCGCATGGTCACGCCGGCGGAGTTCCGCGACGTCGGCATCAACGGGCTCGAGCGGTCGCTCGACGTGAACGTCGTGACGATGTACGACTACCTGTACCGCTACCGCGAGCCGAACGAGCGAATCACCGAGCAGGAAGCGGTCAGCTGCATCGAGAGCTCCGCCGCTTGCCGCACCCGCGACCCTTGACGCCGCTGCGGCTGCGCCCGAAGAGCGCGATCTTCGGTAGGAGCGGCTGTCTAGCCGCGACTGCGGCTTCGTGCAACGTTGCGGTGGTCGCGGCTGACAGCCGCTCCTACCCGGCCGGTCCCGACCATGCTCTGGCGCGCGGCGCGGCCGCTAATCCTCGCGCCACCAGGCGACGAACTCGTCGAAGTCGATCAGGCCGTCGTCGTTCGTGTCGATCTCGTCGAAGCCGGTGCGTGCTTCCTCGCGCGTCATCCCGGCCTCGAGCGCGTCGAGCATCGCGGTGAACTCGTCGAGCTGGATTCGGCCGTCGCCGTCCGTGTCGTTGTATTCGAAGCTCTCGCGGAGCTCCTCGATCTCGTCGTCAGTCAGGCGTGTCATCCGTTCCTCCGGTCCGTCTCGCGCGGCTCGCCGCGCATCGCCGCGGGCATCTCGACCTCGTCATCGCCCGACTTGCCGCTCGGATTGCGGCCGATGAAATCATAAAAGAGACCGAGCATCGCGTTGAAGCCCGTCACGCGCAGCACGAGCGCCTGCGCGGTCAGCTCGCGCCGCGGCTTGCGCAGCTCGCGCACGCGCCGCGCGAGCAGGGCCGCGACGGCCGCGCGCACGATGCCGGACAGCGCGAAGACGTAGAGCAGGTTGCTCGCGGGGTCTGCGGCGCCGAGCAGCGGGGTGCGCGGCGGCAGCACCGCGACCGCGGCCGCGCCGAGCATCGCGCCGCCGAACACCCCGGCCGCCGTGCCGACGTTGTGGAACGCGATGTAGGCCGCTCGCCGCGAGCGCGGCACGAGCTCGAACAGCAGATTGCCGGCGCCGAGGCTGAAGCCCGCCCACGACAGCCCGGACAGCGCCTGGAGCAGCAGCAGGTACCAGAAGTCCCCGGAGACGAGCCAGAGCAGCGGCACGACCGGCAGCGTGATGCTGGTCGAGAGCAACACCAGCCGATTGCCGTAGACGTCCGCGAGCCTGCCCCAGGTCGAGAGGGTCAGGAACTGCACGAGCACGCTCGCGCCGGTGATCGCGGTGAACTCGAGGTAGGAGAGCTCGAGATCGCGCAGCATGTAGACCGCGAAGAACGGCGAGGAGATGCCGACGGCGGTGTTCATCAGAATGAAGTAGCGAGAGAAGCCGACCGCGCCGGTCGCCTTCAGATCGCTCCACCAGTGGCTCACGTGGATGTCGGGCGCGGGCGTCGGGTTCGGCGGCTCGTGCAGGAAGCTCAGGTGATAGACGGAGACGGTCCGGGCGACGTAGGCGATCAGGAAGATCGCGACGTAGCCCGCGTAGGTTCGCCCGTCGGTGTCGAACGCGTGCAGCAGCGCGCCGCATAGGACGAGCGCCGCGAACGAGGTCAACGTCGTCAGGCGCGTTCGATGACCGAAGTACCGGCCGCGGCGCCGCTCCGAGACGAGATCGCGCATCATGCTCGTCCACTGCGGCGCGACCAGATTGCCCGCGCCGTGATAGAGCGCGAACAGCGCGAGCAGGATCGCGACCGCCTGATCCGGAAACCAGAACGGCAGCGCGATGATCGGCAGCCATGTGAAGGCCTGCAAAGTCGCGCCGGTCAGGATCAGCCGCTTCCGGCCGACGAAGTTGCCGAGCCACGCCGACAGGATCTGCGCGAGCGAGCCGAGGAGCGGCGGCAGCGTCGTCAGCAGCGCGACCTGCGGTGCGGTCGCGCCGCAGAACAGCGCGAACGCGCTGAAGTACGTCTCGCCGCCGCCGGCCGCGATCGAGTACGCCATGCCGTCGCGCACCGAGTGGCGCAACGCGCGGTCGATCGCGGGGTCTTTCGAGTACTGGCCGGCAGGCATTCGAGCAATCCGAGCGTCGAGCGTGCCGGCCGAATGACGCGGAGGACCGGTCGCGAGGAGCGCGATTATAGCGGCACGCGGCGAGTGTCCGGTCGGGCTCGCCGCGTGCCGCGGGGGCGGCCGTTACCGTCTGCGATGCATCCTGCGATGCGGCTGCTCGTCGGGCTCGATCAGCCCGTTGCCGTTCGTGTCGAGGCGGTTGAAGCGCTCGGCGTCGAACTCCGGGCGCACGGCTTGCAGCTCCGGCAGCGACCACGAGCCGTCGCCGTCGGTGTCGATGCGGCCGCCGAAGCCGCCGAAGCCCGGGCCGCGCCGGAAGCGCCGCTCGCCTCGGACGGCTTGGAGCTCCTCTTGCGTCACCCGGCCGTCGCCGTCCGCGTCGAGCGCATCGAAGCGGCGGTCGGCCATCCGCTCGTGAAGCGTCCGCAGCTCCTCGCGGGTGATGACGCCGTCGCCGTCGAGGTCCGCAACGCCGCGGCGCTCGCCCGGTTGCGCGAGCGCGCTCCCCGCGAGCATCCCGGCCGCGGCCACGAGCAATGCAATCGATCTCATTTCGGTTCCCTCTTGAGCACAGTGGAAGTACGAAGGAGATAACGCGCGGGCGGGCGCCGCGTGCACAGCGCGCCGGGCGATGACGAGGAACGAGCGGCCGCGGATGCGTTCAGTCGCGGCCGAGCCAGCGCCGCAACCGATCCCGCAACGGGCCGCGGCGCGGCTCGCGGGACGCCGGCGCGGCCGCCGGCCGGCGGGCGTCGTCGAACGCGCCGTCCGCGCGTTCGCGGTCGAGCCGCTCGAAGCGGCCGAACAGCCGACCGCCGCCGCCGTCGCAGCCGAATAGCCTACCGCCCGGCGGATCGAACGCGAGCGGCAGCAGCACCGCGCCTGGGCAATGCTCGCGTGTCGCGGTGCCGGTCTGGTAGTCGATCCAATGGCTCTCGACCGTCGCCGGCGGCTGCGGTGCGAACGGATCGCTGGCCGTCTCCTTGACGATCCGCGACCAGATGCGGCCCGCGCCGGTCGCGCCGCTGAAGCCGGTCGGGCGGTTGTCGTCGGCGCCGATCCACGTGACGACGAGCCGGTCGTCCGTGAAACCCGCGAACCAGCTGTCGCGAAACGCGTCCGACGTGCCGGTCTTGCCGGCCGCGGTCAGGCCGGGAGGCAGCTCCGCCCGGGCGGTGCGCCCGGTGCCGCGCTCCATCGCGACGACGAGCGCCTGGTTCACCGCGTAGGCGGCCTCGGCATCGACCGCGGGCTCCATCGCGAGCGTCCGCCGCTCGAGCACGCGGCCCTGGTCGTCGACGACCGCGCGCACCGCCGTGAGCGGCATGCGCAGCCCGCCGGTCGCGAGCGTGCTGTAGACCTGCGCGACCTCGAGCGGCGTCAGATCGAGCGAGCCCAAGAGAAGCGACGGATAGAGCGGCGGCTTTTTGGACAGCCCGAGCCGCTCGAGCGTCGATGCGACCGCGTCGAGGCCGACCTCGAGGCCGAGCCTGACCGTCGCGAGGTTCATCGATTCCGCCAGCGCGCGGACGAGCGGCACGTAACCGTGCGCGCGCTCATCGAAGTTCGTCGGCATCCAGCGCGCGCCGTTGTCGAGCTCGAGGTCGATCGGCGCGTCGTCGACGAGGCTCGCGAGCGTGAAGCGTCCGGACTCGAGCGCGGCGAGATACACCGCGGGCTTCACGAGCGAGCCGATCTGGCGTCGCGCGTCGAGCGCGCGGTTGAAGCCGACGACGCGCGAGTCGCGTCCGCCGACGATCGCCTGGACCTCGCCGTTGTAGGGCGACGCGACGACGACGGCGCCCTGGAGCGGCGCCGCGCTCGGACCGAGGGCGTCGAGGCCTTCCGCGAGCGCCCGCTCTGCCGCGTTCTGGACGATCGGATCGAGCGTCGAGTAGACCTTGAGCCCCGACGCCTCGAGGTCGCGGGCATCGTACTGCTCGCCGAGCTGCCGCCGGACGAGGTCGAGAAACGCGGCGTAGGTCGCCCCGGGCCGCGCACGATCGCCGAGCACGACGCCGAGCTCGGCAGCGGCCGCGCGCTCGGCCTCCTCGGGGCTGACGAGCCCGGCTTCCGCGAGCATCCCGATCACGAGGTTGCGCCGCTCGAGCGCGCGCTCGGGGTGCCGCCGCGGATCGTAGTACGTCGGCCCGCGCACCTGGGCGACGAGCAGCGCGAGCTCCGGAAGCTCGAGCTCGCCGAGCGGCTTGCCGAAATAGAAGCGGCTCGCGAGGCCGAAGCCGTGGATCGCGCGGCCGCCGTCCTGGCCGAGATAGATCTCGTTCACGTACGCGTGCAGCAGCTCGTCTTTCGAATAGCGCAGCTCGAGCGCGACGGCCATGAACGCTTCGCGCACCTTCCGGTCCCAGGTGCGCTCGTTCGAGAGGAAGTAGCTGCGCACGAGCTGCTGCGTCAGCGTGCTCGCGCCCTGGCGGATCTCGCCGGCCGTCAGGTTCACCCATGCGGCGCGCAGGACGGCGACCAGATCGATGCCGAGGTGCGTGTCGAAGCGCCGATCCTCGACGATCTTCAGCGCGGCCGTCAGGAGCGGCGGGATCTGATGCGGCGCGACGATCAGACGGTCCTCGCCGTGCGCCGGAAACAGATTGCCGATCAATGCCGGGTCGAGCCGCGCGAGCGGCACGGGATCGCCGCGGGCATCGCGGACGTCGCGGATCGTGCCGCCGTCGAACGTGACGGCGAGCAACCGCTCCGGGGCGAACTCGCCGGCATACTCGAGCGGCCGGGCAGCGAACGCGACCCGGTCGATCGCGACGCGATACGTGCCGGGGCGCTCGAGCCGCGGATCCTCGCGGTAGCCCAGGCGGCGGAGCTCCGTGACCAGGTCCTCCTGGGCGAGCCGCCGGCCCGCGTAGAGCTCGAGCGGTGCCGCGTACACCTGGGCGGGCACGTCCCAGCGCCGGCCTTCGAACTGGGCCGTCACGGTCCAGGCGAGATAGCCGCCGTAGCCCGTCGCCGCGATCGCGGCGAGCGCGAGCACGCCGACGACGTGCCACAGGCGTCCGCCGCCGCGCTTCCTTGCGCGTCTACGTCTGCTCATTCGGTTCGAGCGTCCCCCCCACGGGCGCTCATTGTAGCGGTATGAACCGTTCGCCGCAGAACCGCGCCCTCCCCTCGTGGCGGGGGGGTGGCGGGGGGTAGGAGCGGCTGTCCAGCCGCGACTCTTCGCTGCACGGCGTGAAGATCGCGACTGGACAGCCGCTCCTACGCGCGGTGTCGTGGGGAAAATCGCGGCTGCACAGCCGCTCCTACGCGCGGCGCCGTGGGCGCTTCAGCGCAACAGATCGCGCAAGCGGTCCTGGAGCCGGTCCTGGATGCGGTCGCGCAGCTCGCTCTCGACGCGCCGCTTGATGATCTCGCTGAAGTCCGGCGTGATCTCGGGCTCCGTCACCGTGCCGCGGATGTCGAGCGGGATCGAGCCGCCGATCAGCCGCTCCATCGTCTGGCAATTCGGAATCTCGATCCGGCCCGTCAGCGTCGCTTCGAGATCGTAGTCGAGCCGCTGCTCGACGAGCACGAGCGTGCCGCGTCCGGTCACGTCCATGAACGAAGCGCGCGCGAGCAGATCGTTGCTCGCGGCGACGCCGTTCGCGACCGTGGCCGTGCCGCGAATCAGCGCGTACTCGGTCGCGCGCGGCTGCTCCGGCGGCGCGGGCTGGCGCTCGAGCGCGTTGTAGGCCGCGCAGAGCGCGTGGCCTAGGTTGAACCCCCGCACGGCGCCGTTCTCGAGCGTGAACGCGACGTTGCCGCCCGCCGTGCGGACGTTGTCGATCACCGTCTGGCCCTGGCCGGAGAGGTCGAGGTCGAAGCTGCCGGTGCCGGTGAAGTTCGCGGGCTCGCCGGTCAGCGCCTCGATCAGCGGCTCGAGCGTCAGATTGCTCGCGCGTCCCTGGAGCCTCAGCCCGGGCGAGGAGGTGCTCGTGATCGCGTGGAAGCTGCCCGCGAACTCGCCTCCGTAGAGTCGCGCGCGCGCCGATTCGAGCTTCGCGTCGCCGTTGCCGAGCGAAATGCTCGTCGAGACGTCCGCGAACGACAGGTTCGCGAGCTTCAAGGAGCCGACCTCGACGCGGCCGTCGAGCACGAGCGGCGATTCCGTCGGCAGCTCGATATCGCCCGCGGTCTTCTGCCCGGCCTCGGCCTCGTCCGCGGGCGGCGAGAGATAACGATCCGCGTCGACCGAGTCGATCGCGAGCGCGAAGGAGTAGCGCGGGTCGGCGAAGCCCGAGACGGTGAACTGGCCGGTGATGCGGGTGTCATCGAGCATCAGCGTCAGGTTCTCGAACCGGCTCGTCTCCCGGGCGACGTCGATCGCGAAGCGCGTGTCGATCGCCGCGCGGCCGAGCGCGGTGGGATCCGATGTTTGCGGCACGGCCTGACCGAACCGCTGCATCAGCGCGCGCGGGGAAAACGGCTCGACCGAGACGCGGCCGTTCCAGACCGCCGCCGAGGAGATTGCGCTTCCGGCGAGCTCGCCGCTGCCGCGCAGGCCGAAGACCTCGGCCGAGAACGGCGCGAACGAGACCGTATCGGCGCCCGCATCGAGGGCGAAGCGTGCGTCGAGCTCGAGCATGCCGAGCTCCGCGGGATCGATCGTGTCGGGCAGGAAACTGCGAAACGCTTGCGCGAGCTTGGCGGGGTCGAAGCGCGAGGTCTTGACCGCGCCGCGGAAGAGGCTGCCGTTCGCTCCGGGCAGCGCTTCGAGCTCGCCCGTGATCGCGGCGCCGAAGACGTTCGCCGAAAGCTCCCTGATCGACGCCTGCTGGGTCGCGAGATCCGCGTCGAAACGCGCCGCGATCGCGAGCCGATCGATCGCTTCGACGTCGACCGTCGGCGGCACGGCCGTGCGGAGCAGCGCCTTCAGCGTCTCGTTCGGCACGAGCTCCGGGATGTCGATTCGTCCGGCGAGCCGCTCGCCCGCGAGACTGCCCTCGCCGCGGATACGGACCCCGACCGCGTCGACGGCGAGCTCGCCGATGCGCACCTCCGCCGGCGCCTGCCGCCACGCGAACGTCGCGGCCGCGCTGAACGGGCCGAGCGTGCGCGGGTCGATGCCGACCGGCGCCTCGAGCCCGGCGAGCGCGAGCAGCTCCGCCATGTCGCCGCTCGCGCGCACGGTGCCCCCGACCTGCGGCGCGGTGAGCAACGATGAGGCGTCGAGCTGCCAGTCGGCCGCGACGGCGCCCGCCTCGGTGCGGAGATCCTCGAACGCCAGCGTGTCCGCGGCCGGATCGTACGCGGCGGCCGCGGCCGCGACCGCGAGCGGCACGCGCCGTCCGTTCGCGAGCGGGTGGGCGAGCGTCGCATCGAGGGCGAGCGTATCGATCCGGATCGGATTGCCGGCGCCGCCGGTGACCGCTGCGGCGCGAAGCGTGCCTCGCGCTCGCTCCGCGATCTCCGCGTCTGCGACGCCGAAGCGCACCTCGAGCCCGCGGGCGGCGAAGGCGCCGGCGTCGCCGAGCTCGGCGGTCGCGCTCGCTTCGACGGTGGCGGCGAGCGAGACGCTCTCGTCGCGGAAGGTCAGTCCGAGCGCGACCTCGACGGGCCGGCCGCTGCCGATCGCCCCGGTCTCGAGCTCGATGCCGGCGATCGTATAGCGAAGCTCGTCCACGTTCTCGCGCCAGCGGACGACGCCGTCCCGCACGCGCACGCCCGCGATCTCGAAGGTTTCCACGGCCGCCTCGTCGCCGTCGGGCGCGGCGGTCTCGTCGGCTGCCCGGCGCGTGAGCAGGTCTTCCCAGTTGCCGCGCAGCTCCGCGTCGCGGGCGAGCTCGAGCTCGAGCCCTTCGAGCTCGACGACGCCGATCTCGATGCGGCGCTCGAGCAGCGGCCGGAGCCTGACGCGGGCGGCCGCGCGCGCGACGGTTGCGAACGGTCTGCCGTCGGCGGGCGCGGGGAAGTCCGCGGAATGACCGACCGTCACGCGGCCCGTCTCGACCGCGAGCCACGGGAAGAAGCTCAACGACAGGTCGTCCTCGATCGCGAGCGTGCGTCCGGTGCGCGCCTCGAACAGCCTCGCCGCGTCGTCCTTGTAGTCGTTCGGATCGAACGAAACCGTGATCAGCACGGCCGCGCCGATCGCGAGAAGCAGAAGCGCACCGATCACGATGCCGGCGATCTTCAGAAACCGCATTCGTACTACGCTCCGTTTGTAACGCCTGCCTGCACCCGCCGTCACGGCGCGGGGGCACCGTCCTCGGCCCGGCGGAACATTTCACACGATGGTGTTTTCGACCGCATCGGCCCCGGGGAAGTTGCGCGCCCGCGCTCGGGCGTCGAGTGAATCAGTATCACGGCGGCCGTCCGGCGTCCGTGATCGCTGCCGCGCCGACGCGCTCGGGCTCACCGCGCCCACGGCGGCATTAATAAGGTGTCGTGCCGCAGAGGTCCAGCGCAGCGTGCCGTGACGCGCTGTATGATGGCGCGCCGCCCGCGGCGGGCGCCGCGGGCACGAACGATTCGAGCTAATGCTGGAAAGGAGCGGGCGATGGCTTCCGACATGTATCATCAGCTCGTGCCGGTGTTCACCGGCATGCTCGCGAACCTCGACGCGATCCTCGGCAAGGCCGAGCAGGACGCAGCCGCGCGCAAGATCGATCCGAGCGTCTTCCTGCACTCGCGGCTCGCGCCGGACATGCTGCCGTTCACCCGGCAGATCCAGATCATGAGCGATCAGGCGAAGGGCGCCGCGAGCCGCCTCGCCGGTCTCGAGCCGCCGCGCTGGGCGGACGACGAGCAGACGTTCGCCGATCTGCATCGACGGATCGCGAAGACGATCGAGCACCTGAAGAGCTTCGAGCCGGGGCAGTTCCCGGGCTGGGAGGCGCGGACGATCGAGCTCAAGTTCCCGAACGGCACGCTGACGTTCAACGGCAAGGATTATTTCTGGAGCTTCGTCGTGCCGAACTTCTACTTCCACTACTCGACGGCGTATCTGATCCTGCGCCACAACGGCGTCCAAATCGGCAAGCGCGACTTTCTCGGCGGCTGACGCGGCCGGGCCTCCACGCCGCGCTCTTACTCTCGGTAGGAGCGGCTGTCCAGCCGCGATCTTCGCCGGCGCGGGCGCACCCACGGTAGGAGCGGCTGTCCAGCCGCGATCTTCGCCGGCGCGGCGCATCCACGGTAGGAGCGGCTGTCCAGCCGCGATCTTCGCCGGCGCGGGCGCACCCACGGTAGGAGCGGCTGTCCAGCCGCGATCTTCGCCGGCGCGGGCGCACCCACG
>CAYWGQ010000021.1:0-15829 GCA_964457725.1 uncultured Gammaproteobacteria bacterium
CGTCGTCGACGACGAGACCGATCGCGAGCACGAGGCCGAGCAGCGTCAGCACGTTGACCGAGTAGCCGAGCGCGTACATCACCGTGAGCGAGGCGATGACCGACACCGGGATCGTGACCGCCGGGATCAGCGTCGCGCGCAGATTGCCGAGGAAGAGATAGATCACGGCGAGCACGGAGATCAGCGCGAACGCGACCGCGATCAGCACCTCCTGGAGCGCCGCTTCGATCGAGACCGCGTTGTCGACGCTGACCTGGAGCACGGAGCCCGGCGGCAACCCGGGCAAGAGCCGCTCGACCTCCTCGCGAACACCGCGTGCGATGTCGAGCGTGTTGCCCTTCGACTGCGCCTCGACCGTCAGCATGATGCCCGGACGGCCGTTCAAGCGGCTGTACGAGCGCTCGTTCTCGGCCGCCCGCTGCACGTCCGCGACCTCGCCGAGCCGGATCAAGTGGCCGTCGTCGCCGCGCGCGATCACGAGATTGCGAAAGTCCTGCTCCGTCTCGAGGCCGACGATCGTGCGGAGCGAGAACTCGCGCGTCCGCGACTCGAGCCGGCCGGCCGGCAGCTCGACGTTCTCGCGGCGGAGCGCGTCCTCGATGTCGGCGACCGTCAGCTGCCGTGCGGCGAGCGCCTGGCGATCGATCCAGATGCGCATCGAATAGCGCCGCCCGCCGATGATGCTGACGCGCGCGACGCCCGGCACCGTCGACAGCCGGTCGACGAGGTTCCGCTCGGCATAGTCCGTCAGCTCGAGCATCGACATCGACTCGGAGCTGAACGCGAGCGTCATCACGGGGTCCGCGCTCGCGTCCGCCTTGACGATCTGCGGCGGGTCGGCCTCGACCGGCAGGCTCGACGCGACCCGCGCGACGCGGTCCCGGACGTCGTTCGCGGCCGCATCGATGTCGCGGTTCACGTCGAACTCGATCCGGACCTGCGAGCGCTCGTCCTCGCTGTCGGATTCGATCTTGACGATGCCCTCGATTCCGGCGATCGAGTCCTCGATCACCTGCGTGACCTTCGTCTCGATCACGGCCGCCGACGCGCCGTTGTAGCTCGTCGTGATCGAGACGACCGGCCGGTCGATGTCGGGATATTCGCGGACCGCGAGCCGCTGGAGCGACGTGAGCCCGAAGATGACGAGCAGCAGGCTGATGACGGTCGCGAAGACCGGACGCCGGACGGAGACTTCGGCGATCCGCATCGCGTCAGGTCGGGTTGCGGCGGACTTCTTCGACCGGCGTGCCGTCCCGCACGTTCTGCGTGCCTTCGACGACCACGCGCTCCCCTTCCGCGAGGCCCGCGACGATCTCGACGTCGCCCGGCCGGCGCTTGCCGATGCGAACCTCGCGCCGCTCGACGATGCCATTGTCGACGACGAACACGTAGGTCCGGCCCTGCTCGGGCACGATCGCCTCCTCCGGCACGAGCAGCGTCGGCACGACGTCGCCCTGCAGGCCGACCGTCATGAACATGCCCGCGCGGAGCGCGCCGTCGGAGTTCGGGATCTCGGCCCGCACGGCGATCGAGCGCGTGACGGGGTCGACGCGCGAGTCGAGGTTCGTGACCTCACCGACGAACTTCCGGCCCGGCAGGCCGGTCGTCGACGCCGTGATCGGCAGCCCGCGCCGCAGCAGGAACAGATACGTCTCCGGCACCGTGAAGTCGAGCTTGATGCGGGAGGTGTCGTCGAGCGTCGTGATCACCGAGCCCGGGCTGACGAAGCTGCCGACGCTGACGCGCCGGAAGCCGGTGCGCCCGTCGAACGCGGCGCGGATCACCGTATCGGCGAGCCGGGCCTCGGCCGCCGCGACCCTCGCCCGGTCGGCATTGAGCCGCGCCTCGAGCTGCTCGAGCTGCGCGATCGACAGCGCCTCGCGAGCGAACAGATCGCGGCTTCTGTTGTACTGGCTTTGGCTGTCGGCGAGCGCGGCCTTCGCCTCGGCGAGCGCTGCCTGCGCCTCGGCGTCGTCGAGCTCGACGAGCACGTCGCCGCGGGCGACCTCCGCGCCTTCCTCGAAGTGGATCGCTTTGATCACGTTCGAGGCCTTCGAGGTGACCTCGACCGACTCGTTCGCGCGGGTCGTGCCGACGGCCTCGATCTCGATGCCCATCTCTTGGACGGTCGCCACGGCCGTCACGACCGCGACCGTGCCCGCGACCGGAGCCTGCGTCTGCGGCGGCGCCGGCTTCGAGCAGCCGGCCGCGACGGCGAGCGCGCCGACGAGGAGCGCGCGTAGAATACTGGACGCCGCTCGCGTGGAGTGGGAGCCGCGCGCACGCGCGCTCATTCGCGTCGGCATCGGTCGTCGGCCTGCACGGAAACGTTGTCGGGTGCGCCTTTATAACATAGCGGGGGCGCCCGGAACCGAGAACCGATCATGAGTTTTCTACAGCCGACGTGCGAGAATTTTGCAATTCTGCCTAGCGGCGCCCGGGCGGGCCGTCGGCGAGCTCGACCTCGGCCGTGAGCCGCCGCCCGTCGCGCCAGAACGCGACCGTGATCCGATCCCCGAACGAGTAGCCGTCGAGCCGGTTCACGAGCTCGTTGAAGCTCGCGACCGCGCGGCCGTCGATCGCCTGGATCACGTCCCCGAGCACGATCGAGCCGTCGGCACGGATCTGCGTCGGCCGGAGCCCTGCCCGCGCCGCGGGCGAGTCGGGTGTCACATCGAGCACCAGCACGCCGGTCACGTTCGTCCCGCGGAGGAGCCGCCGGGACAGATCGTCGTTCGCGACGATGCCGAGCGTCGGCCGCACGTAGCGGCCGTACGCGATCAGCCGCGGCACGACGCGGTTCACGGTATCGACCGGCACGGCGAAGCCGATGCCCGCGTACGCGCCGGACGGGCTGTAGATCATCGTGTTGATGCCGATCAGGCGCCCGGCGCTGTCGATCAGCGGGCCGCCCGAGTTTCCGGGGTTGATGGCCGCATCGGTCTGGATCAGGTTCTCGATCGTCCCGCCCCGCTCGTTGTCGATCGAGCGATTCAGGGCCGAGATCACCCCGGTCGTCAGCGTGTGATCGAGGCCGAACGGATTGCCGATCGCGAGCACGTGCTGCCCGACGCGCAGATCGGCGCTCGTGCCGATCGGCAGCGGCGGCGGCGCATCGACGGGCGTGTCGATGTGGAGCACCGCGAGGTCGTGCTCCGGGCTCACGCCGACGAGCGAGGCCGGGTAGCTGCGCTGATCAGCGAGCGTGACGACGGCACCCTGGGCGCCGCGGATCACGTGGTAGTTCGTGACGACGTGACCCTGCTCGTCCCAGATGAAGCCCGAGCCCGTGCCCTGCGGCACGCGCATCACGTTCCTCGTCCAGAAGTCGCGCACGTGCTGCACGGTCGTGATGAACACGACGGACGGGCTCGCACGCTCGAAGATGTCGATCGTCGTCAGCTCGTCCGCGCTCAACGGGCCGCGCTCGGCGACCGGCCTCGGTGCGGCCGACGGATCGCCGCCGCGGCGTGCGGCCTGCGCGTGCGCGGCGCTCGTCGCGAGCGCGGCGGCCGCGATCAGCGCGAGAAGCAGGCTTTCGGCGAGTCGTCGCATCGTCGTCGTTGGCAGAAGGCGCGAGCGGGCGCGGGAGACGCTATTGTCGATTCGCCGCCGCCGCAAAAAAACCCCGCACGGCACGGAGCGCGCTCAACCGAGCGGCCGCACCCGCGCCCGCCGAGGCCGAGCCGCGATCGCCGCGAGGGCGACGACCGCCGCGGCCGTCATCACCCCCGCGACCGCGGCCGGCCCGAGGTCGAGCAGCGCACCGACGATCTGCGCCAGCAGCGCCCCGGTCGCGAGCTGCAGGAAGCCGAAGAGCCCGGAGGCAGCGCCGGATTGCTCGCCGCCGCTGATCAGGAGCGCGACTTGAGCGCTCGGGAAGACGATGCCGATCACGCACGAGAGCACGCACATCGGCAGGAAGAAGCTCCAGGCGCCGAACCACGGCTGGAAGGTGAGCCAGAGCGCCGCGGCGCAGACGGCGACCGCGAGCACCGCTCCGGCGTTCAGGAGCGGCTCGCGCGCGAAGCGGTTGCCGAAGCGGCCCGCGATCAGGCTGCCGGTGAGATAGCCGATCGGCGCGACCATGAAGTGCCAGCCGTAGGCGGCCGCCGAGAGCCGGAACACTTCGGTCGCGACGTACGGCGCGCCGCCGATGAACGCCATGAACGTGCCCTGCATCATCGCGCCGTAGACGGCGTAGCGGACGTAGTCGTAGCGGCCGAGGAGCGCCGCGAAATCCCCGGCCGCGAAGCGGTTGCCCTGCGTCGCGAGCGCCGCGGGCCGAGTCTCCGGCAGCCGCAAGGTCAGCAGCACGAGCAGCAGGCCCGCGAGCGCCGCGACCGCGAGGAACGGCGCGCGCCAGCCGAGGTAGTCGATCAGATAGCCGCCGAGGATCGGCCCGACGAGCGGCGCGAGCGCCATCGCCGCCGTGACGTAGGCGAGCACGCTCGTCGAGCGCTCGTCGCCGTAGACGTCCCTGACGATGACCCGCGCGAGCACGATGCCGGAGGACGCGCCGGCCGCCTGGAGCACCCGCCCGACGATCACGGCCTCGACGGTCGGCGCGAGCGCGCAGGCGGCAGAGCCGACGATCGCGAGCACGACGCCGCAGAGCAGCACGGGCCTGCGGCCGTAGCGGTCCGCGAGGCCGCCGTAGCCCAAGGAGCTGACGGCCATCGCGAGCATCGACAGCGTCAGCGTGAGCTGCGCCGTCGTGATCGGGACGCCGAACTCGCTCTGGATCGACGGGATCGCCGGGATGAACGACGACATCGCGAGCGGCCCGAGCGCGGTCGCGAGCACGAGCGAGAGCAGCAGCGTGACCGACGGCGCGACCGGCAGCGCGGCCGCGGCCCGCGCGGCCGCCGCCGGCGCGGCCGGTCGTATCGCCTCGGTGTCGGTCGGCGTCGTCATGCATGCTCGAGCGGAAAAGCCTCGCAATGTACGCCGCTTGACCGCGGCCCGCCAACGTGCCGCCGGCCGGCTACGGAACGGTGCGCCGGTCGGTTGGCCGGCTCCGGCCCCGAAGGTAGTATCGAGCGGCTCCGACCGATCGGAGCGGGAGGCAGCCGATGCTCGAGGATCGACCGGACAAGATTCGTAGACGGATCGCCACGGCGCTCGCGGCCGCGGTCGCGGCCCCGCTGGTCCCGGCGCAGGTCGTCCGCGCGGCCGCGCCGACGATCGAGGTATGGACCGGCCCTTCGTGCGGCTGCTGCCGCGAATGGGTCAAGCACCTCGAGGCGAACGGCTTCGACGTCGTCGCCCACGACGGCGGCAACTCCGCCGCGCGCGAGCGGCTCGGCATGCCGGTCCGGTACGGCTCCTGCCACACGGCCTCGGTCGCGGGCTACGCCATCGAGGGGCACGTCCCCGCGCGCGAGATCCATCGTCTGCTCGCGGAGCGGCCCGACGCGGTCGGCCTCGCGGTGCCCGCGATGCCGCGCGGCTCGCCCGGCATGGAGGTCGGCGGCGTCGTCGATCCGTACGACGTCCTGCTCGTGCAGCGCGACGGCAGCGCGACGGTCTACCAGTCCTACCGCTGACCCGGGCTACGCCGGTCAGATCCCGAGGAGCCGCGCGGCCGTTCCGCCGACGATCGCCTCGAGCTCCGCGTCGCTCAGACCCTCGACCGCGAGCGCGTCGCCGACCGGGTCGGTGCTCATGATCGGAAACGGATAGTCGGTGCCGAGCACGAGCCGGTCCGCGCCGACCGTGTCGATCAGGTGCCGCAGGTTCGCGGGCGAGTACACGAGCGTGTCGTAGTAGAGATCGCGCAGATACGCGCTCGGCGCCTTCGCGATGCCCTTGCACCCGTCGCTCTTCTCGTAGCAGTTGTCGGAGCGGCCGATATAGGACGGCAGGTAGCCGCCGCCGTGGCACGCGACGAGCTTCAGGCGCGGATGCCGGTCGAGAAAGCCGCTGAAGATCATTTGCGACAGCGCGACCGTCGTGTCGAGCGGCATCCCGATCGTGTTGCCGAGCTGACCGCGCCCCGCGAACCGCTCGCCGCCGTCGAACCCCTCGGGGTGCAACAGCACGACCGCGCCGAGCGCCTCGGCCGTGCTCCAGAACGGCTCGAACCGCGGCGCCGAGATCTCCTCCGCCCCGATCGTCGTCGTCATCATCACGCCGCGCAGCCCGAGCTCGCGCATCGCATGCGTGAGCTGCTCGGCGGCGAGCTCCGGATGCTGCAGCGACACCGCACCGAGGCCTACCAATCGCTCGGGATGCGCGGCGACCTGCTCCGCTACCTTCTCGTTCAGCACGCGGACGTAGGCGTTTGCGAGATCCGGCGGCGCCCAGTCGTGCTGGTGCTGAAAGTGCACGCTCAACACCTGCACGTCGATGCCCTGACGCTCCATCTCCTCGAAGCGCTGCTCGACGCTCGTCAGCCGTGCGGCGATCGGCGAGCGCAGGAAAGCCCCGATATCGGTTTCGGCCTGCGGATGGCCTTCGAGCAAGGGCCAGACCTCGGGCACGAGCACGTGCGCGTGCATGTCGATCGTCCGTACCCGCCGGCCGCCGATCAGCATCGGTCCGCGCGCGGTTCCGGCCGCGGGTTGCGACCACGCGCCGCAGCCGCAAAAAGCCAGACCCGCTCCCGCGGCCGCGGTCAAAAATCGCCGTCTCGTCGTGCTCACGTGTCCCCCCTCAAAGCTGTCCGCCGAACCGCGCGGTGCGACGGTTGTGCGCCCAGCGGCTTTTTCCTAGCATCGAGGCGATAACGATAACCGCCACGCACGACCGGCGGCCAGCGGCGCGCTCGCTAGACGCCGGCGCCCGCTCGTCCGAACGCCGGACGTACACGCATCGCTACGCACCATCGAGGGAGATCCGATGAGCTTCGACCGCCGTTCGTTCATTCGCACCGGCATCGCCGCCGCCGGCTCGTTGGCCGCCGGTCCGTTCGGGCGCGCTTTCGCCCAGGACGTGCGGCACGCGCGAGCGAGCCGCACCGTGCAGACCGCGGCGGGCCGCGTGCAGGGCGTCGTGCTCGACGGCGGCGTCAACGCGTTCTACGGCATCCCGTACGGCGCGCCGACCGGCGGCGAGAACCGCTTCATGCCGCCGCGGAAGCCCGCGCCCTGGACCGGCGTGCGCGAGTGCGCCGCGGTCGGCAACCGCTCGCCGCAGGACTTCGAGGGACCGATCTCCGAGGTGTTCGCGCTCGATCGCCGCGAGCCGATGAGCGAGGACTGCCTCAACCTGAACGTGTTCACCCCCGCGACCGGCCGAGGCAACCGGCCGGTGATGGTCTGGCTGCACGGCGGCGGCTTCTCGAGCGGCTCCGGCAACTGGCTGCTGTACGACGGCGCGCGGCTCGCGCGTGCGCAAGACGTCGTCGTCGTGCCGGTCACGCACCGGCTGAACGTCTTCGGCTACCTGTACCTCGAGGAGCTCGGCGGCGACCGCTTCCGCGGCGCGAGCAACGTCGGCATGCTCGACATCGTCGCGGCGCTCGAGTGGGTCCGGGAGAACATCGCCCAGTTCGGCGGGGATCCGCGCAACGTCACGATCTTCGGCCAGTCGGGCGGCGCCGGGAAAGTCGCGGCGCTGCTCGCCATGCCGAGCGCGCGCGGCCTGTTCCATCGCGCGATCGGCATGAGCGGCGCGCTGATCGAGGGCGTATCGAAGGATCGAGCGACCGAGGGCGCGGAGCGCTTCATGAGCGCGCTCGGGGTACGTAGCGTCGACGAGCTGCAGCGCCTGCCGATGGAGCAGGTGCGCGACGCGTTCGTCGCGACGCGCGGACTGCCGATGCAGCCGACCGTCGATGGCCACTCGCTACCCGGCGGACCGTTCTCGCCGACCGCCCCCGCGGTGTCCGCGGACGTGCCGTTGATGGTCAGCTCGACCGAGCACGAGGTGAACTTCTTCCCGCAGGGGCCGTTCGACCCGATCGACGACACGGAGCTCCTCGCGCTCGTGCAGCGGAGCACCGGCGCGGACGAGCGCGCCGCGCGCGAGCTGATCGAGCTCTACCGCAGCAACCGCCCGGGCGTCGAGAACGTCGAGCTCTACCAGATCATCGCCTCCGACAACTCCTTCCGCGTCGGCGTGACGACCGAGGCCGAGCTGAAGGCCTCGCAAGCGGCGGCCCCGGTCTACATGTACTACTTCCGCTGGGCGTCGCCGGTGCGCGAAGGCAAGCTGCGCTCCTACCACTGCCTCGACATCCCGTTCGCATTCGACAACGTCGACATCGCGGCGTCGATGACCGGCGCGGGCAACGATCGTTACCCGCTCGCGAGCCTGATGAGCGCCGCGTTCGCGAACTTTGCGCGGACCGGCGATCCCAGCACGGACGGGCTGCCCGCCTGGCCCGCGTTCGACCTCGAGCGGCGCGCGACGATGTTCTTCGACAACGAGTGCGAGGTCGTGAACGATCCGCACCGCGAGGAGCGCCTCGCGCTGGCGCGGCTGCGCGCCGAAGCGTCGCGCGTCTCCTGACCGAGCTTTCTGCGGCTCGCCCGGCCGCGCCGCAGCCGTTGCGGCCGCGGCCGGGCACCTGCGACACTTTTGCGCCATGGGCAGAATCTTCGAAGTCCGCAAGGCCACGATGTTCGCGCGCTGGGACCGCATGGCGAAGCAGTTCTCGCGCCTGTCGAAGGACATCATCGTGGCGGTCAAGGCCGGCGGCCCGGACCCGCACGGCAATCCCGCGCTGCGACGCGTGATCCAGAACGCTCGCCAGGTGAACATGCCGAAGGACAAGATCGAGTCCGCGATCAAGCGCGCGCTCGGCAAGGACTCGGCGAACTACGAGCAGATCATCTACGAGGGATACGCGCCGCACGGCGTCGCGGTGCTGGTCGAGACGGCGACGGACAACCCGACCCGGACGGTCGCGTCGGTCCGCGCGATCTTCTCGAAGGGCGGCGGCAACCTCGGCACGACCGGCAGCGTCGCGTTCCAGTTCCGCAAGATGGGCGTGTTCCGGATGAACCCGGAGGGCATCGATCAGGACGAGCTCGAGCTCTATCTGATCGATCACGGCCTCGAGGAGATGGGCGAGAGCACCGGCGACAAGGGCGAGCCGCAGATCGTCGCGCGGTGCCTGTTCGCGGATTTCGGACAGATGCAGGAGGCGCTCGAGGCGCGCGGGATCGTGCCGGTCTCGGCCGCGCACGAGTACATCTGCCTGTCGCCGGTCGAGCTGCCGGACGAGCAGGCGAACGAGGTCATGGAGCTGATCGACAAGCTCGAGCAGGACGAGGACGTCCAGCACGTCTACCACGCCCTCGCCTGACGCCGGCGGCGTCTAGTCGAGGGTGCGGCCGTAGCAGAGGACGTCGAGGAGCTCGCCCGGCGCGAGGTTCGGGAACTCCGCGTGGCGGCGCAGCACCCCTTCGGCGCGGAAGCCGTTCTTCTCGAGCACGCGCGCCGACGCCGCGTGCGCCGTATGACAGATCGCGTAGATTCGGCCGAAGCCGATCGCGGGCGCCGCCGCGACCAACGCGCCGAGCGCCTCGGTCGCGTAGCCGTTGCCCCACGCGTCCTTCGCGAGCACGTAGCCGACCTCCGCGACCGTCGCGCTCTCGCAGGCGAAGCCGGTGCTGCCGAGGAGCTGCCCGGAGTCGCGCGCCTCGATCAAGTAAGGGCCCGCCGGCCCTTCGGCCCACTGCTCCGCCGCGAGCGCGAGGAACGCTTCCGTGTCGGCAACGGTCGCGTGGCGGCGCCAGCTCAGGTAACGCGTGACGTCCGCATCGCTCGCGAAACGCTCGAAGACCGCCGGCGCGTCGACCGCCCGCGGCTTGCGCAGCAGCAGCCGCTCCGTCTCGAGCCGCTCCGGCGCCCGCCGCCGTTTGACGCGCAAGCGCCGCCAGCGCATCAGTCGAGCCAGCCCGCCGCGAGCTGCTTGTCGTGGGCGGCGATCGCGTTGCGCATGAACATCGCGACCGTGACGGGTCCTACGCCGCCCGGCACCGGCGTCACCCAGCTCGCCACCTCCTTCACGTTCTCGGTGTCGACGTCGCCGACGATGTGCGTGCGCCCGTCGTCGTCCGTGATCTGATTGATGCCGATGTCGATCACGGCCGCGCCGGGCTTCACCATGTCGGCGCGCAGGAACTTCGGGCGGCCGACCGCGACGAGCACCGCGTCGGCCCGGCGCGAATGCGCGGCGACCGACCGCGTCAGATGGTGGCAGACGGTCACGGTCGCTCCTTCGGCCATCAGCATGAACGCTGCAGGCTTGCCGACGATCTCGGAGTGACCGACCATCACGACCTCGAGGCCGTGGAGGTTCAAGCCGGTCGCCTTGATCAGCTCGACGGACGCGGCCGCCGTGCACGGCGCGAGCGCGAGGTCGTTGTAGACGATGTCGCCGATCGACGCGGGGTTCATCCCCTCGACGTCCTTCAGCGGATGGATCGCCGACTGCAGCGAGCGGACGTTGATGTGCTTCGGCACGGGCCGCTGCAAGATCACGCCGAGCACCGTCGGGTCGTCGTTCATCGCGACGAGCCTCGCCTTCGCCTCGTCCTGGCGCAGCGTCGCGGGCCAGGTCTGGTCGTCGAGCTCGAGGCCGACCTTCTCGGCCGCGCGCGCCTGGCCGCGCACGTAGACCGCGGCCTCCTTGTGCTCGCCGATGCTGACGGAGACGAGCCGGCCGAGCGCGTGACGTTCGCGCGCGCGGGCGACCCGCTCGGCGACCTCGGCGAGGATGCGATCGCGGATCTCGCGTCCGTCGAGCAGCCGGTTGTCCTTCATGCGGTTCGCCGCTCCTAGAGCTTGAATACGCGCTCGGCGTTCGTCTCGTAGAACGCCTTCTTCTCCTCGTCGGTGATCGGCAGCTCGTCCGTCACCCGCACCTCCTCCGGCACGAACTGATACGGGTAGTCCATCGCATAGAGCACCCGATCGGGGCCGAGCACGGAGCGCGTGTACATGATCGCGGGCTCCCACGCCATGCCGCTCGTCGTGACGTAGATGTTCTCGCGCATGTAGTCGCTCGGCCGCTTCGCGAGCGGCGGCATGTGCGCGTAACGCTTCGTCGCGATCATCCGCTTGTGGAAGAAGTCGACGCGGAAGAGCCAGAACGGAATCCCTTCGCCGAGATGCCCGACGGCGACGACGAGGTTCGGGAAGCGGTCGAACACGCCGCTGAAGATCAGGCGCAGCAGGTGCAGCCCGGTCTCGACCGCAAAGCCGTACACGGCGCCGTCGAGGCCGCTCTCGAGAAACGGGCCGATCATGCGCTTCGGCGGCGTCTGCGGGTGGATGTAGACCGGCACGCGGAGCGCGTCGGCGGCCTCGAAGATCGGCCAGAACTTGTGGTCGTCGAGATACTCGCCGTGCGTGTGCGAGTTGATGATCGCTCCCTTCAAACCGAGCGTGCGGACCGCTCGCTCGAGCTCCTTGGCCGCGCGGGGCGGATCCTGCGGCGCGACCGCCGCGAGCCCGGCGAAGCGATCCGGATGCGCGCGGCACGCGGCCGCGAGCTCGTCGTTGTACACCTCCGCGAGCGAGACCGCCGTCGCCGCGTCGAACACCTGCACGCCGGGCGCGGTGACGCCGATCACCTGCTTCGCGATGCCGGTCGCGTCCATGTCGCCGAGGCGGCGGTCGCCGAGATCCTGCAGGCGCTCGACGATCGCGTTCGTGGCCGGGCTGTCATTGAACAGAAAATAGCCCATCAGGCTCTCGAAGCCCGGGTCGTCGACCTTCTTCGCGCGGATCAGGCGGCGATAGCGCTCGAGCATGTCGCGCGGCGCGAACGCCTCCTCGGTGGCGATTCGACGATAGGGCTGGTTGGCGGCGGCAGTCGGGTTTTCCATGGCTCTCAGGCTGAACGAGGGCCGGATATTGTAGACTCCCGGCCGAGCCGACCGACAGAGAACGACGACCGGAACGCCGCCTCGGGCACTTCCCGCGGCCGCGGCCGACGGGGATACGAGGATGCCGCTCGAGCGAATGGAGCACTACCTGGTTCTGACCGACGACGTCGAGAAGACGAAGGACTTCTATCGCGACGCGCTCGGCATGACCGTCGGCTTTCGCCCGCAGCTCGACTTCGCGGGCTACTGGCTCTATCTCGGCGACACGCCGTGCATCCACATCGGCGACTGGGACCAGTACGAGGCGTGGACCGCCCGCGTCGGCATCCCGTTCTCGCGGAAAGCGCCCGGCACAGGTCCCGTCGACCACATCGCTTTCAACGCGACCGGCTACGACGAGATGCTCGAGCGGCTCCGGCGCTTCGGGATAGAGCCGGCCCGGAACTCGCTCGACGACATCGGCTTGCGCCAGCTCTTTCTGCACGACCCGAACGGCGTCGCGATCGAGCTGAACTTCAGATCTTGATTTCCGACGGAGGACTTGTGGAGACGACGGATTACGGGTTCATCGGCGTCGGCCGAATGGGCGGACACATGGCGCGGCGCCTCGTGAACGCCGGCTACTCGCTGACCGTGTTCGATACGTCGGCAGACGCCGTGCGCGCGCTGACGGAGAACGGCGCTCGCGCCGGGAGCTCCGCCCGCGACGTCGCCGACGCGGCCGAGACCGTCTTCCTGAGCCTGCCGACGCCCGACGTCGTCCAGAGCGTCGCACGCGGGCTCGTCGGCGCGAAGCGCGTGAAGCACATCGTCGACCTGTCGACGACCGGCCCGCAAATGGCGCGCACCGTCGCGGCGGAGCTCGCGAAGCACGGGCTCGTCTACATGGACTCGCCGGTCAGCGGCGGCATGGCCGGCGCCCGCGACGGCAAGCTCGCAGTGATGGTCTCGGGCCCCCGGGCGGTCTTCGACAAGATCGAGGCCGCGGTCAACAACTTCGGCAAGGTCTTCTTCGTCGGCGAAGGGGCCGGCCAGGGCCAGGTGATGAAGCTCGCGAACAACCTGCTCTCGGCCGCGGCGCTCGTGCTGTCGTCCGAGGCGGTCGTGATGGGCGTGAAAGCCGGCCTGAACCCGCGCCAGATGATCGACATCATCAACACCGGCAGCGGCCGGAACAGCGCGACGCAGGACAAGTTCCCGCGCTCGGTGCTGACGGGCACGTTCGACTTCGGCTTCGCGACCGGCCTCTTCTGCAAGGACCTGAAGCTCTGCGTGCAGGAGGCCGAAGCGCTCGGCGTGCCGATGATCGCCGGCTCCGCCGTGCAGCAGATGTACGCGGCCGCGCGGGCGCGCTTCGGCTACGACTCCGACTTTACCGAGATCGTGAAGCTGTACGAGGAGTGGGCCGGCGTCGAGGTACGCGGCTGACGGCCATGACCGGCGCGAATGCGGCCCGGCCACTCGCCGTCGAGTACGCGCACGCCGTCCACGCGTTGCGCTTCGAGGAGCTGCCCGCGGCGGTCGTGACGAAGGCGAAGCTGTGCGTGCTCGATCTCCTGTCCTCCGCGTTCGCGTCGAGCGAGCTGCCGTGGGGACGGCAGGCCGCGGCGCTCGCGCGCGCGAGCTCGCGCACGACGGCGATCGCGAACGTGATCGGCACGCGCGATGCGGTCGCGCCGGTCGATGCGGCGTTCGCGAACGGCGTCCTCGGCCACGGTCTCGTCCGCGACGACATGCATCTCGGCAGCGTGAGCCATCTCGGCACGGTGATCGTGCCGGCCCTGCTCGCGCTCGCCGCGGAGCGCGACGCGACGGGCAAGGACTTCCTCGCCGCGCTCGTCGCGGGCTACGAGGTCGGCGGCAAGATCGGCCGGGCGATCCTCGACGTCGACGTCGCGCGGATCTTCCGCCCGACCGGCATCACGGGCCCGCTCGCGGCCGCGGCCGCCGGCGCACGGCTGCTCGGCTTGAGCGCGCAGGAGACCGCGACGGCGCTCGCGCTCGCGGCGAACACCGTTGCGGGCTACAACGAATGGGCCGCGACCGGCGGCAGCGAGATGTTCTTCCACACCGGCTTCGCGGCGCGGAACGCGGTGACGTGCGTGCAGCTCGCCGCGGCCGGTGCGTTCGCCTCGCCGACGGCGGTCGACGGCGAAGCGGGGCTCCTCGCGGCGTTCGGCAAGCCGCGCGCCCCGAGCGTGCCCGCGCCGTTCGCGGACGATCCGGAGATCCTCGCGGTGTTCTTCAAGCCGGTTCCGGCGTGCAACTTCGCCCAGACGCCCGCGCAGGCCGCGCTCGCGATCGCGACGGAGCACGGCCGGCTCGCGCCGGGCGACGTCGAGCGGATCACGGTGCGCGTCACGCGCGCCGCCGCGAAGTACCCCGGCTGCGACTGCCCGGGACCGTTCGAGCACATCCTGCAGGCGAAGATGAGCATCCACTGGAACGTCGCCGCAGCGCTCGCGAAGGGCGACTTCGACGAGCGCAACTACGAGCCCGCCGCTAACCCGGAGGTGCTCGAGCTCGCGGCACGCACGCGGCTCGAGATCGATTCCGCGCTGACCGCGGCCTATCCGCGCGCGCAAGGCGCCGAGGTCGTCGTCACCCGCACGGACGGCACGGAGCTTCGGCGCGGGCAGCCGGACGTCGTGCCGGCGTCGCCGGCGGAGGTGCGCGAGCGGTTTATCGCCGCGGCCGAGCGCAAGCTCGGCGCGAGCGGCGCGGCGGAGCTCGAGCGCTTCGTCGACGACCTCGATGCCGCGCCGGACGCGCGCCTCCTGAACCGGCTCGTGCGGCCCGCGGCCGTCTAGATCGGGCATAGTGGAAGCGGCCCGCGCTGCGGGGCCGCCTCCGCGCCGTGGGAGCGGCCGTTGCGCCGCGATTCTTCATCCACCATCAACATCGGAAACCTGCAATGAACAAAGAGCTCTTCGACCGCGGCCTCGAGATCCGCAAGTCCGTCATCGGCGCCGACTTCGTCGAGAAGGCGCTCTCGAGCGCCGACGACTTCAACATGCCGCTCCAGGAGCTCGTGACCGAGTACTGCTGGGGCGCCGTCTGGGGCCGCGAGGAGCTGCCGAAGAAGACGCGAAGCCTGCTGAACATCGCGATGCTCGCGACGCTCGCGCGCAACCACGAGCTCAAGGTGCACGTGAAAGGCGCGATCAGGAACGGCGCGACGAAGGTCGAGATTCGCGAGGTGCTGCTGCAGGTCGCGATCTACGCCGGCGTGCCTGCGGCCGTCGACTCGTTCCGCGTGGCGAAGGAAGCGCTCGCCGAGCTCGAGAACGAGCAGAAATAGCGGAGCCCGTGCCGGCGTCGCGCCGGAATCACGGTCGCCGAAACGAAAAGCGCCGGGGACCGCTCGGCGGCCCCCGGCGCCACGGGAAGAACCGCGAGGCGCTCGCGGCGCCCCGCCTGCACGCTAGCGCGGCGGCGCGATCGTCGCCGGATCCCAGTGCTCGTCCGCCTTGCCGTCGACGAAACGCCACGCGTCGAACCAAGTCGTCGTGTACTTCCGGCCCGGCGTGCGCGGATCGTCGTACTCGCGCGGCAGCATCACGACGACGTAGTCGTCCTCCGCGATCACCGCGACGATCGGCGTCGTCAGCTCGCCGCAGTCGTCGACGCGCGGGCGCCGCATCACCTGGGTGAAGAAGTAGACGACGCCTTCGAGCCCCGACTCGGCGTTCGGGTTGTGCTGGATGTAGCGATCCGTCAGCCACTCCCCGGCGCGGTCCCACTGATTGCACTGCAAGAGCTCGCGCATGATGTGGAGCGTCGCCTGCTTGTTGCGGTGCAGCACCGGGTCGTCGTCGACGAACAGCGACTCGGGATCGTCGACGCCGACGACCGGCTCCTGGGCGGCGAGCGGCATCGCCGCGAGCAGCGCGAGCGAAGCGAGAAGGCCCGTTGACGTTCTCATGACGTTCTCGTCCGTCGTGCCGCTAGTGGCCGGAGTGCTGCAGGCGCTGCACGGCCTCGAGCGACTTCTGCACGTTCTCGATCGGCGACACGCCGCCGATCGTCTCGGCGATCTTGCC
>CAYWGQ010000021.1:15839-34603 GCA_964457725.1 uncultured Gammaproteobacteria bacterium
TCACGATGAACGTCGTGCGCTCTGCGAACCCGTGGTCGATGTCCTGGCCGCGCGTGTCCTTCATGCCGGGACGCCCCTCGCGGACCTCGAGCTCGTAGGAGCGCGCGATCGCGCCGCTCTCGTCCGATGCGACGGCGAGCTGGCCCGCGCAATAGTTCGGATCGGCGGAGAAGTCGTTCAGCCGCTCGATGCTGTCGAGCGATACGCCGATCACGCTCGCGCCGGCCGCCTTGAACTGGTCCATGTTGACCGCGAACTCGTGTGCCTGGACGTTGCAGCCCTGGGTGTAGGCGGACGGATAGAAGTACACGACGACCGGCCCGTTCTCGAGCGCCTCGGCGAGCGAGAAGTCGAACTCCTCGCCGGCAAGCGATGCCCTCGCCTCGAACATCGGGGCGCTGTCGCCCGCCTGGAGCGCGGCAAGAGCCGGCAGCGCGATGGCCGTAGAACCGAGCAGTGAGAGGAATAGCTTGTTCATGGATTGTGCTCTTGTTGGTTGAACGGGACCGCACTCGGCGGCGTATCCCCATCCTGTCGCCGATGGGCCCGCAACGCAAGTCCGGGGGCTCCTCCCCGAGGCCGTCCGCAGCCGCCGAGGCTCGCGAAAGGCGGCCGCTCGGCGATGCGGATTGACTGCCCGGGCGGCTTTGCCGACGATTCCTTCGAGCTTCCTCCCGAGCTGCGCTTCGCCGATGCGTCGAATCGACCGGGTCCGTCTCCGCCGCGCGTTGCTCGCGGCCGCCCTCGCCGCCGGCGCCGCCCGCGCCGACGTCGAGGTCGACTTCATTCCGGTCTCGCCGGCCGACCAGTGGGACGCGCGGACGTATCGCGCGATCTGGGAGGAGTTCGGCCCGCGAATCGTCGCCGCGCTCGAAGCGCGCACGTGCCTGCCGTTCCGCGAGTCGACGGTCGCGGCCATCGTCGACGAGGCGGTCAGCCATTCGGGCGGGCCGGAGCATCCGATGCGGCTCCGCGCGAGCTACGCCCGCGGCATCAAGCAGTCGACGCTCGTGCACGAGCTCGGTCACCGCCACCTCTGGCAGCTCGAGGAGCGGCTCGAGGAGCTCGACGGCCACCGCACGCTGTACTTGATCCTCGACCGCGTCTGGGCCGACGTCTGGGGCGAGGAGTTCGCCGAGGCGCGCGTTCGCGACGAATCGAGCTGGCAGGCCGAGTACGACTATGCCGCTGCGTGGAGCTGGGTCCGCTCGCTCGATACCGCGGAGCGCGTGCGCCTCTGGAACCGTCTGCTCGAGATGAACGGCCGGCCCGCAGACTGCGACGGCATCGCGCGCTCCGGGAGCTGAGCAGCTTGCGGCCGAAGCGTCTGGTGCTCTTCGGCGCGATCGCGGTGCTCGGCGCGACCGCCGGCTACGGCGCATGGGTCTGGGGCCGGATCGCCCGCGAGTTCGACGACCGTCACTGGAACGTGCCGGCGCAAGTGTATGCGGCGCCGGTCGAGCTTTATCCCGGGCGGCAGCTCTCGGCGGACGACCTCGCGCTCGAGCTCACGCGGCTCGGCTACGGGCCCGTGGCGGGCCGCATCGGCCCCGGCTTCTTCCGGCGCGACGGCGGCACGATCGCGCTCGGCCGGCGCGCGTTCGTCTACGACGGCCTCGAGGTGCCGGCGCAGACGCTCGAGGTCGCGTTCGCCGGCGGCCGCATCCGCTCCCTCGAGGACGGCGCCGGCAATCCGATCGCCGTCGCCGAGCTCGAGCCGCTCCTGATCGGCAGCATTTTCCCGGCGCACGGCGAGGACCGGATCATCCTCGCGCCGGAAGAGGTGCCGGAGCTGCTGACCGCCGCGCTGAAGACCGTCGAGGATCGGCGCTTCGACACGCACTGGGGCGTCGACGCGCGCGCGATCGTCCGGGCCGCGCTCGCGAACGTGCGGGCGGGCGAGATCAGCCAGGGCGGCAGCACGCTGACGATGCAGCTCGTCAGAAGCTACTTTCTCTCGAATCGCCAGACGTACACGCGCAAGATCCGCGAGGCGCTGATGGCGCTCGTGCTCGAGCTCCGGCACAGCAAGGACGAGATCATGCTCGCGTACGTGAACGAGATCTATCTCGGTCAGAACGGCGGGCGCGCCGTGCATGGGTTCGGGCTTGCGAGCCGGTTCTATTTCGGCAAGCCGCTCGCCGAGCTCGACGTGCACGAGATCGCGCTGCTCGTCGCGATCGTCCGCGGGCCTTCGTACTACGACCCGCGGCGCAATCCGGAACGCGCGCTCGCGCGCCGGACGCTCGTGCTGGAGCAGCTCGCGGCGGCCGGCCTGATCGACGCGGCGACGCTCGCGGCGAACCGCGATCGCGAGCTCGGCATCGTCACGCCGGAGAGCCGCCGGACGGCGTACTACGCGTCGTTCATGGACCTCGTCCGCCGGCAGCTGCGGCGCGACTACAGCGAGCGCGACCTTCGCGAGCGGGGCCTCAGCATCTACACGTCGCTCGAGCCGGCCGTGCAGGCTGCCGCCGAGGAAGCCCTCGTCGAGGAGCTCGCACGGCTCGCGGCCGGGCGCCCCGAGCTCGAAGGCGCCGTCGTCTTCACGAGCCCGCAAAGCGGCGAAGTGCGCGCGCTCGTCGGCAGCAAGCGGATCGGCTTCGACGGGTTCAACCGCGCGCTCGATGCACGCCGCCCGATCGGCTCGCTCGTGAAGCCGTTCGTCTACCTCGCCGCGCTCCAATCGGGACGCCACACGCTCGCGACCCAGCTCGACGACGAGCCGATCACCGTGCCGCTCGACGGCGGCCGCAGCTGGTCGCCGAGCAACATCGACGGCGAGACGCACGGCCAGGTCACCGCCGTGCGCGCGCTCGCCGAGTCGCTGAACCTCGCGACCGTGCATCTCGGGCTCGACGTCGGGCTGCCGGCCGTCGCGGCGGTGCTCGAGGACTTCGGCGTCGCACGGCCGCCGCAGCTCTACCCGTCGCTCTTGCTCGGCGCGCTCGAGCTCACGCCGTACGAGATCGCGCAGAGCTACGGCACGCTCGCGAACGGCGGTTTCCGCGTGCCGCTTCGCGCCGTGCGCGCGGTCGTCGACGGCTCGGGCCGGACGCTCGCGCGCGCGTCGCTCGCGCTCGAGCAGGTCGCGGACCCGGTCGCGGTCTACGCGCTGAACCAGGGGCTCGTGCAGGTGATGGAGCGCGGCACCGGGCGGACGGCCCGGCGCCTACTGCCGGCCGGGCTCGCAACCGCGGGCAAGACCGGCAGCTCGGACGGGCTCCGCGACAGCTGGTTCGCGGGCTTCAGCGCCGAGCACCTCGTCGTCGCATGGGTCGGCAACGACGGCAACGCGGGCATCGGCCTGACGGGCGGCGCCGGCGCCGCGCAGGTTTGGGCGCGAGTGCTCGCGAGCGTCGACACGCGGCCGTACGCGCCGCCGCCGCCCGCGGGCGCCGCGACCGCGTGGATCGATTACCGCACCGGGCTCGCAACCGACGAGCGCTGTCCCGACGCGGTCCACCTCGCGATGACCGCGCGCGACGTGCCGCCGAAAGCGGTCGCCTGCGGCAGCACCCGCGTCCGCGTCGGCTCGAGGATCAGAGAATGGCTCAGAAACCGGCTGCATTGAGGACGCTCGCGCTCGCGACGCTGGTCGCGCTCGGCGCGGCGGGCTGCACGGTCTCGCCCGGGCGCTCGCCGTCCGGCAGCGCGCCCGCGCCGCGCGGGCCCGCCGCGGAGCCGAACGCCGCGAGCGTCGCGCTCCTCGAGCGGAGCCAAGCCGCGCGGTCCGCCGGGCGCTACGGCGAGGCCGCCGCGTCGCTCGAGCGTGCGCTCAGGATCGACCCGAACAACGCGTTGCTCTGGATCGAGCTCGCCGAGATCAAAGCGGCCGACGGCGACCGCGCGCAGGCCGGCGAGATGGCGCGCAAGGCGCTGACGCTCGCGGCCGGCGATCGGGCGATCGAGGCTCGCGCGCGCCGGCTGCTCTGACGCGCCGGCCGCACGCCGGTGGCGCGAGCGCGCGCGCGGCGTGCACAATGCGGCCGATAACCAACGCTTCGCGCGCTCGATGACCGACACGACCTACGAAATCTACGCGATCAAGTACGCGCACCTCGCGCGCAAGGCCTACGGCAACTTTTTGAACGCGGATCCGCACGAGGACGCGGACATGCCGCTCGACTACTTCGTCTGGGCGATCGTCGGCCGCGAGCGCACGATCGTCGTCGACACGGGCTTCGACGCGGCGATGGCGAAGAAGCGCGGCCGGACGATCACGAACCCGGTCGAGCACGGCCTCGAGGCGCTCGGCATCGAGCACGACCGCGTGCGCGACGTGATTATCACGCACATGCACTACGACCACTGCGGCAACGGCGCGCTCTTTCCGAACGCACGCTTCCACGTGCAGGACGCGGAGATGGAGTACGTGACCGGCCGTTCGATGTGCCACCACTCGATCAGCCACGCATTCGAGGCGGAGGATGCCGCGCGGATGGTGCATCGCGTGTTCGCGGGGCGGGTCGAGTTCCACGACGGCGTCGACGAGATCGCCCCCGGCATCACGGTGCATCGGCTCGGCGGGCACACGAAGGGCCTGCAGTGCGTCCGCGTCGCGACGCGGCGCGGCGCCGTCGTGCTCGCGTCGGACGCTTCCCACTTCTACGCGCACATGGACAGCGGCCGGGCGTTCCCGGTGCTCTACAACCTCGGCGAGCTGCTCGAGGGCTACAAGACGCTGAAGCGCCTCGCCGCCTCGCCCCGGCACGTGATCCCCGGGCACGACCCGCAGGTGCTCTCGCGCTACCCGGCCGCGTCCGCGGCGACCGAGGGCTGGATCGCCCGCCTCGACGCGGATCCGGTCGACTGACCCCCGGCGAGACCCGGCTCCCGTAGCCTGAGCGGCCCCTCGGCGGGCGCGCCGCCGGCCGCCGCGGCCGGCCTTGCCGCCGTCGGCAACTACCTACTAGCTAACGCGAATCATTCCCAATACTATTTCCGCCCCCGCAGCCACGAACTCGCAACGATGCAACCCTCCTCCACCCCGAAGCTCCGGCGCCTCCCGGCCGTCGTGCTCGCGTGCGCGAGCGCCGGCGCTGCACACGCGCAATCGAGCGCCGCCGACGACGCCGCGCCGTTCGAGCGGCTGACCGTGATCGGCTCGCGGCCGGCCGAGCTGACGGGCGGCTCGGCGAGCTTCCTGACGACCGAGCAGCTCGAGCGCTTCCGGCACACGGACGTGCACCGTGCGCTGCGTCAGGTGCCGGGACTCTACGTCGTCGAGGAGGACGGCTTCGGGCTGCGGCCGAACATCGGGCTCAGAGGCTCGGGGACGGACCGCAACTCGCGAATCACCGTCCTCGAGGACGGCGTGCTGATCGCGCCGGCGCCGTACTCCGCGCCGGCGGCGTACTACTTCCCGACGATGCAGCGGATGAACGCGGTCGAGGTGCGGAAAGGCTCGGCCGCCGTGCGCAGCGGCCCGCGGACGACCGGCGGCGCGATCAACTTGATCTCGACGCCGATCCCCGAGGAGGCGCTCGCCGGCCGCGCATCGCTGCAGCTCGGCGACGACGACACGCGCCTCGGGCACGTCGCCCTCGGCGGCTCGCACGGGCAGTGGGGATATCTCGTCGAGGCCGTGCGGCAAAGCACCGACGGCTTCAAGCGAATCGACGGCGGCGGCGACTCGGGCTACGAGCTCGACGACTATCTCGCGAAGCTTCGCTATACGACGCCGACCGGCGCGCGTTTCTATCAGGAGATCGAGCTCAAGGTCGGCGTCACCGATCAGCATGGCGACGAGACGTACGTCGGACTGACGCTCGAGGACTTCGAGCGCTCGCCGTACCGCCGTTACGCGGCGAGCCGCCTCGACAACATCCGCACCGACCACGATCAGATCGAGCTCCGCCATTACGTGTCGTTCGGCGACCGCATCGATCTGACGACGGCGGTGTACCGCAACGAGTTCGCGCGCAACTGGTACAAGATGGATCGCTTCTCGACCGCGTCGCTCGGCGCGGTGCTCGAGAATCCGGCCGCGCATCCGCTCGAGTACGGGTGGCTGACCGGCGCGACGAGCCCCGACGACGCGATCGTGCTCCGCAACAACAACCGGGCGTACGAATCGCGCGGCGTTCAGACGATCCTCGGCGTGCGGCCGACGACGGCCGGCCCGCTCGAGCACAACCTCGAGATCGGCGTGCGCTACCACGAGGACGAGGAAGACCGGCTGCAGGACGACGACCGCTACCGGATGGACGGCGGCCGCCTCGTGCTGACGACCGACGGCGCGCCGGGCACGCAGGACAATCGGATCGGCGCCGCGGAGGCGCTGTCGGTCTACGTCCACGACGAGATCGCGTTCGGCGACTTCATCTTGACGCCGGGCGTTCGCTACGAGCGCGTCGATCTCGTGCAGCGCCGCTGGGCCGGCAGCGATCCCGCGCGGGCCGCCGGGCCGACCGCCGTCGTCCGCACCGAAGTCGACGAGATCATTCCGGGCGTCGGCGCGGTCTACCGCCTCGGCGAGTCGTGGACGTTGCTCGGCGGCGTGCACAAAGGCTTCAACTCGCCGAGCCCCGGCAGCACGGCCGAGGCCGAGCAGAGCACGAACTACGAGGCGGGCGCGAGGTTCTCGCGCGGCAACGGCCGAGCCGAGCTGATCGGCTTCTACAACGATTACGACAATCTCGTCGGCACGTGCACGGCGTCGACCGGCGGCGGCTGCAACCTCGGCGAGCAGTTCTCCGGCGGCAAGGTGCGGATGAGCGGTCTCGAGCTCTCGGGCCAGTATCAGTTCGAGCTCGCGGGCGGGCTCGCCGTTCCGATCCAGCTCTCGTACACGTACACGGACGCCGAGTTCCGCACGAGCTTCGCGAGCGGCTTCGAGGAGTGGGGCACGGTGGAGGCCGGCGACGAGTTGCCGTATCTGCCGGAGAACCAGGCACAGCTCCTCGTCGGCCTCGCGGCGGAACGGTGGAACCTGAACTTCTCCGGGAGCTATACGGACTCGATGCGCGTCGAGGCGGGACAGGGACCGACCTCGCCGCTCGGCAAGACGGACCGGCACTGGGTCCTCGACCTGTCCGGCGAGGTCGAGGTCGCGCGCGGGCTGCGGCTGTTCGCCCGCGTCGAGAACGTGCTCGACGAGGAGTACGTCGTCGCGTGGCGGCCCGCCGGCGCGAGGCCCGGCAGACCCCGCACGGCGCTCGTCGGGATCAACGCGAGCTTCTGAGCCCGGCCGAGGCGGGCCCGCGCCGCCCGGCCCCCGCCTCGCCCCTCCTCCGCTGATCGCGCGCACAGCGCGTGCTACGATCCTCGGGAGTCGACGGGAGGCTCCGATGAGCGCGCAACGGCAGACCGTGGCGGCAGCGCTGATCGCGGCGCTTTGGCACTGCTCGGCCCTCGCGCAGGCGCCGACGAAGGGGGGGCCGGAGCCGCCCGCGTACGACGTGCCCCGCACGCCCTGGGGCGACCCCGATCTCGAAGGCGTCTGGGACTACCGGACAATCACGCCGCTCGAGCGGCGGCCGGAGCTCGGCGACCGCGCGTACTACACCGACGAGGAGATCGCGGAGCTCGAAGCGGGCGCCGCGCGGCGGCTCGATCGGCCGCCGGACGACGAGACGCCGGCGAACCTCGTGCACGCGCAGTACATGACGGACCCGGGCCGGTTCGTCGACGAGTCGCGGCGCACGTCGCTGATCATCGATCCGCCGAACGGCCGGATCCCGCCGCTGACCCCCGAGGGGGAGCGGCGCCAGGCCGAAGCGCGCGCCGCGGCCGTGCCGGGCGGCCGCGCCGACTCGTGGCGCGACCGGACGCTGCTCGAGCGCTGCATCACGCGCGGGCTCCCGGGCGCGATCTTGCCGGGCCTCTACAACAACAACATCCGCATCACGCAGGCACCCGGCGTCGTCGCGATCGTCCACGAGATGGTTCACGAGACGCGCATCGTGCCGCTCGACGGCACGCCCTTCAGCGGCGTCCGCGGCTACATGGGCGAGTCGCGCGGCCGCTGGGAAGGCGACACGCTGGTCGTCGAGACGCGCAACTTCGACGGCCGAGCGAGCTGGCGCGGCGCGGGTGAAAACCTGCGGCTCGTCGAGCGCTACACGCGGATCGCCCCGGACGCGATCGACTTCCGGCTGACGATCGAGGACGACACGAACTGGACGCGGCCATGGACGATCGCGTACTCGATGCGGCCGGCCGAAGGCGAGCTCTACGAGTACGCCTGTCACGAAGGCAACTACGCGCTGCGCCACATCCTCGAGAACGCCCGCGCGGCCGAGCGCGCCGCCGCCGAGGCGGCGCGCGCGCCATGAGGAGGACGCTCATGCACGCATCGCGTTTCGCGGCGACGGGCATTGCGCTCGCGGCGGCCGCGCTGCTGCAACCGGCAGCCGCGCATCACGCGTTCTCCGCAGAGTTCGATGCGGAGCAGCCGGTCACGCTGCGCGGCACGATCACGCGGATGGAATGGATCAATCCGCACACGTGGATGCACATCGAGGTCGAGAACGAGGACGGCACGAAGACCGCCTGGATGATCGAGGGCGGCACGCCGAACACGCTGCTGCGCCGCGGCTTCACGCGCGACAACGTGAAGCCCGGCACGGTGATCACGGTGGAAGGCTACCGCGCAAAGAACGGGGCGAATCGCGCGAACGGCCGCGACCTGATCCTGCCCGATGGCTCGCGGCTGTTCATGGGCTCGCCCGGCACGGGGGCGCCGGGCGACGACGGCGAGGCGGGCGCACCGTAGGGGCGCCGGTCGCGTTCGCGGGACACCACAGTGGATCCCTGCGGACGACGACGATGAACGGCTCCGGCGCAGGCCTCCTCCGCCGGCTGATCGCCCGGCCCTCGATCCCGGGGCTCTGCATCGGAACGTTGTTCTTCGCCGCGTCGCTGACGCCGAGCCTCGTGCCGCGCGAGTTCTACGTGCAGGGCGCGCTTGCCGGCGTCGCGATCGCGACGGGCTATGCGCTCGGCGTGCTCGGCGTTTCGATCTGGCGCTACCTCGAGCTGCCGCTGCTGCGCGGGCGTGCGAAGCAGATCGCCGCGATCGCCGCCGGCATCGCGTGCGCGGCGGTCGCGCTCTTCTGCCTGTCGCGCGCCGCGGAGTGGCAGAACTCGATCCGCGCGCTGATGGAGCTGCCGCCGGTCGACAGCGCACATCCCTACCTCGTCGTCGCGATCGCGCTGCCGCTCGCGGCCGTGCTCGTGCTGCTCGCCCGGCTCTTCGCCGTCCTGATCGACGCGGCCGCACGCGCGCTCAGGCGCTTCATTCCCCGGCGGATCGCGCACGCCGCGAGCATCGCCGGGGCGCTGTTCCTGTTCTGGACGCTGATTAACGGCGTCCTCTTTCGCACGCTGCTGACCGGCATGGACGCCTCGTTCCAACAGGTCGACTCGCTGATCGAGCCCGAGCTCGCGCCGCCGGCGGATCCCGCGCGGAGCGGCAGCGCCGAGTCGCTGATCGGCTGGGAGGAGCTCGGCTACCGCGGACGCGAGTACGTCAGCGCGGGCCCTTCCGCGGACGACCTCGCGCGATTCTTCGGCACCGAGACGCCCGCGCCGATCCGCGTCTACGTCGGGCTCAACTCGGCCGAGACGATCGAGGAGCGCGCGGAGCTCGCGCTCGCCGAGCTCGAGCGCGTCGGCGCATTCGAGCGCTCGAATCTGATTCTCGTGACGCCGACCGGGACCGGCTGGATCGATCCGCGCGCGGTCGACACCATGGAGTACGTGCTCCGCGGCGACGTCGCGAGCGTCGCCGTGCAGTATTCGTATCTGCCGAGCTGGCTCACGCTCTTGAGCCAGCCCGATTACGGCGCCGAAACCGCGCGTGCGGTGTTCGCCGAGATCTACGGGCACTGGACCGAGCTGCCGCGCGATCGAAGGCCGCGGCTCTACCTGCACGGCATGAGCCTCGGCGCGCTGAACTCGGACCGCGGCTCGGATCTGTTCGACGTGCTCGCCGATCCGTTCCACGGTGCGCTATGGAGCGGACCGCCGTTTCGCGCCGAGACGTGGCGGCAGGTGACAGCGGCGCGGGAGCCCGGCTCGCCCGCCTGGCTGCCGCGCTTCCGCGACGGCTCGATCGTGCGGTTCAAGAACCAGCACGACACGCTCGACATACCCGGCGCGAAGTGGGGCCCGCTCCGGATCGTCTTCCTGCAATACGCGAGCGATCCGATCACGTTCTTCGAGCCGCGGACGCTCTACCGCAAGCCCGAATGGCTGTACGAGCCCCGCGGCCCCGACGTGTCGCCGTCGCTGCGCTGGTTCCCGGTCATCACGATGCTGCAGATCGGGGCGGACATCATCCACGGCGGCGACGCGCCGGCCGGCTTCGGTCACGTGCTCGCGGCCGATGACTACATCGACTGCTGGCTCGAGGTCACCGGCGCGCCCGGCTGGACCGACGCGGACGCCGCGCGGCTCAAGAGGCTGTTTCCCGACTGAACCGCCGCGCGATCCACTCCTCGAACGCGCGAAACATCGCCTCGTCCGAGACGGCGTTGTCGGCGATCGTCTCGTCGCCGTGCACGACGCGAATGCGTGCGCGCAGCGGCACGACCGGCGGCCGCTCGCGCGTCGCCGCGGACGCGATCAGCCGCTCGGCTTCCGCCCACGCCTGCTCGACGGTGCGGTTGCAGCTCTCGGCGAGATAGCGGCCGGTGAACCCCTCCCCCGTCAGGCTCGCGAGCGTCTCGGCGTGGCTCCGGCTGTTGCCGGGCTGCCAGTAGTGCTCCGCGAGCAGCGGGCCGACCCGCGGGTTGTCGGTCAGATAGCCGAGCTCGCGTAGCAGATACGCGCGGGTCTGATAAACCGCCATGTGCGCGAGCAGGTAGCCGTGATAGCTGCACGCGGACTCGCGGTTCAGCAGATGCGGGATTGCGAGCACCGGCCGCGGCGCGCAGTCGATGCCGAGAATCCGCCGCTCGGTCTCGCGCGCGAGCGCGAGCAGCCGCTCCGGCGTGCGCTCAGCGTCCGGCAGCGAGTACAACGCCCACTCGAAATACGGGACGACCAGCATCGACCGCTCCACGTTCGCGGCGAACGGCTGCTCCGCTTCGATCTTTTGCCGGAGCAGCGCGTCCGGCGGCGGGTTCCCGGCCGCGTCGAGCGCGTAGAGCTTCAGCCAGTCCGCATCCCCGAGCAGGCTGTCGAAAAACATCGACTGCGTCTCTGCATACGCCATCGACGTCGGCGGGAACTCCTGGCTGAAGCACGGCGCGTTCTGCGTGATGTTCGCGAAGTGCGCCGCGTGGCCGCCCTCGTGGAACAGCGTCTGCAGGCCGCGCTCGCCGCTGCCGACCTGGCGCGGATCGGCGTTGCTCGTGAAGTTGATCACGGCCGGCAGCCACTCCCCGTCGCGGAACCACGCGGGCTGCGGCGCGTGCATGAAGCCGTTCTCGTACTTGCCCTTGCGGTCGAGGAGATCGAGCGTCAGCGTCGCGTCGCGGAACTCGACGCCCATCCGCGCGAACGACTCGACCCAGCGGCGCAGGCTCTGCGCGAACGGCAGGTACGGGTCGAGCTTCTGCGCCGTGTCGCCCCGCGTGTAGTAGCGCAGATTGTGCGGCTCGATCGCGGCGGGCCCTTTGCGGCGAACGAGCTCGGCGAAGCCGCGCTGCTGCGCGTCGCGCGTCGCGAGCTCGAACTCGTCGAGCAGCGCGAACAGCGCCTCCGGCGTCATGCCCTCGGTGACGCGCACCTTGTAGTCGAAATAGTTGCGGTAGCCCTGCGCGCGCGCGAACGCGTTCCGGCGCTCGACCATTTCGATGAAGCCGTTCGCCGCGACCCACCGTTCGAGCTCGAGCAGCGCGTCGTGCGAGGACTTCCGTACGCTCTCCTCGTCCGCGCTGACGAGATTCGTCGAGAGCACGTTCGTCGAGGCCTCGATGGATTCCCCGGCCGCGTCGACGTAGCGCAGCACGAGCTCCTTGCGCCTCGCGAAGAGCTCGGTGTCGTCGCGGACGAGGTCCGCTTCCATCCGTCTCGCCTCGGCGCTCTCGATCGCGTTCGTCTCGAAGAAGCGCAGCCACCCGCGGAGCCCATGCGCGAGCGGCTCGGCGTCGGGCAGCCGCTCGGCGGCCGCGAGCTGCTCGCGAAGCTCCGCGAGCCGCTCCGGGTTCGCGACGAACGCCTTGTAGGCGGTCTCCGCCGCCGCGAGCGCCTCGTGGTCGCTCGTCGTGCCCATGTAGTTGGTCCAGAACCAGCTTTCCTTCGGCGTCGTGACCGCGAGGAAGTCCTGGTTCAGCTTGTCGAAGTATTGCTGCGGGGTCATCGGCTCTCGGTCTCGGCTCGCCTAGCCTGCTTCCTCGGCGTAGTTGCGGTAGGTCAGCTCCTCGCACGGATCCTCCGCGAACGGCGCGTCCGCGGGCAGCACCGTGTCGCCGCCGACGTAGCGGTCCGCGAAGTAGCGCGGGTCCTCCGCGACGTACTCGCGCCTGAGCGCCATCTTCTCGGTGTCGAGCGTGAAGCGCTCGACGATCCTGAGCTCCTCGCTGTGCGGGACGAAGCCCGCGAGGATGCCCGGCGAGAACCCGGCCGTGTCGACCACGAGCGTGTCGCCCTCCCAGCGGCCGATCGAGTGGCCCGCGCGGCTCGGCACGAGCCCGTCCGGATGGCTCGTCACGTTCATGTGGATCGTGCGAGTCAGCCCGCGGCCGTACTCGAGCGTGATCGTGTCCGGCGTCTGCGTGATCCGGTTGATCGGCCCGTCGAACACCCAGTCGAACAGGATGCTCGTGATCTCGCAGCGGGCGCGAGGATTCTCCTGCGGCGGCAGGTTGCGCAGCGCGTCGGCGGCCGCCTGCCCCGCGGCGGTCAGCGTGACGGGCGCCGCGCCCCAGCCCGCGTTCGGCACGTCCTCCATCGAGAGCTCGCCGGCCTCGACGGCCGCGACGAGGCTCTTCGGCACGAGGCCGCCGCGCGCGCCGCCCGGCGGCCGCGCGATCAGATACTGCTCCTGCGCCCAGTCGCCCGCGAGATTCGGCTCGCCGGACGGCAGCCGCAGCGGCCGGTCGCTCGGCGCCTGCTGCGTCGCGGTCGTCAGCTGCTGGTAGCGCTCGAGCGTCGGACGATCGCCGATCGTCAGCGTCTCGATGTAGCAGGACGCGGGATCGTCGCGATGCGGATTGCCGGCGATCGTCACGTGCGAGCCCGGCACGAACATCTCCGGTGTCCAGCCGGAGCGGCGCAGCACGGTCGCCGCGCGCATCTCGCAGCGCATCTTTCTGACCGCGCCGTCGTCGCCGACCGCGTCGAAGTACAGGTACGCGTGCGGGTTCACGAAATCGACCCCGGTCAACGTGCCTTCGAGCTCGATGTCTCTCGTCGGATCGAAGCGGCCGAAGCCGTGATGTGCCCACGCCGGGGCGGACAGCACGATCGCGGCGGCTGCCGCGGCTAGGACTCTCGACATATGTTCCTCCGCAACGTTCTCGGGGAATTCGCTCGGGAATCGGGCGTTCGGAGGCGCTATCGGCCGCCCGCGGGCGCGGTCAGCCGGAACATCCTGCCCTGTCCGCCGCGGCCCTCGCGGCCGTCCTCGAGGATCCAGAGCGCGCCGTCCGGTCCCTGCTCGACCGCGCGGATCCGCATGCTCATCGGGAAGCGCTCCGCCTCGCGCGCCGTCTCGCCGTCGAACTCGATCCGCACGATCGACTGCGACGAGAGCCCGCCGATGAACGCATCGCCCTGCCATTGCGGGAACTCGCTGCCGCTGTAGAACATCAAGCTCGACGGGGAGATCACCGGGTTCCAGAACGCCGCAGGCGCCGCGAACTCCGGCCGCGTGTCGTGATCCGGAATGTCCCGGCCGTCGTAGTGGTTGCCGTTCGAGACGATCGGATAACCGTAGTTCGCGCCGCGGCGGACGAGATTGAGCTCGTCGCCGCCGGCCGGCCCCATCTCGACGTTCCAGAGCCGTCCGTCGGCATCGAACGCGAGCCCGAGCGGGTTGCGGTGGCCGAGCGACCAGACCTCCGCGGCGACGCCGCCCTGCTCCGCGAACGGATTGTCGGCAGGCACCGCGCCGTCGTCGTGGAGCCGCAGGATCTTGCCCATGTTGCTCTGCATGTCCTGCGCCGGATCGAACTTCTGCCGGTCGCCGGAGCTGATCCAGAGATAACCCTGGCCGTCGAACGCGATTCGGTGCGCGTAGTGCCCGCCGCCGTCGACCTTCGGCACCTGCCGCCAGATCACCTCGAGGTCCTCGAGCGCGCCGCCGCCGTGCGGATCGAGCGCGAGACGCGCCCGCGCGACCGCGGCCCCGCGCGTCGCGCCGGGCCCGGCCTCGGCGTAGCTGAGATACACGAGGCCGTTCCGCGCGAACTCGGGATGGAGCACGACGTCGCCGAGGCCGCCCTGACCGCCGAAGCTGACCTCGGGCACGCCGCGGATCTCGGTGATCGCGCCGTTCGCGGGCGCGTAGAGCAGCAGTGCCCCGCGCACCTCGGTGACGAGGAGCCGGCCGTCCGGCAGGAATTCGAGCGCCCACGGCATCTCGAAGTCGGCGAGCTCGGTCAGCGTGAAAGGCAGCCGTTGCGCGAGCGCGCCGGTGCTCGTGAGGCCGCCGAGCGCGAGCGCGGCCGCGGCGGCGATTGCGTTCGAGCGTGCGGTCATTTCCGTGCCCCCTTCCGGCAGTCGACCGGCCTAGCAGCATACCACCGGGCGGCGCGGGTCCAGGCGGCGGGCCCCGAGGGGCCGACGGCAGCGTCGCCGCTGGTAACATTTCAGCCTCGAGACGGCCGTGCGGCTCGGCCGGCCGCCGTGACGAGGAGAGAACGATCGTGCAGACGCACACCATCTCCCGCCGACAGGCGTCCGCTCGGCGCCGCGCGGCGAGCGCTGGCCTGATCGCGGCGGCCGCGGCCGGCTTGCTCGCGGCGGCCGCGGCGGACGCACAGGAGCGCTTCGGCCCGCCGGAGCTCGCGACGACCCGCGTCACGGACGACGTGCACGTGATCCGCGACCGCGGCTCGGGCAACGTGACCGTCCTCGTCGCCGATCACGGCGTGCTGCTGATCGACGACAAGTTTCCGCAGAACCACGCGGGACTGCTGGCCGAGGTCGCGAAGCTGACCGACCAGCCGGTGCGCTTCGTGATCAACACGCACATGCACGCGGACCACTCAGGCGGCAACGCGCTGCTGCAAGCCCTCGGCGTACCGGTCATCGCGTCTGCGAACGCGCGCCGCATCATGGCGGAGACGCAGACGGAAGGCCTGCCGGACATCACGATCGACGAGCACCTGCGGATCCACTTCGGCGGCAAGCCGGTCGATCTCTACTACTTCGGGCGCGGCCACACGAACGGCGACGTCGTAGTCCATCTGCCGGAGGACCGCATCGTCGTAATGGGCGACCTGTTTGCGCTCTACGGACCGTACGAGCACCTGATTCATTACGCGGCCGGCGGCAGCGCGCGGGACTGGTCGCAAACGCTCGAGCGCGTGCTCGAGCTCGACTTCGACACGGTGATCCCCGGTCACAGCGCCGTGACCGACCGCGCGAACCTCGAAGGCTATCTCGCCGAGACGCTGCGGCTGCAGGACATGGTGCGGGAGATGAACCGCCAGCAGCGGCCGCGCGAGGAAATCGAAGCGGTGCTCCGGAGCGAGTTCAACTGGAGCGGCCTGTCGATGCAGTTCGGTCTCGACGGGATCATCGCCGAGATGCGGTAGCGCCCCCCGCGCCCCGTCAGTTCCTTCGCGGCCGTTCCGGCGCCGCGTCGGTCGGCTCGGGCAGCACGCCTTCGCCGTGCGAGGTCGCGCCCGGAACCGAGTCGCAGTGCTTGCCGGGCTCCGGCGCCGTATCGGGCGGGCACTTGAAGAGCCCGGACTGGCCGCGGCCGCCGCCCGGGAAGCCGTTCCGGAGCGGATGCAGCCCGACGCTGATCACGGTGCCGCGCGGAAAGCCGTTCACCGTGATGCCGTCGCGCGCGGCGCTCGCGGCGCCCGCCATCTCGACCGCCCAGACGATCGGCTCGCCGTCCTCGTCGCGCAGCACCTCCGTGCGCGCCTCGTTCAACGGCGCGAAGAAGAGCTGGAGATGATTCGGATTCGGGTCGACGCGCGTGACGACGCCCGTCATCACGTAAACCTTGTTCGTGTCGTACATCGCGAAGGAGTGATGTGCCGCCGCGTCGCCGGCCGGCGCGCCCGCGAGCACCGCGCCTGCAGCGAAACCCGCCGCGATCGAGCCGAGTCGCCTCATGTGGAAACCTCCGTCATTCGTCGTCAAAGCCCGAACGGGCCGCGCTCGCGCGGCCGCTCCATCCCGCGCTCGTGATACCGCTCCCAGATCGCCGCCCACGGCCGGCCGAAGATGTCCGGCAGCGTGTACTCGAACGTGGCGCCGGGCACCATCGGCGTCGTGTGGCCGTCGACCGGGAAGCTCTGCGGGATGCACTCGATCATCTGGAACGGATCACCCTCGTTCAGCTCGTGCAGCTTGTCGAGGTAGTGCACGATCCGGACGGGATCGACCAAGGCCTCCTCGTCGTACAGCACGATCTCCTGCTTCAGCCCGATCAGGCGGCCGTCGTCGCCGTGACGCGGCGTGTAGATCTCGATCGTCTGCAGCTTGTTGCTGAACTCCGCGGCGCCGTGCGAGATCCAGCCCTGGATGTTCGATGTCCACGTGATCAGTGCGTCGCCGTCCCAGAAGCCGATCGTCTCTCCGAGCCATTGCGGGACGTCCGGCCCCAGCCGCGGCACGACGCCCTCCTCGTTGAACTGCCGGCCGATGTGAATCTGCGTGATCAGCGTCTTCGCCGCGATCCGCATGTCGAGCACGAGCTCCGGCGTCATCGCGATCGCGACGCGCGCGCCGCCGTACTGCGCGAAGCGGCGCATGAAGCCCTCCGGCCAGCAATACGAGCCCGGCCACTGCGCGGCGTTCGTCGCGGCGTAGTGATACATCTGCTGCACGAAGCGGCGTTGATACTCGGGCGTGAGCAGCGACAGGTACGTCGGCACCTGCAGCACCGCGCCTTGATACCACGTCGCCGTCTTCGCGTTCTGCCGCTGATAGCGGCCGTCCCAGTCGGGCAGCGTCGCGCGATCGTGGACCGTCGGTCCGCCGCGCTCGCGCGCCTCGGCGAGCAGTGCCTCGTAGTGCGCCTTCGCGGTCCGGAACGGGTACGGGCTCACGATCTCCTCGCGCGGATAGTCGCGATCGCAGAAGCCCCAGGCGGCGGTGCGCGGCGGGTCGTCGCCGATCAACGGCACCTCGTACGCGCCCCAGATCTGCTCGAGCCCGACGGGCGAATTGCAGCGGTAGTAGCGCGGATCGAACCAGAGATCGCGGTCCTTGTAGAAGTCCGTCGACGAGAAGATGTCGATCGGCAGCGGCTCGACGCCCGGCGGCACGTCGCCGTTCGCGGCCGCATAGATCGGCATGTTGTCCGGCGGAATGCCGGCGCCGGTGAACATGCCCTTCCCCTCTGAGCCGACGATCGCGTCGGCACGCAACGGATCCGGCGCGCCTCGGCCGACACTCTGCTGCGCGACGACCGGCACGGCCGCGACGAGCAGCGCGAAGGACAGGGTCGCTGCGAGCACGCATTTCATGTTCTTCTCTCCTTCGAAGCGAGCTTCTTGCGCTGCGGCAACTACTTATTGGCCGGCCGATCTTACGCTCGGCACACTCGCCGCCAATCGACGCAATAAAGAGCACGAGCACCGATGCAACGCCGCTTCATTGCAGGTGTCGCGCTCGCGGCCGCGCTCGCGGCGGCGGGCGTGACCGCCCAGAACGCACCCGATCCCGCAGACGCGATCGCGGCGCGGCGCGCGCTGATGACCGAGATCGACCGCCTGATGCGGCCGTTCGACGCGTTCGCGTTCGGCGAGCCCGCCGACACCGCGGCGCTGCGCGCCGACGCAGGCACGCTCGCCGCGATGCTCGCGGCCACGCCGCATCTCTTTCCGCCCGAAAGCAACCGGTTCGATCCGGACGCGGAGCTTCCCGTCACGCTCGCGCTGCCTTCGATCTGGACCGAGTTCGACGCGTTCTACGCGTTCGCGGGCGCCGCGGCGGAAGCGGCGAACGCCGCGGCCGCGGCCGCCGACGACGACGCGTTGCGCGACGCCGCGGTCAGGCTCCGCGGCGCGTGCGACGGCTGCCATGCCGCATACCTTCGCGAGTACGTCCCTGCCGGCGTGAGCAGCGAGGACCTCGAGTTCGACTTCGAGTCCGTGCTGCCGCAGAACTGAGCAGGCTCACTCAGCGCTCCTCCGGCAACGCGAAGACGTACAGCGCGTGCCCGCGCGCGGGCGGGGTGATCTCCGGTGCGATCAGGGCCGGCACGAGACGCGGGCTACCGCCGCCCAAGCCGGTCGTGACGGCGACGTACTGCTTGCCGTCGACCTCGAAGCTGATCGGAAATCCCTGCACCGAGGTCGCGAGCCGCGTCTGCCAGACGATCCGGCCGTCGCGCACGTCGACCGCTTTGAAGCTGCGGTCGAGATCGCCGATGAACGCGAGCCCTCCGGCGGTCGACAGCACCGCCGTCAGGAACGGCGCGCGCTGCTGGATCGCCCAGCGCTCCTCGAGCGTGTCGACGTCGAACGCGGCGAGGCGGCCGATGTTGCCGTCCGTGCCGGGCATCTCCCAGAAGCGCCGGTCCGCTCCGCCCGCGCTGCCGCCGCCGGGGCGTTGCTCGATCGCCTGCGCGCGGATCGAGATGCAGCTCTGCGACAGCGGGATGATCAGCTGCCGCGTCGGCCGGTGAAAGCTCATCGCCTGCCAGTTGTGGCCGCCCTCGGTGCTCGGGCAGCCGTCGATCC
>CAYWGQ010000022.1:0-12195 GCA_964457725.1 uncultured Gammaproteobacteria bacterium
ATAACTTAAAGTCGACGCCGCTATCGTCCGAAGCAACTGCCCCATATCTGGGAGATATCCCCGCATTGATCGGTGGAGGCTCGGTGGCGCCCATGGTGAATTACGGATAGCTCAGGATATTACCAAAAGGGGAACGGCACATGGAGCGGCCAAAGCCCCGGTTGCTCGATCAAGTCCGAGCCGCGCTTCGCACGGCCCATTACAGCCGACTCACGGAGAAGGCTTATGTCGCATGGATCCGACAATTCATTCTGTTCCATGGGAAGCGCCATCCGGCCCAGCTCGGCGTCCAGGAGATCGAGGCCTTTCTCACGGCCTTGGCGGTATCTCGAAAGGTCGCAGCATCCACTCAAAATCAGGCGCTGAATGCGCTCCTATTTCTCTATCGGAAAGTCCTCCGACAAGAGCTTCCTCAGCTCGATCGCGTAGTTCGCGCACGGAGACCGGCGCGGCTCCCGGTAGTGCTGACGCCCGAAGAGGTCGCCGCGGTGCTCGCGCACCTCGACGGGGTTTACTGGCTCGTCTGCAATCTCCTTTACGGCTCGGGTCTGCGACTGATGGAATGCCTGCGTCTACGAGTGAAAGACGTCGATATCGCGTCGCGGCTCCTCGTGGTTCGCAACGGCAAGGGCGACAAGGACCGCGCGACAATGCTTCCGCGCGCGGTCGTGCCAGCGCTCGAGTCGCATCTAGCCCGAACGCGGGAACAGCACCGACAAGCGCTCACGCGCGGCGGGGGTAAGGTCTATTTGCCCGATGCGCTCGAGCGGAAGTACACGCGGGCCTCGCAGGACTGGAAGTGGCAGTTCGTGTTTCCGGCGAGCCGCGACGTCTATCTGCCGGCTCGACAAGCCTCTCTTCGCTGGCACTTGCACGAGAAGTCCGTCCAACGCGCGATGCGCAGCGCTGTGCTTCGTGCGGGCATCGGCAAGCCGGCGACGTGCCACACGCTACGGCATTCGTTCGCCACGCATCTGCTGCAACGCGGCCACGACATCCGCACGATTCAGCAACTGCTCGGCCACAAAGACGTGAGCACGACGATGATCTACACGCACGTCGCCGGTATAGGCGCAACCGGAACCCAAAGCCCGCTCGACTCGATATCACCGGCGCGTGCAGCGACACTCGCCGCTCGAGAAATAGGAGTTGAGATACTCGAGCACCACGAAAGGGATTGACGCTACTCGATAGTCAGCGCGGCGCGGTTCCGTCACGCATACCGTTTACCTGCGACACAAACCCCGGCGAGAACGCCGGCGCATAGGTTTCCCAATGCTGGCGTATGCGTTCGCTAGTCTCGATGTTGGCGACGAGAATGCCGACGTAGGATCGCATCGTAGCTTCGTCGAGCACACGCCGAGAAGAACGGCACGCAGAACGCTCGCGATCGACCGCGAAGGCAAGGCCGCAGGGCACTATCAGAAGCAAAAGCGGCACGCTGGGGCAGGGAAGCTCCCTCTCCGCTCGGGCCTTGCGCGCCTATGGTCCGCGCTACCCGGGCTCGCCTACCCACGGGGCGCACGTTGCGATCGATCACACCTCGTCGTCCGCGGCGAACGGCATCCGCAGCGCCCAGCGCACAGGAACTCGAAGCCCCGCGCGGTGCTACACTGCTCTCGACAGGCCGCCGTCCGGGGGAGGGACGAACGGTCGAGCAGCGCAAGGGGCTCGACAGAAGGCATCCTCCGAAGCGGCGCTTCCCACAGGGTCACGACGAGGCAGAGCATGCGGAGCATCGGGACGCTTTCGGTCCTTGCAGGCCTCGCGCTCGGGGCGATACCGCCGGCGCTCGCTCATCATTCTTTTGCCGCGCAGTTCGACGCCACCAAGCCGGTCACGCTCGAAGGCACGGTAACCAAGGTCGAATGGCGCAACCCGCACATCTGGGTCTACCTCGACGTGGAGAGCGAGGACGGCTCGGTGACGGCGTGGGAGTGCGAAGGCGGCGCGCCGAACGCGCTGACGCGCCAGGGCTGGACCAGCAAGACCTTGAGGCTCGGCTCGACGCTCACGATCGAGGGCTATCTCGCGAAGAACGGCACCAATACCTGCAACGCGCGAACGTGGATCTACGAAGGGCGGAGGATCTTCGCCGGCTCGGCCGACGGAGGCCCGGCCCCGCGCGGGAGCGAGACACCGCAGCAGGGCCGCTAACCCTGCAAGGGAGGAGACGTGCGACTCGCGAGCTCATTGTCGATCGCGTTCGCGCTGAGCGCGTGGCTCTTCGCCCCGACGGCTGCAATCGCTCAGGGCACGGCCAACGCGCCGCAGCCGTCTCCGGTCCTGACGTCGCAGCCTGAGCCGGACGGCACTCCGGTCCCGCGCGCGCCGGACGGCCGTCCGGATTTGTCCGGCGTCTGGAACAAGGCGATTCACGTCAACATGGCGGCGCCCGTCGAGCCGCTGCCTTTCACGGCGGCCGGGCTCGAGGCGTTCAACGAGGTCGCCGAGATCGTCGACCCGACGGCGCGCTGCATCTTTCCCGGCGTGCCGCGCGTGAACAACTCGCCCTACCCGATGCAGATCATGCAGCTGCCGGACCGGGTGGTGTTCTTGTACGAGTACATGCACAACTTTCGGGTGATCTATACGGACGGCCGCGGCCATCGCGAAAGCTGGGAGCCGTCGTTGATGGGGGATTCGATCGGCCGCTGGGAGGGAGACACGCTCGTCGTCGAGACCGTGAACCTGACGGATCGGACCCGGCTCGACGATCACGGCAACGTGCACAGCGACGCGCTTCGCGTCGTCGAGCGGTGGCGGCGCATCAGCGCGAACGAGCTGTGGTACGAAGCGACGATCGACGACCCGAAGTTCTACACGCGGCCGTGGACCACCGGCTTCGTCATGCCGCTCGCGCCGCCGGAGTGGGAGATCATGGAGTACGCGTGCACGGACAACAACAAGGACCTCTACGACGGCCATCTGCAACCCGGATCGCTCGACGGTTCCGGGCGCGACGGCTCGGCGATCGCGACGCCGCCGATCCCGCGGCAGTAGAAGGACGGTAAGCGCGCGGCGGCCGAGCGCTACACCGCGATCGGCGCCTTGATCGCCGGATGCGTCCGGTAGTCGAGGATCTCGAAATCCTCGTAATGATACTCGAACAGGCTCGGCGGCTTGCGAGCGATGCGCAGACGCGGCAGCGGGAACGGCTCGCGGCCGAGCTGCTCGTCGGCCTGCGCCAAGTGGTTCGAGTACAGGTGGCAGTCCCCACCGGTCCAGATGAACTCGCCGGGCGCGAGGTCCGTCTGCTGCGCGACCATGTGTGTCAAGAGCGCATAGGAGGCGATGTTGAACGGCACGCCGAGAAAGACGTCCGCGCTTCGCTGATAGAGCTGGCACGAAAGGCGTCCGTCCGCGACGTAGAACTGGAAGAGCGCGTGGCACGGCGCAAGCGCCATCTTGTCGAGCTCGCCGACGTTCCACGCGCTGACGACGATCCGCCGCGAGCTCGGGTCGCGGCGGATCAGCTCCACCGCGCGGGCGAGCTGATCGATCTCGGCGCCGTCGGCCGTGCGCCAGGCGCGCCACTGCACGCCGTAGACGGGGCCGAGCTCGCCCTCCTCGTCCGCCCACTCGTCCCAGATCGTGACGCCGTTCTGCTGCAAGTAGCGGACGTTCGAGTCGCCCTTCAGGAACCACAGAAGCTCGTGAATGATCGAGCGCAGATGCAGCTTCTTCGTCGTGACCAGCGGGAAGCCCGCCTCGAGGTCGAAGCGCATCTGATAGCCGAAGATGCTGAGCGTGCCGGTTCCGGTGCGGTCCTCCTTGCGGGCGCCGCGCTCGCGGATCGTGCGCAGAAGCTCGAGGTACTGCTTCATCGTCCCGGCGACCGCGTGCTCACGCCCGGCTCGGCGCGCTGCGCCGGCGGTACGCGAGCGCGATCAGGACCGCGCCGGCCACGACCATCGGCGCGGAGAGCACCTGTCCCATCGTGAGCCAGCCGAACGCGAGATAGCCCGGCGGGTCGTCCGGCAGGCGCACGAACTCGACGAGGATCCGGAAGATTCCGTACAGCAGCAGGAACAGGCCGGAGACGGCCATCGTCGGCCGCTGCTTCGCGGAGAACACGAACAGCACGACGAACAGCACGAGTCCTTCCAGAAAGGCTTCGTACAGCTGGCTCGCGTGGCGCGGCACGCCGTTGACGATCACGGCCCACGGCGCGTCCGGGCTCGTCGTCGCGCCCCACAGCTCGCCGTTGATGAAATTGCCGATGCGCCCGAAGCCGAGCCCCGGCGCGACCCACGTCGCGATGAAATCGGAGACGGCGAAAAAGGTCTGGCCGACGTGGCGGGCGAAGAGCCCGACCGCGACGAGCACGCCGATCAGGCCGCCGTGGAACGACATGCCGCCTTCCCAAATCTTGAAAACGTTCAGCGGGTTCGCGAGCAAGTCCTCGCGCCCGGCCGGATAGAAGATCATGTAGCCGATGCGCCCGCCGACGATCACGCCGAGCGCGCCGTAGAAGATCAAGTCGTCGACTTGCGCTCGGGTGACCGGGCTCCAGGGCTGCTTCGCGCGCGAGCGCATGCCGAGCCACGCGGCGAGAAAGCCCGCGAGATACATCAGCCCGTACCACCGAACCTGCAGCGGCCCGATGCCGATGGCGACGGGATCGATTTCCGGATATACGAACAGCGCAGCCACCCGTGATGTGCGGCGGTAGTGTAATCGCCGCCCTTCGGCCCTGCCAGCCGGAAGCGGCTGGTATAGTCGGGCGATGGCAAACGCACTCGCCGCCGAAACGAGCCCCTATCTCCTGCAGCACGCGACGAACCCGGTCGACTGGCATCCGTGGAGCGACGCGGCGCTCGCGCTCGCGCGCGACACCGACAAGCCGATTCTGCTGTCGATCGGCTACTCGGCCTGCCACTGGTGCCACGTGATGGCGCACGAGTCGTTCGAGGATCCGGAGACGGCCGAGCTGATGAATCGGCTGTACGTGAACATCAAGGTGGATCGGGAGGAGCGGCCCGATCTCGACAAGATCTACCAGACCGCGCATCAGCTCTTCTCCGGGCGCCCCGGCGGCTGGCCGCTGACGGTGTTCCTGACGCCGGACGATCACGTGCCGATCTTCACCGGCACGTACTTCCCGCGCGAGCCGCGTTACGGCATGCCGTCGTTCCGCGAGGTGCTCGAGCGCGTCGAGGCGTATTTCCGGGAGCAGCGCGACGAGATTCGCCGCCAGGGCGCGGCGCTCGTGACGACGCTACGGGACATCGACGCCGGGGCGAGCGACGACTTCGTCGCGCTGAGCGACGCACCGCTAAAACTCGCGCGCGAGCGGCTCGGGCAGAGCTACGACGCCGAGCACGGCGGCTTCGGCGGCGCGCCGAAGTTTCCGCACGCGCCGAGCCTCGAGGTGCTGCTCGGGCTCTGGTGGCGCAGCGCCGCCCGCGGCGCGCCGGACGGCGACGCGCTCGCGATGCTCACGCGCACGCTCGACCGCATGGCGCTCGCCGGGCTCTACGACCACCTCGGCGGCGGCTTCTTCCGCTATTGCGTCGACCGCAGCTGGACGATCCCGCACTTCGAGAAGATGCTCTACGACAACGCGGCGCTGCTCGGGCTCTACGCGGACGCGCACGCCGCGACCGGTCGGCCGCTCTACGCCCGCATCGCCGCGGAGACCGCCGCTTGGCTGCTGCGCGACATGCGCCACCCCGAGGGCGCGTTCTACGCGACGCTCGACGCGGACTCGGAGGGCGAGGAAGGCAAGTTCTACCTGTGGACGCAGGACGAGGTCGCGGCGCTGCTCGAGCCGGACGAGGCCCGCGCCGCGAAGGCCGCTTTCGGGCTCGATGGCTCGCCGAACTTCGAAGGGCGGGCCTGGCACCTCGAGCTCAAGCTCGCGCCGCCGGCCTCGCCGGAAGGCGGCGCGCGCGACGCGCCGTTCGACGATCCGGCCCTCGCGAGCGCGCGGCAGAAGCTGCTCGCCGCGCGCGAGCAGCGCGTGTGGCCGGGGCGGGACGACAAGATCATCGCGTCGTGGAACGGCCTCGCGATCGGCGCGCTCGCGCGCGCGGCGCGCCGGCTCGGGGAGCCTTCGCTCGCCGAAGCCGCGGCCGAGGCGCTCGATTTCATCCGCCGCGAGATGTGGAAGGACGGGCGGCTCCGCGCGACCTACAAGGACGGCCGCGCGCGGTTCGCGGGCTATCTCGACGACTATGCGTTCCTCGCGGCCGGCACGCTCGAGCTGCTGCAGTGCCGGTGGCGGGACGGCGATCTCGAGTTCGCGAAAGCGCTCGTCGACGTGCTGCTCGAGCATTTCGCGGATCCGGCCGGCGGCTTTTTCTTCACGGCGGACGATCACGAGCGGCTGATCCACCGGCCGAAACCGTTCGCGGACGAGTCGGTGCCGGCCGGGAACGCAGTCGCCGCGCTCGCGCTGCAGCGCCTCGGCCACCTCCTCGGCGAGGAGCGGTACCTGCGTGCGGCCGAGAGCACGCTTCGCGCCGGCATGCACGCGCTCGAGCGTTATCCGGACGCGCACTCGACGCTGCTCCGCGTGCTCGCGGGCGAGCTCGAGCCGCCGCAGGTGATCGTCGTGCGCGGGGCGGCGGACGCGCTCGCCGAATGGCAGCGCGTGCTCGATCGCGCGTATCACCCGCAGCGGCTCGCGCTCTGCATCCCGGACGACGCATCCGGGCTCACCGGGCTTCTCGGCGAGCGCGTCGCGTCCGCGAAGGGCGCCGTCGCGTACGTCTGCGAGGGGACGCAGTGCCGGGCGCCGGTGACGAGCGTCGAGGAGCTCCGGGCGGCGCTTCGGGGGTGAGCCGGTTGGCGGGCGTTTGGTAGGGGCACGGGGTCGCGGCTGGACAGCCGCTCCTACCCGAAGAGTCGCGGCTGGACAGCCGCTCCTACGATCGCGGCGTCGGGTCGCGGCTGGACAGCCGCTCCTACAACGACGTTCGCGGCGCAGCGGCGGGGCGGTTAGTAGGCGACCGGGCGGTCGCCGGTGCGCGGTGCCACGGGTGCGCCGCCGGGGCCCGCGAACTCGACCGGCACGGAGACTAGCGCGCCGTCGCGGTTGCGCTGCACGACGAAGTGCAGGTGCGGCCCGGAGCTGAAGCCGGTGTTACCGGAGTCGGCGAGCGGCTGACCGCGCGCCACGCGCTGGCCCGGCACGACGCGGATCGAATTCCAGTTCAGGTGCGCGTAGAGCGCCATCGTGCCGTCGTCGTGCAGCACGCGGACGATGTTCGCGCGCGGGCCGTCGGTCTCGGGATCGAGGCCGGCGCCGAAGTAGTCGCTCGCGACCTCGATCACGACGCCGTCCCGCGCCGCGTGCACCGTCGTGCCGATCGGCATCACGAAGTCGTACGCGTGCTGGCTCGCGAGGTCCCGATGCGTGATCGTGTCCGGAAACGCCTGCGAGACCGGATAACTCGCGGCGACGGCGTACGGCAGCCGGTACGGCTCGCTCGGCGCGTGCACGGCCTCGGGGTCGCCGGGCAGATAGTCGAATCGGTACTCGATCTCGAGGCCCTGCTCCGGGTCCGCGCGCCGCGCGGCGAAGAGCTCGCGCTCCGCACGCGCCGGCACGACGAGCAGGCCGCGCTGCGGGACGTCCGGCGCGAGGTTCGCCATCCGCGTGAGCTCGAACGCGACCTGCACGGGCGCGAAGTAGGTGTTCGCCGCGACGAGCGTGACGTCGCCGTCGTCGACCCGCTGGTACAGGCGCACCTCGGCCGGCTCGAGCGCGCGGCGGAGCTCCGTCTCCTCGAACGGCTGCGCGCCGTCCGGACGCCGGTCCGTGTAGACCCAGACGCCGTTCGCGTCCTGATACTTGTAGAGCCGCGTCTGCGCCGCGGCGGGCGCCGCGAGCGCCAGAACGGCCAACGCGGCGCCGCAAGCCGTCGCGATCAGTTCAGCGCGTAGCGGCGCCACTCGTAGTTCTCGCGACGCAGCTCGTAGGCCGGCCAATACACCGGGTCCGGCGTGAGCGTGATCACCTCCGGCACGTCGTTGAACGACATCGTGTTCAGCCGCACGGACTGCTGCCCGTCGAGACGGCTCACGACGTCGGCGAACGCGGCGAGATCGAGCGTCGGCTCGCCGTTCACGGCGACGATCCGCCGCCCGGCGTAGAGACCCGAGCGGCTCGCCGGCGAGCCGTAGTTGAAATACGAGACGTAGACGCCTTCGGGGCCCAGCCCGCGCTGCGCCGCGAGCTCGCGGTGCGGCGCCTGGATCAGCGCGCCGGCCCACGCGACGACGCGGTCGATGCCGAGCCCGTCGAGCGCGACCGTCTCGACCTCGGCCGTGATCTCGCGGCCGTTGCGGAAGATCGTGACCTCGACGACCGGGCTCCGCGTCGCGCGCTCGACCTCGCGGAACGTGTTCGCGAGCATGCCGTCGATGCTGAGCAGGATGTCGCCGGAGCGGAAGAACGCGTCGCTCGGCGTGCCGGCGACGACGCTCGAGACCGCGAGCACCTCGCGCCGCCGGCGGTTGTGGGTTTCGTAGCGCTTCGCCCACTCGTCGGGCAGCGCGAGCTTGCGCGCGGTCGCGAGCGGCATCGCCCGCCACTCGACCTCGAGCGAGCGCACCGGCTCGCCGGCGCGCAGCAGCTGCAGCATGTCGGTGACGATCTCGGCCGGAATTCCCATGTTGACCTGCGTCAGGTCGCGGCCGCTCTGGTAGGCGAAGCTCGACCAGAGCGCGAGCACGCGCCCCTCGCGATCGACGATGACGCCGTCGAAGTCGCCCGGCCCGTTGACGAGCGTTGCGACCTCGAGGTTCGTCTCGCGAAACCTGAACGTGCGGGACACGGGGAAATTCGCCTCGGTCAGGTTCGCGATCACGCTCGACTGCGTCTGCACGTTGTGGTCCGGCGCGAGGCCGACGACTTCCACCGCGAGCCCGGGCGTGAGCCGCTCTTCGCCGAAGACCGCGCTTTGCACCGGCGTCGAGCCGATCAGCTTCGGGTCGTAGGCGACGACGGCGAGGTTGTGGAGTGGATGGATGTACTCGACGCGGCCCGGAATCTCGAGCGAGCCGGCGAACGTGAGCCGCACGTCGCCCATCGCGACCGGCACGGTGTTGCGGTCGACGACGACCCAGCCGCGCTCGGCGTCGGCGACGAGCCCCGTGCCGTAGTAGTACCGGTCCGTGACGCCGGAGACGGTGTACGGCATGTCGAAGTTCACGAGCACGAGCGACGGCAGAATCTTCTGCACGTGCCGCTGCTCCCCCTCGAGCGGGAAGGTGGTGCCCTCCTGCGGCTGGATCGGCTCGCGCGGCGGGCTCGCGGCGAGCTCCGCGCACGGCCAGACGCCCATCGAGTCGTCGCGCCGGCAGCGCGTCGCCGGGAACCAGCTGCGGTCCGCGGTGATCAGGCGCTGGCGCTCGTTGTGCGGGTCCTCGAACGTGACGAAGCGGACGCTGACCTGGCGTCCGTCCGGCAGGCTCTCGATCACGCGCTGGAAGTCGTCGAGGTCCTCGATCACGGTCGCGTTCGCACCGACGCCGATCTCGGTGATCACGCTGCCGCGCGGCACAGCGGCCTTGCCGAACACGTAGCCCGGGTTCGCGACGTAGACGCCGCGGACCGGCCGGTTGAAGTGCCGGGCCTGCTGATACGACAGCTTGTGGAAGATGCCGTCGCCGTACTCGATGAACTCGGCCGGCGTGATCCGGTGCAGGTCGTCGACGACGAACGTCTCCTCGATCCGCTCCCCGCCGCGCTCCACGACGATCGGGAGCTCGCGGCCGACGTTGTCGTCGAGCGCGGCTGCGAGCGGCACGAACTCGGCGACGAGCTTGCCGTCCACCTCGACCAGGATGTCGCCCGGCACGAGCTTGCCGTACGCCGGCGCGCCCGGCAGCACGTGCTCGACGACCAGCATGCCGGTGCGCTGCGGATAGGCCTCGCGCATCCGCATCTCGGTCTCCTCGGTCAAGCCGAGGCGGCGGAGCTCCGGATACGGCTTGAACACGAACTCGACCTGCAGCGTGCCGCGCGGCACGTCGCGCCCGGCGCGAAGCTCCTCGAGCGCGACGCGCACGCGCTCGAGCGGCAGGAAGAAGCTCGAGGAGGCCTGCGTGTTCGCGCCGGCGTTCAGCGCAACGACGCGGCCCTGGATGTCGACGACCGGCGAGCCGGACGAGCCGCCCGACGTGCCCGACGCCGCCTGCAGATAAAAGGTGTTGAAGTCGTTGTAGTTGCCGCGGCCGTAGTTCGGCGCCTGACGGTCTAGCCGGGCGATCGTGCCGGCGAGGATCGACAGCTGCTCGCCCGCGTCGTTGCCGACGACGCGGATGTCGCGGCCGATCTGCGCAGCCTCGGGCACGAGCTCGAGCTCCGCCGGCTCGATGTACTTGAGCTCTTTCGGGTCGTAGCGGAAGAAGCCGAAGTCGTGCACCGGATCCCGGTAGATCGGCTGCAAGTCCACCTCTTCCTGGTTCAGGAAGATCGCCCGGGCCCGCACCGGCCCCGGCGTCACGACGTGGCGGTTCGTCAGGATCAGGCCGCGCTCCGCGTCGACCACGAAGCCGGTCGCCTGGCTCGACGTGTTGCGTTCCGTGTCGAACGCCCGGGTGCTGTCGATCAGGATCGAGACGACGCCGGTCGAGATCCGCTCGAGCGTGCGGTCCCACGCGTATTCCTGCGCTTCGACAGCGCTGCCGCAAAGCGCGACGGCGACGAGGAGGACGGCCTGGATGTGTTTCATGGGCCCGATTCTATGTTCGCGGTTAGCGTTCTGACCATCGAGCATGCCCGTTTACGCCTGACAGCCCCATCGCCCGGCGGATCAGCAGGCGTTTCGCGGCCGGCGCCCGGTCGACGGCCGCGAGGCCGGCCGCGCGCAGCGGCGCCGCCCAGGCCGGCAACCCGAACAGCCGGTGCAGCCCGTCGAACGCGAGCAGCATCTCGAGGTTCTCGGGCTTGCGCGCCCGCTCGTAGCGGCGGAGCACCCGCCGGTCGCCCGGGTCTTCGCCGGCACGGACGGCGCTCGCGATCACGTCCGCGAGCGCCACCGCATCGGCGAACCCGAGATTCATCCCTTGACCGGCGAGCGGATGCACCGTGTGCGCGGCATCGCCGACGACGACGGCGCGCGGCTCGACATAACGACGGGCGTGCACTAGGCGGAGCGGGAAAGACATCCGCTCGGCGCACGCGGTCGGCCGGCCGAGCACCCGCGAGCTCGCGTCCTCGAGCGCCGCGAGAAACGCGTCGTCGGGCGCGGCGAGCAGCCGGCTCGCTTCCGCTTCGGGCAACGACCAGACGATGGAGCTTCGTCCGTCCGAGAGCGGCAAGAGCGCGAGCGGCCCGCCGGGAAGGAACCGCTGCCAGGCCGTCTCCTCGTGCGGCCGCTCCGTCTCGACGTGCGTGACGAGCGCGCGCTGGCCGTACGGACGCGCGACGGTCGGCAAGCCCAGCAACGCGCGCAGCTTCGAGTCGCTGCCGTCGGCGCCGACGATCAACGCGCCGCTCGCGCGGCCGCCGCCGGCGAGCGCGACGTCGACGCGGTAGCGGCCGATCTCGATTCCCTCGAGCGCGCCGGTCGTGTCGAGCTCGCAGTCGGACGAGCGCTCGAGCAAGTCGATGAGCACCGTCCGCAGCAACCGGTCTTCGACGATGTGCCCGAGATCGGGCTCGCCGATGTCCGCCGCGTCGAACGCGATCGCGCCGAAGCCGAACGGGTCGTCTCCCTGCCAGACGCGCATCGCGCGATACGGGCTCGCGCGCTTCGCGCGAATCTCGTCCCAGACGCCGAGCCGCTCGAACGCGAGCTGCGACGCGCGCGACAGCGCGTACACGCGGAGGTCGAGGCGCTCGGCTTCCCAGCGCGGCGCTGGCCGCGGCTCGAGCACGCGCACGCGAAGCCGCCCGGCGCACTCGCCCTGCGTCAAGAGCGCCGCGAGCATCAGGCCGACCGGCCCGCCGCCCGCGATCAGCACGGTCGGCGGCACGCCGCTCACTGCGCGAGACCGAGACCGCGGGCGAGCCGCGGCAACCGGCCCGCCCGGCCCATCGTGTGCCGGGCGAGCGCGTCCTTCGCGCCGGGCAACAGATCGAACGCGACGAGCCCGAGGCCGCGCGCGACCCCGAGCCCCGGCAGATCGCGGCCGAACAGCCGGATCAGGCCGTGCGTGAACTGCGTGACGCGGCGCCGGTCGCCGTCGCGCCACGCGAGGAAGCGCTCCCGCACGCGATCGTCGCCGGGATCGAGC
>CAYWGQ010000022.1:12295-29276 GCA_964457725.1 uncultured Gammaproteobacteria bacterium
TCGGCGAGCACGTCGGCGAGCGCCGCGACGTCGCGGAGCGCGAGGTTGAAGCCTTGCCCCGCGACCGGATGCAGGCTGACCGCGGCGTTGCCGATCAGCACGACGCGCGGCGCGCGGGGCGCGGCCGCCGTCACGCGCGCGAGCGGATAGACGCTGCGCTCGCCGACGCGGAGTATCCGGCCGAGCCGGCCGCCGAACGTCGCCTCGAGCCGCTCGCGGAACGCCTGCTCCGGCAGCGCGGCGAGCGCCTCTGCCCGCTCCGGCGGCACCGTCCAGATCGCACCCACGCGGCCGCCGGTGAGCGGCAGCATCGCGAGCGGCCCCTCCGGCGTGAACCGCTCGAACGCACGCCGCGCGGGCGGCACCTCGGGTACGCAGTTCACGACCAGCGCGCACTGCCGGTAATCGTGCTCGTCGGCAGCGACGCCGAGCGTGCTCCTGATCGCGGAGCGGGCGCCGTCCGCGGCGACGAGGAGCTTCGCGCGCCACTCGGTCGTCGTCTCCCCTTGCTTCACGACCGCGCGGACGTGATCCGCGCCGGGCTCGACCGCCGTCACGGCCGCCGGCGCGATGCACGTGAACCGCGGCGCCGCAGCGAGCGCGTCCCAGAGCGCCCGCCCGAGCAGGCGGTTCTCGATCGTGTAGCCGAGCGCGGGCACGCCCTCCTCCGCCGCGCGGATCCTCGCCGCGCCGAACCGGCCGCGCTCCGATATATGTATGTGCTCGATCGGCTCGGCGTCCGCCGCGATCCGCGGCCAGATCCCGAGCGCGGCGAGGATGTGCTGCGAGCCGTTCGCGAGCGCGGTCACGCGGGCGTCGAAGCTCGGCTGCTCGAGGCGGGCCGGGTCACGGGCTTCGACGAGGACGGCCGAGAGCGGCAGCTCGCCGAGCGCGCAGGCGAGCGCGGAGCCGACGAGCCCGCCGCCGACGATCAGGACGTCGCACTCGCGCGCCGTGCTCACGCCGAGCCCGCCATCAGACGCTCGATCGCGTCCGCCTCCTTCGGCAGCTCGGCGGTCAGCACCTCCGGGCCGTCGCGCGTGATCAGCACGTCGTCCTCGATCCGGATGCCGATGCCGCGGAAGCGCTTCGCGACCTTCCGGGCGCCGGGCGCGATGTAGATGCCGGGCTCGATCGTCAGCACCATGCCCGGCTCGAGCAGCCGCGGCTCCTCGCCGACCTTGTAGTCGCCGACGTCGTGCACGTCGAGGCCGAGCCAGTGGCCGGTCTTGTGCATGAAGTATGGGCGGTAGGCGTGCGACTTCAGCAGGGTCGGCAGCCTGCCTTCGAGGATGCCGAGCGCACGGAGCCCCCGCGTGATCGTCGCGACCGCGGCCGAGTGTGGGTCGCTCCAGTGGTTGCCCGGCTTCGCGGCCGCCGTCGCGGCAAGGTTCGCCTCGAGCACGACGTCGTAGAGCTCGCGTTGCGCGGCGCTGAACCGGCCGTTCACCGGGAACGTGCGGGTCACGTCGGACGCGTACATCCGGTACTCGCAGCCGGCATCGACGAGCACGTGGTCGCCGTCCGCGAGCTCGGCGTCGTTCGCGCGATAGTGCAGCACGCACGCGTTCGCGCCGGTGGCGACGATCGGTGGATACGAGCACTCGGCGCCGTGCCGGCGGAACTCGTGCACGTACTCCGCCTCGAGCTCGTACTCCATCATCCCCGGGCGGCAGGCGCGCATCGCGCGCGCGTGCGCGTCGACGGCGATCTTCGCCGCCTGCCGCATCACGCTCGCCTCCGCGCGGCTCTTGAAGAGCCGCATCTCGTGCAGCAGATGATCGAGGGCGACGATCTCGCTCGGCGCGTGCCCGCTCTGGCGGCGCGCGTTCAACGCATGCAGCCAGCCGAGCAGCCGCTGATCGAACTCCGGCGCGTTGCCGATCGAGTAGTAGACGCGTTGGCTCTGCTCGAGCAGCCCCGGCAGGATCTCGTCGATGTCCGCGATCGGAAACGCGTCGTCGGCGCCGTACTGCGACACCGCGCCGGCCGGTCCCGCGCGCGGCCCGTCCCACAGCTCGCGGGTCGGATCGCGCTCGCGGCAGAACAACAGGAACTCGCCTTGCGGACGTCCGGGCACGAGGACGGCCACCGCCTCGGGCTCCGGGAAGCCGGTCAGGTAATGGAAGTCGCTGTCCTGACGGTACGGGTAGTGGGTGTCGCGGCTGCGCACGCGCTCGGGCGCCGCGGGCAGCACGGCGATGCCGCCCACGCCGATCATTTCCATCAGTTGCTTGCGCCGCTTCGCGAACTCGGACGCGTTCAGATGCCGGGCCTCGACAGCTTCAGTGGATTTCCCGCGCGGGCGGACGGCGCTCTTCGGCAAGCGCTTCGAACACGAGCTGCGCGCCGACACGGACGTACTCTTTCAGCTCGGCGAGCGCGAAGCCCGCTTCGTCGCGGTCGGCCCGCTCCTCCTCGCTCAGCCCCGCGCGGCTGATCTCGGCGAAGTCGGCCACGATCTCGCGTACGCCGCCCTCGTCGAGGTCGCGCGTCGACAGTTGCAGCCCCGCACCGCCGAGCCCCGCGAGGAAACCGTGACACCACGCGGCGAGCGCGGCCACCTGCTCCTCGAGCGGTGCATCGTCGTCGGGAAGAAGCGGCTCGAACTCGAAGTCGTCCTCGGAGAGCTGCTTCCAGGTGGTGAGCTCGACTTGATCGAGCTCCGCATCGACGCGCTCGGCGGCGGCGTCGTCGAGCGCGAGGTCGTGCACGTAGTCCTCGAGCCACTCGCCGCTCGCCGGCCGGCCGCCGATGCACATCGCGCCGCACATGCCGCCGTGCAGCTCCGGCAGCGTGACGATCACGCCGGCCTGCTCGAGCGACTGGCTCAATCGACGGTATTCCGCTCCGGCAGTCACGCATCCGCTCCAACGTGTCGCATCATGCTAACACTACCGCCGATCATTATTGACCCCTCTGCCGACGCGGCCCTATATTCTGCGCATGAGCGACGACTTGAACACCAACCATCGTTTCGATCTCGAGCTCCGACGTCTCGAGAAGCGATTGGAGGAGCTGGTGCTGCTCTGCCGCCGGCTCCAGGAAGAGAACCAGTCGTTGCGGCAGCGGCAAGAGACGCTGATCGCGGAGCGTGCGATGCTGCTGCAGAAGAACGAGCAAGTACGCGGCCGGGTCGAGGCGATGATCGGGCGCCTGAAGGCGATGGAGCAGGCCTGATGAGCGACGTCGCCTATGTCACGATCAAGATCCTCGAGAAGGAGTACCACGTCGCGTGCCCGAGCAACGAGAAGGCCGACCTCCTCGCCTCCGCGGAGCTCCTGAACCGCAAGATGCGGGAGATCCGGGACAGCGGCAAAGTGGTCGGCCTCGACCGGGTCGCCGTGATGGCGGCCCTGAACCTCGCTAACGACTTGATCAAGATCCAGGGGCAGGACGAAGAGCTGCAGAACATCGTGGGCGTGCGGATCCGGGCGTTGCGCGAACGGCTGGATTCGGCTCTCGGCCCCGCGAAGCAGCTCAATCTATAATGGTCTCGGTGCTCCCTGCAGTGTTCGACGCGGATCGACAGTCTTTCGACCCTAAATCATGACTTTGGGGTTCCGTTCTGTAGGTGGCGTTGAGCAGATCCGGCTTGGCCGGGAAGCCTGCAACCACCACGGCTTACCCCACCTGTTGCTCCGGTTCGAGAGCAACGGTTCGTGACGGCACAGGCGGGGAGCACCTTCTTCTATCGATCGTCGATACCGGACTGCGCCGCGAGAGATCGCCGCACCGGCTTCCCCGAGCAAAGGCATACCGGGCGCTGAGGTGTCCGAGCCGGACCTACGTGCGGAACGGCGAGCGCTGCGGCGCCGGATGCGCGCGGTGCGGCGCGCCATGCCGGAGGAGGAGCGCGTCCGCGCCTCGCGCGCGATCTGCCGGAACGTCCAGTCGTTGGGCGCCTACCGCGCGGCGAAGAAGGTAGCGATCTATCTCGCCTTCGACGGCGAGCCGTCGCTCGACGGCCTGATCGACGACGCCTTGGCCCGGCGCAAGCAGGTCTACGTGCCGGTGCTCGACGGTCTCGCGATGCGCTTCGAGCGCCTCGATCCGGCGGCCGGCCTCGCCCGCAACTTCTTCGGCATCCTCGAGCCCGTCGACGGCGAGCCGATCGACCCGCGGCGGCTCGATCTCGTGCTGACCCCGCTCGTCGCGTTCGACTCCCGCGGCGTGCGCATCGGGGTCGGCCGCGGCTACTACGACCGCTGCTTCGCGTTCCTCACCCGCCGCGGGCAGTGGCAGCGGCCGCGGCTGCTCGGCGTCGGCTACGAGTTCCAGCACGTGCCGGTGCTGCCGCACGAGCCTTGGGACGTGCCGCTCTGGGGCGCCGTCACCGAGACGGGCGTACGCAGATTCGAGCCCCGGGGAGGGACACGGTGAGCTACTGGCTATTCAAGTCCGAGCCTTCGACGTTCAGCATCGCGGACCTCGCCGCGAGCAAGCGCAAGCGCACGCATTGGGACGGCGTACGCAACTACCAGGCGCGCAATTTCATGCGCGACCGGATGCAGAAGGGCGACCGCGGCTTCTTCTATCACTCGAGCTGCGCCGAGCCCGGCATCGTCGGCATCGTCGAGGTCGTGAAGACGGCCTATCCCGACCACACCCAGTTCGATCCGAACGACCCGCACTACGATCCGGACAGCGACCCGAGCAACCCGCGCTGGTACATGGTCGACGTCGCACTCGAGCGGGTGCTCGAGCGGCCGATCACGCTCGCCGAGCTGAAGCGGCACGCGTCCGGCGCACTGAAGAACATGCTGCTGCTTCGTCGCGGCAATCGGCTGTCGATCACCCCGGTGAGCGAGGACGAATGGAACTTCATCCTTTCGCTCGAGAGACGTTGAGCGAAGCGTTCGGGTGTTCGCGCGTCGCTCACAATGTGCATCGAGTCACACTCTGCGTGCGCATTTCGGTGAGACGAATGCGCAAAAAGCGATAACACGCTGGAAATTTTGATCCTTTTATATATACTCAACGCCGGTCAACCCGACAACGGAGACTACCCATGGCATCTGTGAAGAAGACATCAGTGAAGAAGGCGTCGACCAAACGCAAGAAGGTGCGACGCAAGGCGGCGAAGAAGCCGGCGGCGAAGAAGAAGGCCGGCAAGCGCAAGACGAAAAAGAAGGTTGCCAAGAAGCGCGCTAAGAAGACCGCCAAGAAGAAGTCGAAGCGCAAGACTGCTCGGAAGAAAGCATAAAAAGTTCAACGCTTTATCCGAGCCGTTAATGGCTCTCAACAAGTGCAGTGCCCGCCTCGTCGCGGGCACTCTCTTTTTCGGAGCAGCACTTTGAGTCAGGACGAATACAAGAGGATGGCCGCGCACGCGGCACTCTCGTACATCAAGGACGGCATCTCGCTCGGCGTCGGCACGGGCAGCACTGTCGAGCATTTCATCGACGCGTTGCCTGCGCACATGGCGCGCATCGTGTCGGTCGTCTCGAGCTCGGAGCGGACGACCGCCCGCCTCGAGCGGCTCGGCATCCCCGTCTCGCCCCTCGACTCGGTCGGTGATCTGGATCTCTACGTCGACGGGGCCGACGAGGCGACGAAGCATCTGCACCTCGTGAAGGGCGGCGGGGGCGCACTGACCCGGGAGAAGGTGCTGGCCGGCGCGGCCCGTAAGTTCGTCTGCATCGTCGACGAGTCGAAGCTCGTCGGCGTGCTCGGCGGCTTCCCGCTACCGATCGAGGTGATCCCGATGGCGCGCTCGTTCGTCGCCCGGCAGACGATCAAGGCCGGGGGTCAGCCGATCTGGCGCGAAGGTTTCGTGACGGACAACGGCAACCACATCCTCGACGTGCACGGGCTCAAGATCGCGAACGCGCTCGAGCTCGAGACGCGCTTCAATCAGATTCCGGGGATCGTCACCGTCGGGATCTTCGCGCATCGGCCGGCCGACGTGCTGCTGGTCGGCGGCGCGAAGGGCGTGCGCACGCTCGAGTGATCTGGAAGGAGGGGGGTGGCTGGGGGACCAGGATTCGAACCTGGGTTCTCGGAGTCAGAGTCCGATGTCCTACCGCTGGACGATCCCCCAACTCTGAACTGAAGCCTGTCCCGACGTAGGACCGGCCATCGCGCCGCGGATGCCGACCCGGAGTAGGAACGGCCTCCGCGCCGCGACTCTTCGCGGCCTTATCTTACCGCTTCGAGTACTGAGTTGCCCGTCGGGCCTTGCGCAGGCCGACCTTCTTGCGCTCGACCTCGCGAGCGTCGCGGGTCACGTAGCCCGCCCGGCGCAGCGTCTGGCGCAGCGTCTCGTCGTATTGCAGGAGCGCGCGCGTGATCCCGTGCCGGATCGCGCCGGCCTGCCCGGTCGTGCCGCCGCCGGTGACCGTGACGTGCACGTCGAAGCGGCTCTCGAGCTGCACGGCCTCGAGGGGCTGGCGGACGATCATCCGCGCGGTCTCGCGACCGAAGAACTGATCGAGCGGCCGGCCGTTCACGATGATGTCGCCGTTACCGGGACGCAGAAAAACGCGCGCCGCCGAGGTCTTCCGCCGACCGGTGCCGTAGCCGGAATGTGCCTGTGCCATCTCTTAGAACTCCAATGCGACCGGCTGCTGGGCCTGGTGCGGATGCTCCGGGCCGCGGACGACCTTCAGCTTCTGCAGCATCCGGCGGCCGAGCGGCGTGCGGGGCATCATGCCCTTGACCGCGAGCTCGATCACGCGCTCCGGCCGGCGGGCGAGCAGCTTCTCGAGCGACTCGGCCTTCATGTTGCCGATGTAGCCCGTGTGCCGGTAATAGACCTTGTCCTTGAGCTTGTTACCGGTGACGCGGACCTTCTCCGCGTTGATCACGATGATGTAATCGCCGGTATCGACGTGCGGCGTGAACACGGGCTTGTGCTTGCCGCGCAGGCGCTTCGCGAGCTCGGCCGCGAGCCGGCCGAGCGGCTTGCCGTCGGCATCCACTACGTACCAGTCCCGGCGGACGGTTTCGGGTTTGGCTGAAAACGATTTCATGGGCCTCAAAGGCTCGTTGGCGGCCGGCGGGACCGGCCAAAGAGGCGGAATATTAAAGGCCGCCCCGCACACACGCAAGCCGGCGGCGCCCCGGCCTTCCGGCCGGAATGTAGGAGCGGCTGTCCAGCCGCGATCGTGGGAGCGGCTGTCTAGCCGTGATTGTAGGAGCGGCTGTCCAGCCGCGATCGAGGGGAGCGGCTGTCTAGCCGCGACTACCGCGACGCGAACACCGGCACGGCGCTGAAGATCGCGGCTGGACAGCCGCTCCTACCCCATCACTGAAGATCGCGGCTGGACAGCCGCTCCTACCCCTTTAGAAGGCGTATTCGAGCGCGATCGAGGTGAAGCGGTCGATCGGTTCGATGCCCTCCGGCACCTGCGAGTTCCGCCGCAGCCGGTACGACAGCACCACGCCGAGGTTGCCGACGAGCCGGGTCCGCAGCTCCGAGACCGCTTCGACCATCGTGTTGGTCGAGCCGCTCTCCGTCACGAGCCGCTGCCGGAACTCCGAACCGTCGGCGATCGACCAGAGGTATTCCGCCGAGCCGCGAACGATGGCGTCCCGCTCCCGCGTGCCGTCGAGCCGAGTGGACTGCCGCGCACCGGCACCGATGCCGAGATCGAGCACGTGGCGCTCTCGATCGATCACCCGTCGACCATAACCGACGGTTTCCGATACCTGCTGCTCGAACGCGGAGAAGCGATCGCGCGTCCAGTCGAGCGCGGTGAACAGGTAGCTGCGCTCGCCGAACGAGCGGCGGCCCTCGTATTTCGCCGAGTAGGCTTCGGCCGTCGTCTGCTCGTCGGTCGAGGCATTGACGGCCGAGAAGTCGAAGCCGTGCCGCCAGATCGGCAACGTGTACACGAGATTGAGGCCGGCGTTCGCGTTCGTGCTCTCGGTGTTGCCGCTCGTCGCGAGATAGCCGAGCGCGACCTTGCCGGTCACGCCGCGCTCGCTCTCCTGGCTCTGCTGCGCGTGTGCGGGCATAACGAGCACCGCGCTCGCGAGCGCGACGACCGCAAGTATGAGCGGCATGGGCATCGGCGGACTCCTCGATCGTTCCAAAGGCGGGCAATGTTAACCGACAGCGGTTGGATATAATGCGAGCCCATGCGCCGGCAGCTCGATTGGCCCGATCGTCTGCTCTCCGCCATCGATCAGGCGCTGCGCGCCGTCGCGGCGGAGCCGAATGCCGCCGTCCCCTCGCCCGCCGACTCCGTTCCGCCCGCCACGCTCTCCCCGGAGGAGGAGCGCCGCAGCGCCGCGCTGTTGCGGGTGAACCATGCGGGCGAGCTCGCCGCGCAAGCGCTCTATTCCGGTCAGTCGCTCTGTGCACGCTCGGCCGCGACCCGCGAGCATCTGCTCGCCGCGGCAGCCGAGGAGCGCGACCACCTCGCGTGGTGCGCCGAGCGGCTCCGCGAGCTCGGCGGTCGGCCGAGCCTGCTCGCTCCGCTTTGGTATGGGGGCAGCTTTCTCGTCGGCGTCATCGCCGGCGCACGCGGCGACCGCGCGAGCTTGGGCTTCGTCGCCGAGACGGAGCGTCAGGTCGAGGCGCATCTGCGCGATCACCTCGCACGCCTGCCGTCCGCGGACGCGAAGAGCGCCGCGATCCTGTCGCGGATGGCTCACGACGAGCGCCATCACGGCACGACCGCGAAGCTCGCGGGCGGCGTCGAACCGCCTGCTCCGGTGCGCTTCGCGATGGCCTGCGGCGGCGAGCTGCTGCGCCGAACCGCGCTGCACTTGTGAGACGCGTCACACCTGCCCGTGGGATCGCTTGCGACTTGGAAGTGAATTGATTAAATACAGCATTACGTCAAACCGCAGCGTGTCGGGCGGATAAATCCCCTAGAGCGGAGTCAAGAAATGGAAGAAGCCCTTAGGCCTTTGAGCGATATACCTGCGATCAACCGCTTCTTGAGCTACTGCCGAGTGCGGACGGTCCCGGCTAAGACGGTCATGATTCACGCCGGGGACCTGCCCGACGTGCTCTATTACATCGTCGACGGCTCGGTCGAAGTCATGATCGAGGACGAGGACGGCAACGAGATGGTCCTCGCCTACCTGAACAAGGGTCAGTTCTTCGGCGAGATGGGCTTGTTCTACGAGCAGCCGCAGCGCAGCGCCTGGGTGCGCACGCGCGGCGAGAGCGAGATCGCGGAGATGACCTATCCGCGCTTCCGCCAGATCGCATCCGAGAGCCCCGGGCTGATTTTCGAGCTCGCGACCCAGCTCGCGACGCGTCTCGATCGCACGAACCGCAAGCTCGGCGACCTCGCGTTCGTCGACGTGACCGGCCGGGTCGCGCACGCGATCATGGATCTGTGCCGCGAGCCGGACGCGATGACGCATCCGGACGGCATGCAGATCAAGGTGTCGCGCCAGGAGCTCTCGCGCCTCGTCGGCTGCTCCCGCGAGATGGCCGGACGGGTGCTGAAGGTGCTCGAGGACCAGGGACTCGTGAAGGCGAGCGGCAAGACGATCGTCGTCTTCAACGCGCGCCGCGACCCGCCGAAGGCGCGCAGCGAAGCCCTGCGCCGCGCCTGAGCCGCAAGACCGAACGTAGGAGCGGCTGTCCAGCCGCGACTCGCGACTGCCGCGGCGTGCGGACCTTCGCGCCGCGGCAGTCGCGGCTGGACAGCCGCTCCCACCCGATGGTCGCGGCGAAGGCCGCTTCCGGCGAAGAGAAGAGAAAGAGTCGCGGCTGACAGCCGCTCCTACCGAAGAGAAGAAAGAATCGCGGCTGACAGCCGCTCCTACCGGAAGCCGCGCTCGGCGCGGATCCGTTCGTACGCCGCGCGGATCTCGTGCGTCTTCTGCTCCGCGACGCCTGCCATCGGCTGCGGCAGCCCGCGCGCGATCAGCTTGTCCGGGTGGTGCTGGTTGAGCAGCCGGCGGTAGGCCCTCTTCACGTCCGCGTCGCTCGCGCCCGGGTCGACACCCAACGTGCGATACGCCTCCTCGAGCGCGGCCGGCCGCGCCTCGGCCGACGACTCGCCGAGCGCGCGCACGCGCAGCACCGCCTCGATCTGCGCAACCTCCGCGCGGCCGACGCCGAGCGCGCTCGCGATCTGCCAAAGCGCGCGGCGCTTCTCGCCGCCGATCGAGCCGACGTTGAGCGCGGCCTGCATCTGGATCTCGACGAACGCGCGGGCGAGATCCTTGCGCCGGCCGAGCTTCGCCGCGAGCAACGACAACCGCTCGGCGAGCGGATGCCGCGGATCCTTGCCGGCGGTGAAGTGCTCGATCGCCGCGCGCGTCTGCTCCGGCGACAGCTGCATCCCGTGCATGATCCTGCGCGCTTCGCGGATCTCCGCCTCGGACACGCGGCCATCGATCTTCGCGACGTGCCCCATCGCCTCGAACGTGAGCGCGAAGAACAGCCGGCTGATCTCTCCGGAGGCGCTCGAGAAGTCGACGCCGCGGCCGCTCGCGAGGCCCTGGTCGAACTGGTGACCGAGCAGGAGTCCGACCAGGAACCCGGCGGGACCCGCGGCCGCGAGGCCGACCACCCCGCCGACGGCCTTACCGAACCACGTCGTCATCGTGTCGAGCGGACCCGCTATCGCCCACGGCCGGCGCGGCCGGCGGAAAGTTGCCGATGGACGTTGGCTGAGTTCATTATTGCCCCTTTCCGCTCGGATGGCAGGACGCGATGAGCGACTCTCCCCCGCCGCTATTCGAATCGACGCTCGCGAGTCTCGAGCTCCTCGCGCGCGGCAAAGTGCGAGACATTTACCGCGTCGATCCCGACCGTCTGCTGATCGTCGCGACCGATCGTATCTCAGCCTTCGACGTCGTGCTACCGGACCCGATACCGGGCAAAGGCATCGTGCTGACGGCGGTATCGAACTTCTGGTTCAACCGCCTCGCGCACATCGTCGACCATCACCTGACGGGCATCGATCCGGCGGACGTTCTCGACGATCCGCGCGATAGAGAGGTCGTTCGCGGCCGTGCGGTCGTCGTAGAGCGGCTCGAGCCGCTGCCGATCGAGGCCGTCGTCCGCGGCTATCTGATCGGCTCGGGTTGGAAGGACTACTGCGCGACCGGCCGCGTGTCGGGCGTTGCATTGCCCGCCGGCCTCGAGCTCGCCGAGCAGCTTCGCGCGCCGATCTTCACGCCGAGCACGAAGGCCGCGCCCGGCTCGCACGACGAGAACATCTCCATCGCGAAGGTGCGCGATCTGATCGGCGCTGAGCGCGCGGAGCGCATCGAGGCGATCTCGCTCGAGCTCTACGCGGCCGCAACCGAGTACGCGAGCAGCCGCGGCATCATCATCGCCGACACGAAGTTCGAGTTCGGCATCGACGCGAACGGCGAGCTGAAGCTGATCGACGAGCTTCTGACGCCGGATTCGTCGCGGTTCTGGCCCGCCGAGACTTATCAGCCCGGCTCCTCGCCGCCGTCGTTCGACAAGCAGTACGTGCGCGACTATCTCGAGACGCTCGACTGGAACAAGACGGCGCCGGGACCGCGACTGCCCGCCGTCGTGATCGAGCGGACGCGCGAGAAGTACATCGAGGTGCTCGAGCGGCTCACCGGCCGGGGGCTCGACTGAGCGTCGCCGAACGGGCTCGTCGAAAGGAGCGAAAGAGCGTCGAGACGGCGACGCGGGCTCACTGACCGGCGACGGTCATCCCTTCGACGAGCACGGAGCCCGAGCGCACGCCGCCCCGCACGTCGACGTCCGAGCCGATCGCGCGGATGCCTTTGAACATCTCGCGCAAGTTCCCGGCGATCGTGACCTCGTTGACCGCGTGCGCGATCGCGCCGCCCTCGACCCAGAAACCGGCGGCGCCTCGCGAGTAATCGCCCGTCACGATGTTCACGCCCTGACCGAGCAGCTCGCCGACGACGAAGCCCCGCTCGCAGCCCGCGATCAGCTCCTCGAGCGTGCCGGCCGTCGGCTGCACGAGCAGATTGTGCGCGCCGCCGGCGTTGCCGGTCGTCACGAGCCCGAGCCGCCGCGCGGAATAGCTCGACAGCATGTAGCCCGTCAGGACGCCGGCGTCGACCAGCGTGCGGCGCCGCGTCGCGACGCCTTCCGCCTCGAACGGCGCGCTCGCGAGCGCCCGCGGCAGGTGCGGATCCTCGACGATCGTGACGAACTCCGGGAAGATCGACTGCCCCGCTGCGCCGAGCAGAAACGACGCGCGACGATACTGCGCCGTGCCGCGGATCGCGCCGACGAGATGACCGAACAGCCCGCGGGCGAGCTCCGCCGGGAAGATCACCGGCACCGCCTGCGTCTTGATCTGCCGCGCGCCGAGCCGCCGCAGCGCGCGTTCCGCCGCCTGCCGGCCGACGCTCTCCGGCGTCTCGAGCGCTCCGGGCTCGCGGCTCACCGTGTACCAGTAGTCGCGCTCGAGGGAGCCGTCGCCCTTCGCGACGACGCTGACGCTCGCCGAATGCGTGCTCGTCGGATAACCGCCGACGAAGCCGTGGCTGTTCGCGTACGCGCGGTGCCCGCCGCCGGTCGACACGGTCGCGCCCTCGGAGTTCTCGATCCTCGGATCGACGGCGCGCGCGGCATTCTCGGCGCGCAGCGCGAGCTCGGCCGCAGCCTCGACGTCGATCTCCCACGGGAAGTACAGCTCGAGATCCGGCGGCGACTGCGCCATCAGGCTCGCGTCGGCGAGGCCGGCGTGCTCGTCCGGCGCGGTGAAGCTCGCGATGCTCAACGCCTTGCGGACGGTCGCCTCGACGCTCGCGGCCGAGAAATCGTTCGTGCTCGCGCTTCCCTTGCGCTTGGCGCAGTACACCGTCACGGCGAGACCGCGGTCGCGCTGACGCTCGACGGATTCGATGTCGCCCATCCGCACGGTGACCGACAGCCCTTCCTCGTGGCTCGCGCCCGCTTCCGCCTCGTCCGCACCGAAGCGCCGCGCGAGCTCGACGGCCTGCGCGGCGACGCTCGCAAGAGATTCTCGAAGGGCAGGTAAATCCATGCGGCGGACGCCTCGATCAAGGGCAGAAGGCCATTCTAACTGCTGTACAATGCGCCGATGAAACCGTTGGTCGGCGTCATCATGGGCTCGGTCTCGGACTGGTCCACCATGCGCCATGCGGCGGATACCTTGGAGCAGCTCGCAGTGCCGTTCGAGGTCCGCGTGGTGTCCGCGCACCGCACGCCCGATCTGCTCTTCGAGTACGCGAGCGGCGCGGCCGCGCGCGGGCTCGAGGTGCTGATCTGCGGCGCAGGCGGCGCCGCGCATCTGCCCGGCATGACGGCCGCGAAGACCCGTCTGCCGGTGCTCGGCGTGCCGATCCGCTCGCGCGCGCTGAACGGCATCGATTCGCTGCTGTCGATCGTCCAGATGCCGCGCGGCATTCCGGTCGGTACGCTCGCGATCGGCCGGGCGGGGGCCGTCAACGCCGCGCTGCTCGCGGCGGCGATACTCGGGAACAAGCATCCGGAGATCGCGGCCGCGCTCGACGCCCATCGCGCCGCGCAAACCGCGGCGGTGCTCGAGCGCCCGGATCCGCGGGACGGCGAATAACCTAGCGGCCCGCCGCTCCGCGCCCGCCGCGGGGAGTCACCCTGAGTCTCATGAGCGCGAAGAAGGTAGGTATCGTCGGCGGCGGCCAGCTCGGACGGATGCTGGCGCTCGCCGGCTATCCGCTCGGCATCGCTTGCCGGCTGCTCGACCGCGAGCCCGGCTGCCCCGGCGGTCAGGTCGCCGAGCTCGTGCCCGGTGCGCTCGACGACCCGGCTGCGCTCGAGCGGCTCGCCGACGGCGTCGACGCGGTCACGATCGAGATCGAGAACGTCGCCGTCGAGGGCCTCGAAGCGCTCGCCCGGCGCGTGCCCGTCTACCCGCCGCCGGCGGCCGTCGCGGCCGCGCAGGACCGGCTCGCCGAGAAAGAGCTGTTCGCGGCCCTCGGCATCCCGGCCGCGCCGTTCGCACGGATCGACACCGGAGCAGACCTCGCGCCGGCCGTGCGCGAGGTCGGCCTGCCGCTCGTGCTGAAGCTGCGGCGGATGGGCTACGACGGGCGCGGGCAGCGCGTCGTGCGCGATGCCGCCGACATCGGCCGCGCGTGGGCCGAGCTCGGCGAGGGACCGGCGATCGCCGAGCGTTGGCTGCCGTTCGAGCGCGAGGTGTCGTCGATCGCCGTGCGCGGCGCGGAGGGAGCGCTTGCGTTCTATCCGCTGGCCGAGAACACGCATCACGGCGGGATCCTGCACACGACGCTCGCGCCGTACGAGGACGCGACGCTGCAGCGCCAGGCCGAGCGCTGGCTTGCCGCGATCCTCGAGCGGTTCGACTACCGCGGCGTGCTGACGGTCGAGTTTTTCTTGACGCGCGACGGTCTCGTCGCGAACGAGATCGCTCCGCGCGTGCACAACTCGGGCCACTGGACGATCGAAGGCGCGGAGACGAGCCAGTTCGAGAACCACCTGCGCGCGGTGGTCGGCTGGCCGCTCGGCGACACGCGGCCGCGCGGTCATGCCGCGATGCTGAATTTGCTCGGGCGCGTGCCGCCGGCCGAGGCCGTGCTTGCCGTCCCCGGGGCGCACCTGCACGATTACGGGAAGCCGCCTCGTCCGGAGCGCAAGGTCGGGCACTGCACGCTGGTCGACCCCGATCGGGACCGGCTCCTCGAGCGGCTCGCGGCGCTCCGCGCCGCGGCGGCGAGCACGTGATGCCGATCCTCGAAAGCCCGGTGGCGTTGGGTTAGGCTTCCGCGATCACATCAAGAAAGGTCTTGGTTTCGAGCATATGTACTGCGAGCTGTTCGGACTGACCGAGGCCCCGTTCCGGCTGACGCCGGATCCGCAGTTCTTGTTCGAGAGCAAGCAGCACGCCCGCGCGAAGGCGTACATGGAGTCGACGATCTGGCTCGCCGACGGCTTCGTCGTGATCACCGGCGAGATCGGCTCCGGCAAGACCACGCTGATCGAGAGCTTCCTTTCGGACCTGCCGGACGACATCGTGCTCGCGCACGTGAGCCAGACACAGCTCTCTCCGGTCGAGTTCCTGCAAGCCGTGCTCGTCGAGTTCGGCTTCAAGCCGTTCCGGATGCGGAAGGTCGAGCTGCTCGCGATACTGAAGGACTTCATGGTCGAGCAGTACGCGGCGGGGAAGAAAATCCTGCTCGTGATCGACGAGGCGCAGAACCTTTCCACGAAGGTGCTCGAAGAGGTGCGGCTCCTCTCTGGGCTGGAAGCGCAGAAGGAGAAGCTGCTGCGGATCATCTTCGCCGGTCAGCCCGAGCTCGCCCAGAAGCTCGACTCGCCGCGGCTCGAGCAGCTGACGCAACGCGTCCGGCTTCGCTTCCATCTGAGCGCCCTCTCCAAGCGCGAGACGCACGAATACATCGCGCATCGGCTCGAGGTGGCCGGTGCGAACGGCCGGACGATCTTCGACGAGGCCGCGTGCGACATGGTGTTCCGCTACGCAGGCGGGGTACCCCGGCTGATCAACGTGCTTTGCGATACGGCGATGCTCTGCGCGTTCGCCGAGGAGAAGTCGGTCGTCGACGAGTCGCTCGTGAAGGCGGCCGTCGAGGAGCTCCAGTGGGTCGAGTACGCGGAGCGTGCGCGCGAGAAGGAGCGCCTCGTCGACGCGACGGGCGAGCTCGAGGCCATGCAGGCGCCGCTCGCACGCTTCGACGTGCTCTACCGGGATCAGCTCGAGACCCAGTTCGAGGTGCCGCTCGGCCGCGCGATCATCGGCCGCACGGCCGACAACGATTTGCAGATCCGCAGCAAGTTCATCTCGCGCCACCACGCGCAGATCATCTCCACGCGCGCGCGCTCGGTGCTCGAGGACCTGAACAGCACGAACGGCGTGTTCGTCCGCTCGAAGCGCGTCAAACGTCACGAGCTCGCCGACGGCGACGTGATTCAGATCGGCGAGCACAAGCTCGTCTACCGCGAGCTGCGCGACGCGTACCCGGCCGAGCGATTCCGCGACGAGGCGGACGATGAGGACGAGCTCGACGAGCGGCTCGGGGCCGACGAGGACGACGACGACGAGGAGCGCGAAGACCTCGAGGACGACGAGCGCGACGAGGAGGAGCTCGACGAGGACGACGAGGACGATGACGACGAGTCGTTGGAGCGGCGCAATCGCGCCGGCTGACGCGCGTCCGTCAGCCCGCTTCCTCGAAGCGCTTCCTGCTCCGGCTGTCGCGGTACCCGCGGCGTTTCAGCAGTAGCACGAGCCCGGCGACGAGGCCGGCGAGCCCCGCGACGAACAGCCCTTCGGACCAGTACGGATTCTCGGCCCAGGCGCTCGCGGCGAGCGCGCAGCAACCGCCTCCGATATAGCAGAACGGCAGCGCCTCGTAGACGGGCTTTGCGAGCCACATCGCGGCAGACCCGGCGTCAGCGCTTCTTCGGCAGCTTGTCCTGCGCGGCGAGCATGTGCCGAAGCAGCGACGGCTCCCAGGAGTCGATGTCGAGCTTGGAGCGATCCTCCTGGTTCAGCGCCCGCATGGCGGTGTCGTCGAGCGGGGCCGGCGCGGGCGTTTTGAGGACTGCAGCCGAGGCCTTTTTCGCGCGCATCGCTGCAAAGTCCGACTCAGCGCTCGCGGATGAACAGCGCGAGCAGCCGCGCGAGCAGGGAATTTTGCAGCCCGTCGACCGAGAGATCCGGCTCGGGGCGGGCTTTGCGCGCGAGCTCGGCCTCGTTCGCCTCGAGCAGCGGCCGTTGGAAGTCGGCCTCGGTCATCGTCGTTTCGAAGTTCATCGGCCCGCAAACCGCACGAAGGGAACTTGCGACGCATGCTAGGCCGCTTTGCCGCGCGACGCAGTGATTGCGATCACAGGCACGCGCTTCGCCGCCGTTATGTCACCACGACGCACGTAGGAGCGGCTGTCCAGCCGCGATCTTTTGGCGGGGCCGAAGGGCGAAGAATCGCGGCTGGACAGCCGCTCCTACCGGGGAAAAGGGCGAAGAATCGCGGCTGGACAGCCGCTCCTACCGGGGGAAGAGGCGCGCGCCTAAGAGGTTTGCGTGCCGCCGACGGTGAGCGCGTCGATCCGCAGCGTCGG
>CAYWGQ010000023.1:0-28856 GCA_964457725.1 uncultured Gammaproteobacteria bacterium
CGACCGTGTCCTCGACGAGCACGACGGTGCCGAACGCGCCCTTGCCGATCTTCTGGATGAACTCGTAGCGGCCCTCGATCAGGTCGCCGCGCTTCAGCGCGTTGACGTCGATCGTCGCGGCCTCGGGCTTCGGCGCGATGTCGGCGCCCTCGATCAGCAACGTCCGCGCCGCGGAGGTCTCCGCGGTCGTCGGCGGCCGCGGCGCCTCGGCGGGAGGCGGGGCCGGCGGGGGCGTGCCGAGCGTCGGGCCGAGCGTGCCGGTCTGGCTGAAGCGGCCGCTCTGGGTTAGGCGTCCTTCGAGCTTCTGCAGCGCCTTCGACGCGGCGCGCGCGACCGTCTCGTCCTCGATCGAGGCGTACGGATAGAGCTGCGTGCGGACGGCCTCCGCGTACTGCTCGCCGGCGAGCTGCGCGGCGGCGCTGATCGCCGCGATCTTGATGTCCTTCTCCGGCCGCTGCAGGAACGCGAGCACGCGCTCGAGCACGCGGTGGTCGCCGAGCTTGCCGAGGGCGTTGAGCGCGACCGGCACGGAGCGGCCGTTGCGCTCGAGCATCTTCAGGATCGCTGGGACGGCCTTGGCGTCGCCGATCTCGGCGAGCGCGTCCGCAGCGCGCTCGCTGACCCACCAGTCCGGATCGGCGGTCGCCGCGATCAGGTGATCGACGGCGCGCTTGTCGCGGCAGGTGTTCAGGATCTCGATCGCCGCGCGGCGGATGTTCTCGTCCTTGTCCTTGATCAGCTCGAGGACGGCGTCGACGACGCGCGGGCCGCCGATGCGGGCGAGCGCGTCGGACGCGCGCGAGCGCACCCACCAGTCCTCGTCCGCCACGGCCTCGAGCAGGTATTTCACGCTGCTGGTCGTCCCGATCTCGTTCAGGATCTCGACCGCCGCGCGCCGCGAGAATTCGTTCTCGTCCTTCAGCGCCGGGATCAGGTGCTTCACCGTCTCCGGGTCGTTGCGCGCGATGATGACCTCGACCGCCTTGTTCATGATGTCGACGTCGGCGTCGATCAGCAGACGGCAAACCGCGGCGATGTCGATCTTGCCCTTCGAGCGCGCGATGCCGGCGAGTGCGGCCTGGCGCACCATCTTGTTCGTGTCCTTCAGCTGCTCCTGAAGCGTGCTGCTCACCTCCGGCGTATCGAAGCGCGCGAGCAGGTTGATCAGGTGCATCTTGACGATCGGGTCCTTCCCGTCGAGGCGGGTGAGCAGATCCGGGACGAGCTCCGGCGTCGCGATCTCCTCGAGCAGCTTGAATAGCGCCCCCTTCTCGTTCGGCGGCAGGTAGTAGACCTGGCCGAGCAGCTGGCGGACGTTCAGCCGCTCCTTGTGGGCCGTGAGGACCTCGATGATCGCGGATTTCGAGTAGTCGTCCTCGCCGAGCATGTCGACGAGCCGGTTGATGTTGAAACGGCGGCTCGTCGACAGCGCCCAGGCCGTGCCCTTCACCGTTCGCGGATCGGGGTCGGCGAGGCCGCGGGCGATGACCGGCAGCGTCTTGTCGTTGACGAGGGAGGCGAGAAGCTCGACGTACTCGACGGTCTGGCGCTTGTCGGCCGACGCGATCGCCTCGAGGATTTTCGGCACCGCGCCGTTGCCGAGCTTGCGGAGCTTTTCGAGCGCCTTCTTGGCGGCGGGGGACGTCGGGTCGGCCTCGTTACGAATTTGCGAGATGAGCCGATCTGCTTGCAGTGCAATCAGAAAATTCATAGCGTCGGGAGCGGCCCCGTATCCGAGTCCCAATAGGCCCCACAAAGGTCGCGGACAGGGCGCACGAGCTGCCGCGATAAAACATAACGGCGGGGCAATTATGCCATAGGGTTTTTACCGAAACGTAACTCAGATCACAGGTTTGGCGCTTTTCGCCCCGTCGTTCTCGAGACCGGTCGGAATGCGGCGTTAGGTTACAATCATGCGCCCCGACGAGCCCCGCGTGAGCCATCCATGACCGCCGTCACGAAGCCCGACCTCGAGGCGCATCTCGCCAGTTTCGTCCTCGCGCAGACGGGCCGTCCGCTCGGCGGACCCGGCAGCTCGTTCACGGTCGAGGAACGCGGGGAGCGCTTCGCGGTGGATCTGCGCTTCGGGTTCCCGGTGCAGCGCAGCGCGCCCGCGATCGAGCATGCGCTCAGAATGCACTGCGACGCGCTCGCGGCCGACCTGCCGATCGACTTCTCGTTCACGAGCGAGATTGCGACCCACTCGGTGCAGCGCGGGCTGAAGCCGCTCGCCGGCGTGCGCAATCTGATCGCCGTCGCATCGGGCAAGGGCGGGGTCGGAAAGTCGACGGTTGCGGTCAATTTCGCGCTCGCGCTCGCGCAGGAGGGCGCCCGCGTCGGCATTCTCGACGCGGACATCTACGGCCCCAGCCAGCCGCGTATGCTCGGCCTTCTCGGCCGGCGGCCGCGCTCGAACGACGGCAAGACGCTCGAGCCGATCCCGGCGCACGACGTCGTCGCGATGTCGATCGGATTCCTCGTCGCCGACGAGCAGCCGATGGCCTGGCGAGGGCCGATGGTGACGTCGGCCCTGAATCAGCTGCTGACGCAGACGAACTGGGGCGAGCTCGACTACCTGATCATCGACATGCCGCCCGGCACCGGCGACATCCAGCTCACGCTCGCCCAGCGCGTGCCGGTCAGCGGTGCGGTCATCGTGACGACGCCGCAGGACATCGCGCTCGCCGACGCGCGCAAGGGCCTCGAGATGTTCCAGAAGGTCAGCGTGCCGGTGCTCGGCATCGTCGAGAACATGAGCGTGTTCGTCTGTCCGAACTGCGGGCACGAGGAACGCATCTTCGGCGAGCGGGGCGGGGAGAACCTGAGCCGCGAGTACGGCCTGCCGCTCCTCGGCCAGCTGCCGCTCGACCGGCGCGTACGCGAAGAAACGGACAGCGGCGCGCCGACCGTGGTCGCGGAGCCGGACAGCCTGCTCGCGCTCGCGTTCCGCGACGCCGCGCTGCGCGCGGCCGGGGAGCTCGCGGCAAGCGGCAAGGATTACAGCCGCCTGTTCCCGAAGATCACCGTCGAGGACAGCTAGGCCGCAGGCCGCCGCGGCGCAACGCCCTCCGGTAGGAGCGGCTGTTCAGCCGCGACCGCCGCGACGCAACCGGGCGTCGGCGACCCGCGGTAAGAGATCGCGGCTGGACAGCCGCTCCTACGGCGGGGGCGCTGCCCGCCGCCGTATACTGCCGTCGCCGATGCGCGCCTTGTCGTCACTCGTCTCCACCGTCGGACTCCCGCTGCTGCTGCGCCTCGAGCCCGAGCTCGCCCATTCGCTCGCGTTGCGTGCCGCGGGGCTGCTGCGGCACGCGTGGCCGCCGATCGACGCGCCCGCGGAGCTCGCGGTCGAATGCGCGGGCCTCGAGTTCGCGCATCCCGTCGGGCTCGCGGCCGGGTTCGACAAGGACGGCGATCACGTCGATGCGCTCGGTGCGATGGGCTTCAGCCACATCGAGGTCGGCACCGTCACGCCCGTGCCGCAGCCCGGCAATCCGCGGCCGAGAATCGCGCGCCTGCGGCGTGCGCGGGCGATCGTCAATCGGATGGGCTTCAACAGCAAGGGCGTCGACCACGTCGTCCGGCGGCTCGAGCGCAGGACCTACCGAGGCGTCGTCGGCGTCAGCATCGGCAAGAACGCGGCGACGCCGCTCGACGAGGCCGTCGGCGATTACCTGCACTGCCTGCGCGCCGTGTACCCGGTCGCCGACTACGTCGCCGTCAACGTCTCCTCGCCGAATACGCCGCGCCTGCGCGAGCTGCAGAGCGCATCCGAGCTGCTCCGGCTGATCGCGCCGCTCGAAGCGGAGAGGGAACGCCTCGCTGTGCTCCACGGCCGGCGCGCGCCGATCTTCGTGAAGGTGTCGCCGGATCTGTCGGACGACGCGCTCGACGCGTTCGCGCGCGAGATCGCGAGCCTCGAGGTCGACGGCGTGATCGCGACAAACAGCACCGTCGACCTCGGCGGCCTCGACGTGCCGGCCGGGCTCGAGGGCGGCGGATTGAGCGGCGAGCCGCTCCACCGGCGGTCGACGGCCGTCATCGCGCGACTGCGGGCGGCGCTCGGGCCGAGCGTGCCAATCATCGGCGTCGGCGGCATCACGACGCCGGAGCGCGCGCTCGAGACGCTTGCCGCCGGAGCGAACCTCGTGCAGCTCTACACGGGCTTCGTCTATCGGGGCACCGCGCTGCTCGACGAGATCCTCGATGCGCTCCTCGCGCAGCGGGGCGGGCGGGGTGATGCCGGCCCTGGGTGCGGCTAGGCCTTCGGCAGCGTGACGCCGCGCTGGCCCATGTACTTGCCGTCGCGATCGCGGTACGACGTCTCGCAGACCTCGTCCGACTCGAAGAACAGCATCTGCGCGACGCCCTCGTTCGCGTAGATCTTCGCCGGCAGCGGCGTCGTGTTCGAGAACTCGAGCGTCACGTGTCCTTCCCACTCGGGCTCGAGCGGCGTCACGTTGACGATCACTCCGCAACGCGCGTACGTGCTCTTCCCGAGACAGACGATCAGGACGTTGCGCGGCACGCGAAAGTACTCGACGGTGCGCGCGAGCGCGAAGGAGTTCGGCGGGATGATGCAGCAGTCGCCTTTGAAATCGACGAAGCTCTTCGCGTCGAAGTTCTTCGGGTCGACGATCGTCGTGTTGATGTTCGTGAAGATCTTGAACTCGTCCGCGCAGCGCACGTCGTAACCGTAGCTCGAGACGCCGTAGGAAATTTTCCGCTCGCCGCTTTCGGTTGCCCGCACCTGCCGCGCCTCGAACGGCTCGATCATCCCGTGCTCGCGCGCCATCCGCGTAATCCAGCGGTCCGATTTGATGGTCATCTGCGATCCTGAAGTTGGAGTTGTCCGGCGCGGGCGCCGGTCAGCGCCCGCCGAGCCCGGCGACCGACTCGAGCACGAGCGCGGTGCGCGTCTCGCCGTCGCGGCGCTGCTCGATTCGCACCGGCAGGTGCCCGAGCGACGGGGCGAGCCATAGCCAGGTCTCCCGTGAGGAGCCTTCGCGGCGCTGCACGTACACGACCGTATCGAGCGGGCCGAGCGCCGTGCGGACGGCCTCCGTTCCGCTCGCCGCGCACTCGTACTCGTCGACCGAGTCCTCGTCCGCGAGCCGGTAGCGGCCCGGCGTTCGGCCGGCCTCGAGGTCGAGCATCAGCTGCACTTGGAGGCTGCCGCGGTCGAGCACGCCGTCGGCGAGCGCGATCTCCCGCTCTCCGTCCGCCGCGCGGGCGAGCGCGACGCCGCGCTCCCAGTCGAACGCGAGCTCGTAGTTGTCGTCGCCGCGGCGGCTGCCGTCCTCGTAACGGTACGCGAGCGGCTTCAGGCTCGCGCCGTCGACGGCGAACGCGCTCTCCTCGATCGCCGGGTTCGGGTTCGCGAGCCGCAGCAGTCCCTTGACCGTCGTGTGCGACGCGAACACGTGCGCGCCGCGCTCGGCATCGAAGCGGAGGCTGTGCTCGGAGCGGCCGACGTTGCGGCCCTTGTACTCGACCTCGTAGACGGCGCGGTAGGCCGGGAGCACCTCGCCGTCTTGCGCATGAGCCGCCGCCCCTAGCAACGGCAGCAGTGCCGCGACGCGTGCGATTCGGGCGATCACTTGTCGGCCTCCACGACGACGGGCTCGGCGAGCGGCTTGCCGTCGAGCACCGCGACGTCGCCTTCTTGCGCGAGCCGGCCCGCGAGGAACCAGCCGACCGCGCGCGGCAGCACGATGTGCTCGCCGACGTGGACGCGGCTCGCGAGCGTCTCCGGGGTGTCCTCCGGCCGCACCGCAAGGCGGTACTGGACGACGCGCGGCCCGGCGTCGAGCTCGGGCGTGACGAAGTGCACCGTGCAGCCGTGCCAGCGATCGCCCGCCTCGAGCACGCGGCGGTGCGTGTCGAGCCCGCGATACTTCGGCAAGAGCGACGGATGGATGTTCAGCATCCGCCCGGCGAACCGGGCGAGCACCGGCCCGCGGAGAATGCGCATGAAGCCCGCGAACACGACCAGGGCCGGATCACGCCGCTCGAGCTCGGCGAGCAGCGCGGCCTCGAATGCCGTGCGGTCCGCGTGCTCGGCCGGCCGGATGCAAACCGCCTCGACGTTCGCGCGCCGCGCCCGCTCGAGGCCGCGCGCGTCCGGGCGGTCGCTGACGACGAGCCCGACGCGGCCGCCGAGCGTGCCTGCCGCCGCCGCATCGAGCAGCGCCTGGAGGTTCGTGCCCTCGCCGGAGATCAGCACCGCGATCTCGCGGGACGGGCTCGTCTGCACGGCTGCGCGGCTCAACGGATCACCACCCGCTGCTCGGCGTCCGGCACGACGGTGCCGATCCTGAAGGCTTGCTCGTCGTGCGCCGCGAGCTCCGCGAGCGCCGGATCGGCATCGGCGGCGGCAACGATCACGACCATCCCGATGCCGCAATTGAACGTACGGTGCATCTCGGCGCGCGGCACGCCGGCCCGGGCGAGCCAGCCGAAGACGGCGGGCTCGGGCCATTGCGTCGAGTCGAGCTCGACGCCGAGCCCCGCGGGCAGCACGCGCGGAATATTCTCGAGCAGGCCGCCGCCGGTGATGTGCGCGAGGCCTTTGACCGCGACCGCGCGGAAGAGCGGGAGCAGCGAGCGGGCGTAGATCCTCGTCGGCACCAGGAGCTGCTCGATCAGCGGCCGCCCGTCGAGGAGCTGCGCGGCCCCGTGCGGATCGCGCTCGAGCACGCGCCGGATCAGCGAGAAGCCGTTCGAGTGCGGCCCGGACGACGCGAGGCCGAGCACGGCGTCGCCGGCTCCGATGCCGCTGCCGTCGATGATGCGCTCCCGCTCGACGATGCCGACGCAGAACCCGGCGAGGTCGTACTCGCCGGGGGCGTGCATCCCCGGATGCTCGGCCGTCTCGCCGCCGAGCAGCGCCGCGCCGGCGAGCTCGCAGCCGCGCGCGATGCCCTTGATCACGCGCTCGGCGACCGCGACGTCGAGGCGCGGCGTCGCGTAGTAGTCGAGGAAGAACAGCGGCTCCGCGCCTTGCACGAGCACGTCGTTCGCGCACATCGCGACGAGGTCGATGCCGATCTCGTCGTGCGCGTCGAACTCGATCGCGAGCTTCAGCTTCGTGCCGACGCCGTCGGCGCCCGCGACGAGCACGGGCTCGCGGAAGCCGGCCGGCACGCGGAACAGCCCGCCGAAGCCGCCGATCCCGCCGAGGACCTCCGGCCGCTCCGTGCGCTTGACGGCGCCCTTGATGCGCTCGACCAGCTCGTCCCCCGCGTCGATGTCGACACCGGCTGCTTTGTAGGTCAAATGGCCTTCGGACGTCATGGGCTGCAGCTCGAGGCGGGGCGGGCGGATTGCGGTGGCTATAATAAGCGACCCTCGGCCGATCATACACAGCGATGCCGTTCTGCGACTCGACCGTCCGTGCCGCGCGCGCCGTTCTGCTCGGCATCACGTTCCTGCTGGCGCCGTGGCTCGCTGCGAGCGCCGCGACGTTCGACGATCTGTACCGGATCACGATCGATCCGCAGATCGACGCGCCGGACGCGCGCGCTGCCGAGATTCGCGAGGCGATGGCCGCGCTCCTCGTCCGTGTGACCGGAAATCGGGAGGCGCGCTTCGACCCGGAGCTCGCCGCGCTGATCGAGGGTGCCGCGCGGGACGAGCGCAACTTCGTGAACTCCTACGGCCGCGACGCGCGAGGGCGCGTCAACGTCGGCTTCAACGCGACCCGCGTCAATCAGGCGCTGACCGCGCTCGGCCGGCCGGTCTGGGGGCCCGAGCGGCCGCTGACCCTGCTGTGGGTCGCGTTCGACGACGGCCTCGGCGAGCGGGCGCTGCTCGGCGCGAACGAGGCGGCGGGCGTCGTGAACCCGGAGCTCGCGGAGCTGATGCGCACGGCCCAGGCGGAGTTCGCGGCGGTCGCGAACGAGCGCGGTTTGCCGATCACGCTGCCGCTGCTCGATCTCGAGGACTTGACCGCCGTCGGCTTCGCGGACGTCTGGGGCGGCTTCGAGGAGCCGATTCGGGCCGCATCGAGCCGCTATTCCGCCGACTCGATCCTGGTCGGGCGTGTGCGTATGGCCGAGTACGGCCCCGAGGTCCAATGGCTGCTCCTCTCGCGCGGCGAACGGCAGTTGCTCGCAGGCAGCACGCTCCGCGAAGGGCTCGATTGGGTCGCCGACATCTACGCGTCGCAGCTCGCGGTTCGCGGCGACGGCGGCATCGCGCGGATTCTCGTGACCGGCGTCGCCTCGCTCGCCGACTACGGCCGCGTGATGAGCTATCTCGAATCGCAGAGCGTGCTCGGCAACGTCGACGTCGAGGCGCTCGAGAACGGCGTGCTGTCGCTGCGTGCCGCGGCACGCGGCGAGCCAGAGGTCGTCCGCCGGGTGCTGTCGCTCGGCGGCGTGCTCCGTCCGGCCGACGGCGGGCCGTTCACGCCGGCCGGCACGCTCACATTCGAGGTCGCGCGCGGACCCGGGCAATGACGCTCAGCTGGCTGCCGAACGCGATTTGCGTGCTGCGGCTCGCCCTCGTTCCGCCGCTCGTGCTGCTCTTGCTCGCCGAGCGTTTCGACGCCGCGCTCGCGTTGTTCGTCATCGCCGGCGGCTCGGACGCCGTCGACGGCTTCCTCGCGAAGCGCTTCGGCTGGCGAACGCGGCTCGGCAGCTTGCTCGATCCGGCCGCCGACAAGCTACTGCTCGTCAGCGTGTTCATGACGCTCGCGCACCTCGGGCTCGTTCCGCTCGCCCTCGCGGTCATCGTCGTCGGCCGCGACGTCGTCATCGTCCTCGGCGCGCTCGCGTATCAGTTCCTCGTCGCGCCGGTCGAAGGGCAGCCGATGGGCGTGAGCAAGCTGAACACCGCGTGCCAGTTGCTGTTCGTGCTGCTGACGATGACGAACGCGGAGTACGGGCTGCCCGACGCCTCCGTGCTGATCGCGCTCGGCGCGGCCGTCGTCTTCACGAGCATCACGAGCGGGCTCGGCTACGTCCTCGGCTGGAGCCGCCGCGCCTGGCAAGCGACGCACGTGACGCCATGACGCAGCTTGCGCTCGGGCTGAAGCTCGACGCCGCCGCGCGCTTCGCGACCTTCGTCCCGGGCTCGAGCGCGGTGGCCGCGCGGCACGTCGAGAAAGCCGCGGCCGGCGAGCTCGGCGGCGAGCTCGTATGGTTGTGGGGGAGGCCGAGCTCCGGTAAGACGCACCTCTTGCAGGCGGCTTGCCATGCGGCGGACGCCGCCGGGCGGCGCGCAATGTACGTGCCTTGCGGCGCGCCCGGCGTCGACGATCCGGCGATGCTCGCCGGGCTAGAAGGCGTCGCGCTCGTCGCTCTCGATCAGCTGGACGACGTCGCCGGCGACGCGGCCTGGGAGCGGCAGCTGTTCGCGCTGCTCGATGGGCGGGCCGGCGCCGGGCAGACCCTGCTGCTCGCCGCGCGGGCCGCGCCCGCTGCGATCGGCTTTCGGCTCGCCGATCTCGCCTCGCGGGCGAGCGCCGCGGCCGTTTACCGGCTCGAGCCGCTCGCGGACGACGACCGGCTCGCGGCGCTGCGTGCGCACGCGCTCGGGCGCGGGCTCGAGCTCGAGCCCGCGGTCGCGCAGTACTTGCTGAGCCGCGTCGGGCGGGAGATGCGCGAGCTCGCGGGTTGGCTCGACCGGCTCGACGCCGCATCGCTGAGCGCGCAGCGGCGGCTGACGATCCCGTTCGTGCGCTCGGTCTTAGAGGGCGACGTCTGAGCGCTCGCGAAGCCGCAGCGCATAGCGCGCGACGCGCGCGCCGAGCACGTGCGCGAGCGCGATCTCGTGCTTCGACAGCGCGGTGTTCCATTCCGCGGCAACGTGCGAGGCGCCGTACGGCGAGCCGCCCGTGCGCGTCTCGAACAGCGCGACCTCGGTGTACGGTATGCCGACGATCAGCATGCCGTGGTGGAGCAGCGGCATCATCATCGTGACGAGCGTCGTTTCCTGTCCGCCGTGCGCGGTCGACGTCGACGTGAACACGCCCGCGGGCTTGCCCGCAAGGTTGCCGCCGAGCCACAGCTCGCTCGTCGAATCGATGAAGTGCTTCAGCGGCGCCGCCATGTTGCCGAAGCGCGTCGGGCTGCCGAGCAGCAGCCCGTCGGCGCTCGCGAGGTCCTCGAGCGTCGCGTACGGCGGGCCGGAGTCCGGCACCGGCGGCTCGACCGCCGCGGTGGTCGGCGAGACGGCCGGCACCGTCCGCACGCGCGCGACGGCGCCGGCGCTCTCGACGCCCCGCGCGGCGTGGCGAGCGAGCTCTGCCGTGCGCCCGGTGCGCGAGTAATAAAGCACGAGGACCGTCGGCTCGCTCACTCGAAGAGATCCAGCACTTGCTCGGGCGGCCGGCCGATGCGGGCGCGATCGCCGGCGACGACGATCGGCCGCTGCAGCAGCTTCGGGTGCGCGACGATCAGATCGAGCAGCTCGTCGTCGGTCGGGTTCTCCGGCGCCGCCTCGCGATACTCGGGCTCATTCGTCCGGACGATATCCGCCGCGCGGAGCCCGAGCTTGCGGAGCAGAGCCTTCAGCTCCGCTTTCGTAGGCGGCGTCTTCAGGTACTCGACGATGTCGAGATCGATCTTGCGTTGCTCGAGGAGCTCGAGCGTCTGGCGCGATTTCGAGCAGCGGGGGTTGTGGTAGATTCTAGCTTTCAACAGCGACTCCTTGTTTTGTATTTTCCGTACCGAGTGCGCCTCGGCGCGCCGCGAACGTCGGGACGCCCCAGTGTAGGAATTGCGAGCGCCTGCGGCCAATTCCGCGCTGCTTGACGCTCCCATGGGCCCTTGTAATGATGCGCCAAACTCGGTGCCGCAACGACAATCAATCAGCGTGTTCCGTGTGCGAGCGTTCCTCGTTCTGAGCATTGCCGCGGCAGCCTTGGCGCTTCAGGCATGCGCCACGTCACCACCGGTGCAGGAGATGAGCGACGCGCGTCAGGCCGTCGCCGCCGCCGAGCAGGCGAACGCCGAGACGCTCGCCCCGGATACCTTCGAGCAAGCACGCCGTCTCCTCGAGACCGCGGAGCGCCAGCTCCGGGACCAGGCTTACGGTCCGGCACGCGTGAACGCGGTGCGGGCGAAGAATCGCGCGGTGCAGGCGCTCGAGGCGAGCCAGGCGGCGCAGGAGCCGAATTGAGCGAGCCGTCCGCCGCCGAGCGCGCGGTGCGTTACGTGGTCGGCGGGCGCGTGCAGGGCGTCGGCTTCCGGGCGGCGACGGAGCGGGAAGCGGCGGCGCTCGGGCTCCGCGGCTGGGTGCGCAATCTGCCGGACGGCACGGTCGAGGTCGTCGCCGCCGGCGCCGAGGAGACGTTGAGCACGCTCGCCGGCTGGCTCTGGGAAGGGCCGCGGTTCGCGCGCGTCGATCGCGTGACGCTCGAGGAATGGACCGAGCCGGTGCCCGAAGGCTTCGCGATCCGCCGCTAGAGCGCCCCAGCCCCTTCCGTAGGAGCGGCTGTCCAGCCGCGACGCGCCGCAGCCCTTTCCCGTAGGAGCGGCTGTCCAGCCGCGACCGATCGAACAGTCGCGGCTGACAGCCGCTCCTACAGGCGGAACCACTTGCGGCGGAGGCGATCGAGCACGCGATCGGAGTACCAGCGCTTGCCGACGCTGCCGTTGTACCGGGCGAGCCCCTTGATCATGTCGCCCTTCTCCATGTCGAGGTAGTACTTCAGGATCCGGCAGCCGAGCAGCACGTTGAAGTCGATGTCGAACAGCCGGTTCTTGTCGTCGTAGCCGAGCTCCTTCACCCAGAACGGCATCACCTGCATCAGCCCGAGCGCGCTCGCGGAGGAAATCGCGAAGCGGTCGAAGTTGCTTTCGACGTCGATCACGGCGAGCACGAGATGGGGATCGATGCCGGCACGCGTCGCATGCAGGTGCACCGCTTTCAGGATCTCGAGCCGCTCGGCCGGATCCGGCACCTGCCGCGCCAGCCGCCGCGACATGTCCGTGAGCCAGACCTCCGCGTCGAACCGGTCCGGGAAGCTCTCGGCCTCGGCGATGACCTCGAGCAGGATCTCGCGCAGCCGCGGATCCGGCCCGCTCCGCGCGTCCCCGGGCACGGCGGCCGATGCGCTCGGCGCGGCGCCGAGCAGCCAGCAGCATGCCGCGGTCGCGAGCGCGGCTCTCATTTGCGCCGCCGCTCCGCGAGCGTCTCGACCGCGCGGTCGAGCGGCCAGAGCTCGGGCTCGGCCGACCGGCGGGCCTTGTACTCGACCTGACCCTGCTCGAGCGTGCGATCGGCGACGACGAGCCGGTGGGGGATGCCGATCAGGTCGGCGTCTGCGAATTTGAAGCCGGGGCGGGCGTTCCGGTCGTCGACGAGCACGTCGAAGCCCGCCGCCTGGAGGCGCGCGTACAGCGTGTCCGTCGCGGCTCGGACCCGCTCGGACTTGTCCGCGTTGATCGGGATCACTATCACGTCGAACGGCGCGATCGCTTCCGGCCAGATGATGCCGCGCTCATCATGGTTCTGCTCGATCGCGGCGGCCACGACGCGGGTCACACCAATGCCGTAACAGCCCATCTGCATGACCCGCGGCTTGCCCTCGGAGTCGAGCACGGTGGCTTGCATCGCCTCGCTGTACTTCGTGCCGAGCTGGAAGATGTGGCCGACCTCGATGCCGCGCGCGATCGACAGCGGGCCGCCGCCGCCCGGGCTCGGATCGCCGGCCACTGCGTTGCGGAGATCGGCGACCGGCGGCAGCGGCACGTCGCGTTCCCAGTTCGCGCCGCGGTAGTGCGCATCGGCCTGATTCGCACCGCAGACGAAATCCGCGAGCAGCGCCGCCGACTGGTCGACGTACATCGGCACCTCGAGCCCGATCGGGCCGAGGAAACCGACCGGCGCGCCGGTTGCGGCGACGACCTCCGCGCCGCGGAGCATCGCGAGCGGCTTCGCGACGCCCGGCAAGCGCTGCGCCTTCAGCGCGTTCAGCTCGTGATCGCCGCGGAGGAGCAGCGCGACCGCGGGTGAATCCGTGCCCCGCACGAGCAGCGTCTTCAGGCAGCGCTCCGGCGGCACGTCGAGGAACGCCGCGAGCGCGTCGATCGTGCCGACGCCAGGCGTCGGGACCAGCTCGAGCGGCGCGGTCGGCGGCGGGCGTCGACCCGACGGCGGCGGCAGGTCCACGACCTCGACGTTGCGCGCGTAACCGTCCGCGTCGCAGTACGCGATCGCGTCCTCGCCGGACGCGGCGAGCACCTGGAACTCCTCCGACCGGCTGCCGCCGATCGCGCCCGTGTCCGCCTGGACGATCCGGAACTCGAGCTGCAGCCGCGTGAAGATGCGCTGATACGCATCGCGCATCGCCTGATAGCCCTCGAGCAGCGACGCCTCGTCCAGGTGGAACGAATAGGCGTCCTTCATCGTGAACTCGCGCGCGCGCATCACGCCGAAGCGCGGTCGGATCTCGTCGCGGAATTTCGTTTGAATCTGGTAGTAGTTCACCGGCAGCTGCCGGTAGCTCTTCAGCTCCTGGCGCGCGATGTCCGTGATCACTTCCTCGTGCGTCGGGCCGAGGCAGAAGTCGCGCTCGTGCCGATCCTTGAGGCGCAGCAGCTCGGGGCCGTACTCGTCCCACCGCCCGGACTCCTGCCAGAGCTCCGCGGGCTGCACGCCCGGCATCACGACCTCGAGCGCGCCCGCGCGGTTCATCTCCTCGCGGATGATGCGCTCCACCCGATGCAGCACGCGCACGCCGAGCGGCAGCCAGGTGTACAACCCCGACGCGAGCCGGCGGATCATCCCCGCGCGCAGCATCAGCTGGTGGCTCACGATCTCGGCGTCTGCCGGCGCGTCCTTGAAGGTGGTCAGCGGCAATCGGCTCAGGTACATCGTCTACTCGCTCCGGCGCGGGGCTGCCGGTCAGGGGGTCCGAAATTGTAGCGGCGCGGCGCGCGGGCGAGCCAGCGGCAGGCCCGCGCGCGCCGTTGCGTCGCCGGGGCGATTCGAGCAGCATGCAGCGAGTCGCCGCCGGGAGGACGAGAATCGTGGAGGGGCAGTCGGCCGCCGCACGACGCAAAGGTATCTATCTGCTGCCGAACCTGTTGACGACGGGCGGGCTGTTCGCGGGCTTCTACTCGATCATCGCCGCGATCGACGGCAACTTCCACGCGGCCGCATGGGCGATCTTCGTCGCGATGTTCCTCGACGGTCTCGACGGTCGCGTCGCGCGGCTCACGAGCACCGCGAGCGAGTTCGGCAAGGAGTTCGACAGCCTCGCAGACATGGTGTCGTTCGGGCTCGCCCCGGCGATCGTGATGTATCAATGGGGCGTCGTGCGGCTGTCGGAGTACGGCGCGGTTTGGGGCCGGCTCGGCTGGCTCGCCGCGTTTCTGTACGCGGCTGCCGCCGCGTTCCGGCTCGCGCGATTCAATACCAACGTCGTCGCCGATCGGCGGTTCTTCCAGGGGCTCGCGAGCCCCGCCGCCGCGGCGGGTGTCGCGGCGATGGTCTGGCTCGCCACCGAGTACGGCATCGACGGGCTCGTCGCGCTCGTCGCCGGCATCGCGATCACGGCCGTGACCGGGCTCCTGATGATGTCGCGGTTCGCGTACTTGAGCTTCAAGGACGTCAGCGCCGGCCGGCGGGTGCGCTTCGCGCAGCTGTTGCTGATTCCGCTCGCGATCATCGCGATCGCGATCGAGCCGCCGCTCACGGTGTTCGCGCTGTTCGTGGTCTACGCGGCGTCCGGACCGGTCGCGTGGCTCTGGCGGCGCCGCCGGCACCTGGAAAGCCCGGCCGCATGACCGGGCGGCGCGAGGCGTATCTGCGGGAGCTCGGCATCCCGCTCTGGGTGCAGCGCGGCGGCTCGGCGGTTCAGCTGCCGCCGGACGGCGCGGGCACGCAGGCGTCGGTCGAGGAGCGGCCCGCGGCGTTCGAGGGCGGGGCGGTCGCAGCCGAGCGGCCGGCTGCCGACGCGAGGAATCCGGCCGAAGCGTGGGCCGAGCTTCGGAGCGAGATCCGTGCGTGCACCCGCTGCGCGCTGCACCGCGGCCGCACCCAGGCCGTCGTCGGGGTCGGCCGCGAGAACGCGGAGCTCCTCGTGATCGGCGAGGCGCCCGGCGCCGAGGAGGATCGGCAGGGGGAGCCGTTCGTCGGCCCGGCGGGCCAGCTCCTGAACGCGATGTTGCGGTCGATCGGCTTTGCGCGGACCGACGTGTACATCGCCAACATTCTGAAATGCCGGCCCCCGAACAACCGCGACCCGAGGCCCGAGGAGGCCGAGACCTGCACGCCGTTCCTCGAGCGGCAGGTCGCGTTGATCCGGCCGCGCGCGATTCTCGCCGTCGGCCGGATCGCCGCGCAGTGGTTATTGCAGAGCGATGCGCCGATCGGTAGGCTGCGGGGAAGGGTGCAGCAGTTCCGCGAGATTCCGCTCGTCGTGACTTATCATCCGGCGTACTTGTTGCGGACTCCGCTCGCCAAGGCCACCGCCTGGCAGGACCTGTGCATGCTCAAACGTGTGCTCGCGGAGCGGCGATGAGCGCGGCGATCTACCCCCGCACGCAGATTCGGCTGATGCTGCCGTCGGACTTGAAAGCCGTCGCGCAAGTCGAGCGGGCCGCGTATCAGTATCCGTGGAGCCTCGGAATTTTCCGCGACTGCCTACTCGCAGGCTACTACAGCCTCGTGCTGGACGTCGGCGGCAGCGTCATGGGCTACGGGATCATGTCGATCGCCGCGGCCGAGGCGCACGTGCTGAATCTCTGCGTGCACCCGAACTACCAGCGGCTCGGCTACGGACGCCGGTTGCTGAACGCTTTGCTGATGAAGGCTCAAGACGCGAAAGTGGACAAGGTGTTTCTCGAGGTGCGGCCGTCGAACGAGGCCGCGCTGTCGCTGTACCTGTCCGTCGGCTTCGAGCGAATCGGCATGCGCCCCGGCTACTATCAGGCCGAGGGCGGGCGCGAGGACGCCGTGATCCTCGCCGCGACGCTGCGCACGCGCCGCTGACCTCCCAAAACCTCGCTTTTCGCATGACCACCGAACACTCGAAGCGGCGGACGTTCGCGATCATCTCGCACCCGGACGCCGGCAAGACGACGCTGACGGAGAAGCTGCTGCTCTACGGCGGCGCGATTCAGATGGCCGGCGCCGTGAAGGGCCGCAAGGCCCGCCGGCACGCGACGTCCGACTGGATGCAGCTCGAGCAGGAGCGCGGCATCTCGGTCACGTCGTCCGTCATGCAGTTCCCGTACGGCGGCGCCGTCGTGAACCTGCTCGATACGCCGGGCCACGAGGATTTCTCGGAGGACACGTATCGGACGTTGACGGCGGTCGACAGCGCGCTGATGGTGATCGATGCGGCGAAGGGCGTCGAGGCGCGAACGATCAAGCTGATGGAGGTCTGCCGGCTCCGCACGACGCCGATCGTGAGCTTCGTGAACAAGCTCGACCGCGACGGGCGCGAGCCGCTCGAGCTGTTCGACGAGATCGAGTCGGTCCTCGACATCCAGTGCGCGCCCGTGACGTGGCCGATCGGCATGGGCCGCGAGTTCCGCGGCGTCTATCACTTGCTCGAGGATTGCGCGTACCTCTATCAGGATCGGGACGGCAGCCGCGCGACCGGATCGCACCGCGTGGCGGGGCTCGGCTCCGCCGAGATGCGCGACGCGCTCGGCGAGTCGGTCGCGAAGGCGCTCGAGGAAGAGATCGAGCTGATCCGCGGCGCGACGCCGGCGCTCGATCACGCGCGCTATCTCGCGGGCAAGCAGACGCCCGTCTTCTTCGGCGCGGCGATCCACAACTTCGGCGTGAAGGAGCTGCTCGACGCGTTCGTCCGCTACGCGCCGCCGCCGCAGCCGCGCGCCGCCGCGTCGCGCATCGTGAGCCCGGACGAGCCGGCTCTGACCGGCTTCGTATTCAAGATCCAGGCGAACATGGATCCGGCGCACCGCGACCGGATCGCGTTCATGCGCATCTGCAGCGGCACGTATCGGCCCGGCATGCGCCTCTATCACACGCGCCTCGGCCGGGAGGTCCGGGTCAGCGACGCGATCACGTTCATGGCGGCCGACCGGCAGAGCGCGACCGAGGCACACGCGGGCGACATCATCGGCCTCCACAATCACGGCACCATCAACATCGGCGACAGCTTCAGCGAGGGGGAGCCGCTCGTCTTCACCGGCATCCCGAATTTCGCGCCGGAGCTGTTCCGGCGCGCCGTGCTGCGCGACCCTCTGAAGCTGAAGGCGCTCCAGAAGGGTCTCGCGCAGCTCTGCGAGGAAGGTGCGACGCAGCTTTTCCGGCCGCTCGTGAACAACGATCTGATCCTCGGTGCCGTCGGCCCGCTCCAGTTCGACGTCGCGGCCTTCCGGCTGAAAAGCGAGTACGGCGTCGAGTGCACGTTCGAGCCGGTAAACGTCGTCACCGCGCGCTGGTTGCGGGCGTCCGAGGAGCGTGAGCTCGAGGAGCTCTCGAAGAAGCTCGCAGCCAACGTCGCACGCGATCACGCGGGCGAGCTCGTCTACCTCGCGCCGACGACCGTCAGCCTCGGGCTCACCGAGGAGCGCTGGCCGAAGGTGGAGTTCCTGAAGACGCGGGAGCACGCCGCCGCATGAGCGCGGCGGGAGGCACCGAGCCGAGCGCCGCGGAGCTCGAGACGACGACCGAGCTCGTTGCGCTCGCCCGGCGGCGGCTGCCGGCGGACGTCTGGGACTTCATCGTCGGCGGCGCCGAGACCGAGACGACGCTGCTCCGCAACCGCTACGCGCTCGATGCGATCGCGCTCCGGCCGCGCGTGCTCCGCGACGTCGCCGACGCGGCGCCGGTGACGACGTTCCTCGGCGCGGAGCGGCGCTCGCCGCTCCTGCTCGCGCCGCTCGCGAGCGCGACCGACATCCACCCGGAGGGGGCGCTGCCGGTGTCGCGGGCTGCCGCGCGCACGGGCTGCCTGACGCTCGTCAGCAGCGTGGCGCAGAGCGACACGGAAGCGGCGATCCGCGCGGCGGACGGGCATGCGGCGCTCCAGGTCTACGCGGACGGTAACGAGCGCTGGGTCGTCGATCTCGCGAAGCGCGGCGTCGACGCCGGAGCCGTCGCCGTCTGCCTCACCGTCGACGTGCCGCACTTCGGGCGCCGCGAGCGCAGCATCCACCGGCGCCAGACGATCGCCGGACGGCCGTTCGGCCAGCCCCGCAAGGGCGAGGCGCACCGCGCGCAAGCGGACTGGAAGCTCGTGAAGAAGCTGAAGCGCGCCGTCGGCGTGCCGTTGATCGTGAAGGGCATCGGCACGAGCGAGGACGCGCGCCTCGCGCTCGAGCACGGCGTCGACGTGATCTACGTGTCGAATCACGGCGGCCGGCAGCTCGACCACGGCCGCGGCGCGATCGACCTGCTCGCCGAGGTGGTCGCGACGGTTCGCGGCAAGGCCGAGGTCGTCGTCGACGGCGGCTTCATGCGCGGCACGGACGTGCTGAAGGCCGTTGCGATGGGCGCGCGGCTGGTCGGCATCGGGCGGCTGCTCGCCCTCGCGCTCGGCGCGGCGGGCGAGGAGGGCGTCGTCCGCCTCGTCGAGATCCTCGAGACCGAGCTGACCGTGTCGATGAAGCTGCTCGGCGTGAACCGCTGCGCGGAGCTCGACGGCAGCTTCCTGCATCCGACCGTGCCGGTCCGCCCGCCGACGCCGCTCGGCGCGCTGCCGCTGCTCGACGAGCCGCGGTGAGGGCGCCCCGGCCCGCGCGGCCGGGACGCCCGCAGCATCACTCGTCCGGATCGATCACGATGCCCGCGCTCGCGCCGCGGACGACCGTGACGCGCTCGATTTCCGGATCCTCGAGCTCGGGCTCCGCGAGACCGATCCGCTGCGCGCGGCGGATGTTGTCGATGCGGGCCTGACGGACCTCTTCCTCGACCTTGAGCACGTCCATGCCGCGGTGGGCGAGCTTGAAGTCCTCGAGCAGCGCCTGATCGCCCTTGATCGCTTCCATGAAGATCTGCCCCGTCGGCAGCACGACCTCCGACTCGTATCCCGGATTGCGCATGCCCGCACGCAGGATCAGCGCGGCGAGGCGGTTCCGCTCCTCGTCGGTGAGCGCGACGACGGGGTCGTTCCATACGCTCTTCGCGTACTCGAGCAGATCGCTCGCGCTGTACGAGGCGTCGAGCGCCGGGTCACGCACGCCGAAATAGCCGTCGAGATAGCCGACGGTCATGTAATCGGTCAGCAGCGAGCTCTTCTTCAGCGGAAAGATGACGTAGTTGCCCTTGAACCCGAGCGGACGGTCGACGTCGGCGATCTCGATCAGCCGCTTCTTCGGCAGGTCGTCGTAATCGGGCACCGTCGTGGCCGGGTGGATGTCGACCATGAACAGCTCGCCGTCGATGACGACGCCCGGCACCTGCTGGTCGCGCTCGTCGTCGGTCGGCGTCCGCAGGCGGCACTGGTCCGGCATCGGCTCGAGGAACGGCACCTCGAGGTCGTAGAGGCTGAAGAACAGATCGTCGTGGTCCCGATGGCGCCAGATCGCGTGCATGTAGTGGAAGATGTTGCCGCGAACGTGCAGCCGGAGCTGCAACAGCTTCTGGTCCGCCATCGCCTTGGCCGCGAGTGCCGTGCTGTACTTCTCCGTCGCGCTGTTCAGGACCGCTGTCGCCTGATCGCGGGCTTCCGCGGCGGCCGCGAGCTCGGCCTCGAGGTACTCGAGCGACTTCTCGACGGCCTCGCGCTTCGCGCGCAGGATGTCGTCGGCGTTGCTCTGGCCGCCGCCGAAGAGCTCGCTCAGCCCGCCCGAGAAGATCGCGGCGGCGACGCGCTGCTCGTCGCTCGCTTCGCCGGCCTTCGCGATGTCCTCGCCCTCCATCAGCTTCACGATCGCCTCGCGGCGGGACTTCGCTTGCTGCGACAGGCGCTCGAACTCGATGTCGGCGCGGCTGTGCACGGCGCTCGCGGCGTCGTAGTTCGCCTTCAGCAGTGCGAGCTCGGCATCGTCGCGCGAACGGTTGTCCTCGAGGATGTCGAGCGCCTCCTCGAACGACTCGTCGAGCAACACCCGCCGGATGATCCACGAATGCTCGAGCAGCCACGCGTCGTCGATCTCGATCGGCGCCGGCATGTCGAGCGCCACGAGGATCACCGGCTGCACGCTCTGGAGGCGGCTCGAGACGCGATAGCGGCGTTCGAGCTCGTACAGCAAGTACGTCACCGTCAGCTCGTCGTTCGTGTTGCGGAAGGTGCGCGTCGTCTCGGAGACGGCTTCTTCCGCCGTTTCCTCGTCGAACTGCACCTCGACCTCACGCCGCACCTCCTGGCTCGCCTTCCGGGCCATTTCGGCGAAGGTCTTGTGGACGTTCTGCGCTTCCTGGCTCTGGTTGATGCTGAACTGCGTCGTGCCGCCGACCGAGCCGATGCCGATGTTGAACTGCGCCTGCGCGCCGGTCTGATTGGCCATCGCGAGCGCGGTCTTCTCCATCGCCTCGATCTCGGTGCGGGTGACGGAGCTCGATTCCCGCGTGCGCTGCAGATTGCTCTTCTCGCGGCTGCTTCGCTTCGTGCTCCGGCGTATCGTGCGAGTGACCTTCAACGTGCGCGACTCGCCCGGCGCGAGCGGCACGGTCTCCGCGAGGCGGCCGACTTGATAGGTCACCGGAGTCCAGGACTGGCGGTACGTCAGCAGCATTCCGTAGTTGATCGAGCCGGGCGCGAAGTACTGGAAGCTGTAGGGCTCGGCCAGACGGCGCGACAGATCGAGCGCGAGCTGCCCGACGCGCTGCAGCTGCTTGGAGCCCGTCCCGCGGGAGGCCGCGACGATGTCGCTCAACATCTCCCGCAGCTGCTCGACGTTCTGCACGTCCTCGAGCGGCCGCAGGGCATGCCCGCACGCGGCCTGGACCTCCTCGCTCGTCGTCTCTCGATAGAGATCCTTGGCCTGCTGCTTCAGATCCTCGTCGAACGCGGCGGTCCAGGCGGGCTCGAAGGCCACTTGCAGCAGCTCGACGTCGTGCATCGCCGCGACGTTGGCGACGCCGGAGGTCTGCTCGAGCTTCTCGATCGTCTGCTTCAGGCGCGTCAAGTCGTTGGTGGGATTCGCCTCGCCCGCGGGGCGGGCGAGGCCGTTCAGCTGCTCCTGGAGGCGTTGCAGCACGCTCCTTCGCACCGACTCGGGCGACGCGGTTTCGCCCTCGGTACCACCGTCGCGGTCACCGCCCGGGCCGCCCGTCGGCGCCGCGCCGAGCCGCGCGAGCGCGCGGCGGCTCTCGATCTGCGACAGCAAGTGCCGGTTGCGGTACGGGCCGGACGCATAGCCGATCTGGTTCAACAGACGGCCGAACGCGACGGCCTGCCCGCTGCCGCTCGCAATCGCCGCGCGCGACAGGCCGAGGACGCGCAGGTCGCGCTCGGTCAGGTACACCCGGCCGGTGCGCGGCACGGTGTCCGGCTGTCCCGGCACGAGCCACGGGATAAGCCGCAGGTTCTCCCACACCCGCCGCGAGAGAATGTCGTAGGTCGGCGCGAAGCCGACGAAGTTCCGCATCGCGCCGATCCGGCGCTGAATCAGATTCGGCAGGACTTTCGCAAACGTCTGCTGCTCTCTGGTCACCCGCGGTAGCTCGTAAGTGCGATACAGCTCCTGCTTCACCGATTGCAGCTCGGCCGCGGCCTTGTAGCTCAGCACCCGCGCGGCCTTGTATTGCTCCGGATCGGCGTGCGTCACGACGCCGTCGGCGCCGCTTACGTGCACGCCGAACGCCGCGAGGCGCTCTTCGCCGATGCGGATGATGTAGCTTTCGGTGCGGCCCGCCTCGAAGCGGATCGGCCGGGTGTGGAAGATCAATCGGTCGCGGAGGGTCCGGCCTTCGCCGTTCTTACCGGGTCGATCCGGCGCCAGCACGAGCAGAATGACGTCGGGACGGCGATCGACGACCGGCTGCTGCGCGGAGCCTTCGTCGTCGCGGAACAGATCGTCCTGATAGGTGAGATGGAACGAGCCGTCGGCCGCCGTCAGCACGGAGCCGAGCCGCTGCGGTTGCGAGCTCTCGTTGAACGGCGCCTGCTCCAGCAGCGCGAGCGCTTCGCGCAGGCTCTTGATCGGCGCCGTCGCCTTCGGGCCCGTGCTCGGGACGTGCGTCTGGGGAGCCTGAGGCGTCGCTGCGTGTGCCCAGCGCGCGACGTCGAAGTCGATCGCGACGACCAGCAAGTCCGGGATTCCGACTCCGGTGCTGTCTGCGACGATCTTGCCGTAAAGCGTGTTGGGCAGTGAAGCTGTCGGTTGCATGGCCACCTGTCCTTAAAGACGAATCGGGGAGTCCGTTCCGCGGAACGGGGCGTCAGGGCGAGAGCTGCTGCTCGGCCGGGCTGGGCGGGTCGGTACCGACTCCGGGCGCCGGCGAATTCTGGAAGGGATCGTTATTGCGAATGAACTCGAGCATATGGGTGTTCTCCCGGACGGAAATCATCCGCATGCCGGCGCCTTCGACCGAGCGCCACGGCGCGTCCGTGACTCGATCGGTATGCTCGATCGACAGCACCTCCTTCGTGCCGTTCGGCAGGCGCCAGAACGGCGCCGTCGACCGGCCGCCTTCGAACTCGAGCCCCGCGTCGCGCAGCATCTGCATCAGCTCGGGGTGCCGGCGGACCCGCCGCCAGAAGCGGCGGCGATAATCGTTGAAGGTGCGCCGCGCGAGGCGCCGCGCCTCCTCGTGCCGCCCGGTGTGCCACAGTTGGCGCACCTCTCGCATCTTTCGGCGAGTGGTCGCGTTGTCCACGGCTCGCCAGACCGCGAGAAAGCCGGGCGGGAAGCGATTGACGAGCCGCAGCGCGGCGGTGCGCTGCTGCGTCGTCATCCTCGCGAGCAGCGTATCGAGTCGTTGATAGGGTAGTCCCGCGAACGGGCCGGTTCGGTGGCGCTGCCGCTCGGCGAGGCGCGGGCTCGACGTGCGAAACGGCGCGCGTTCGTCGAAGGCCGCGTCGACGTCGAGAGCGTCGGCGGGGGCGCGCGGTCCCGGCCGCGCCTGCGGCGTCGCCGTTCCGGTGCCGCGCGCCGCGGCCGTGCGGCTGCCCGAGCCGGTGCCGCGCTCTGCCGGTGTCGGCGCACCGCCCGCCGTGCCTCTCGCGCGCGGCGTGACACTGCGCTCGACGACGACGGGCGAGCTCGGCGCCACCGATCGGCCTCGCGAGCGCTGCGCCTGGCGGGCTTGCGCGACGCCGGTGGCGGCCTCCGCAATCTCGCCGACGGTCATCGCGAGCTCGCCGGCGTCGAGCGCGCGATCCCATTCCTCGGGCGTCGCGTTCGTCCAGTCCTCCGCCGTCGCGATCAGGTAGGCGCCGGCGGTCAGTGCGCCGAACGTGTTGCCCATCACGTCCGCGCCGCGTTGGAATCTCCGCCGAACGACCGCGATGTCGTAGAGCCAGCTCGGCAACGTGCCCGCCGGGCCGGTCGACGACCTCGTCATCCGCTCGAGCTGTTCGGGCGTATGGGGGACCGTGCCGTAACCGCGCATCACGCGTTCGACTGCGGCACGGGGCGAGTCGCCTGCGGCGATGCGCCGCTCGATCGCTGCGCGATACTCGCGCCAGCGCCGCCTCGCGATGCGGTCGATCTCGGCGTGGCTGCGGCGCGTGTCGATGAAGCCGAGCGTGCCGTCTTCCTCGAAGCGAATCCACTGCGCGTCGCGGGCGGCGAGCGCGAGACTGCCGCCGAGACGCCGCAGCAAATCCGGTTGAACGTCCGCGGTGACGCCTTGAACGTAAAGCCGGCCGAGGAGGCCGAGATACTGCTCGAACGTCACGGCGGCGGGCGACGCCGAGGCGGCGATGCGATACGGCCGGGGGCCTCTCGGGCGCGACGAGCCGGCGACGGCGACCCGCTACGGAAGGGGAATGTCGGCGGCCGATGCATTTCTTCCGTTGCGGAGGGGCTCCATCCATGGGCGAGGCTCGACACTGAGCAACGGCCTCGGCGGCAGTGTCGGATGGTAGCCTGCACACTCGTTGTATGCAAAAACAAAATCTCTCGCAAACGGGACGTGTGCGAATGACGGATTACGCGCGACGGCCGTGCTGCTAACGCGGTGCGAAGCCGCCGACGCGCGTGCGAAGCTCTGCAAGCGCGGCGCGGTCGGGGTCGGGCTCGTAGCGGGCGCGCAGATACGCATCGACGATGCGCTCGATCGCGTCGGCGGCCTGCGGCAGAGCCGTCGCCGCGCGGCGCCCGTAGGCCGCCGGCGCCTCGGTCGCGCCGCGCGGCGCGACGTCGAGCGCGGCAAGGCGGCGCGTGAACGCAGTGAATAGCCGCTGCGCGGGATCGATGCGGCGACGCGTGCGGTAAGCGCGCGCGATCGCGAAAGTCAGCACGATCGAGACGAGGGCGGTCGCCGCGATCGCGAGCCCGAGCAGCACGCCGAGCCTGCGCGTCCACTGCGCATCGTCGAAGCCGAGCGCCGCGAGCAGGTCGCGCTGCAGCTCCGGGCCGTAACCGAGCACCCAGCGCGTCCAGTACACGTTCGCCGCGTCCCAGAGGAGAAGCGCGTCGCGCACCCACGAGAACCGTCCGATGACGGGAACCCCGCCGCCCGCCGCCTCGAGCGCCGCGCGGCCGGAGCCGTCCTCGATGCGGTCCGGCGCGACGACGGCGATCGGATCAATCCGCACCCAGCCCTCGTCCGTTAACCATGCTTCCGTCCAGGCGTGCGCGTCCGACTGGCGGACGATGTAGTAGCCGCCGGCCACATTCAGCTCGCCGCCCTGATAACCGGTAACGACCCGCGCGGGGATGCCGGCAGCGCGCAGCATGACCGCGAACGCCGACGCGTAGTGCTCACAGAAGCCCTCGCGCGTCTCGAACAGGAACTCGTCGACCGCGTGCTGGCCGAGGCGCGGCGGCGTCAAGGTGTACACGAACTGCGCGCTCGAGAAGAACGCGAGCGCTCGGGCCACGATCTCGCGCGGCGTCGGGTTGTCTGCGAGCCAGGATTCGGCAAGCGCGCGCGTGCGCGGATTGTTGCCGGACGGCAAGCTGCTGAAGCGCCGTTGCTCGGCTTCGGTGAGCGGCTCGAGCGCGCGGTAATCGGTGTAGGACGTGACCGTGTAGTCGAGCCGGACCGGCCGGCGGTCGAACGAGAACATCCGCAGCTGGTAGTCGCTGCCCATCACCATCGTGCGGCTCGCGGACCAGCGGGCCGGCATGTCGAGCGCAACCGCCCAGCGGCTCGCCGCGGGCTCGAGGGTGACGCGATAGTCGACGGGCGCGCCGCGGTGCTCGAGCGTCCTCGCGACGTTGCGCCGCATACCTTCCGGCCGCGACCACGTGCGGCCGTTGAACGAGGAGAGCACCGGCCCTCGCCAGTACAGCTCGCTCGGGCCGGGCGGCGCGCTCAGGAACTCGACGCGAAACGCGATCTCGTCCGAAAGCCCGAGCGCCGTGATGTCACCCGGGCTCATCGTGTCGGAGAGCCCCGTCGACGCGCTCGAGGAGCTCTGCGCCATGCCCCAGAGCGGTCCCGGCAGGCGGGGGAACAAGACGAACAGCACGAGCATCACCGGTGCCGCCTGGAGCAGCAGCCGCGTGCCGGCGCGCGCGGTCTCCCGCGTCGGCAGCAGCGCGGAACGCCGCGCGACCTGCAGCAACGCGACGGTCGTCAGCCAGACGAACGCGAGGAGGTAGGCCGCGCTCCACAAGCTGCGCTCTGTCAACAGGCTCGCGAAGACGAGGAAGTACGCGATGATCATCAGCACGAGCTGATCGCGATGCGCGTGCGACTCGAGGAACTTCAGAGCGACCATCACGACGAGCAGCGCACTGCCGGCCTCGATGCCGTTGATCGTGCGGTACTGCGCGAGCACGCCGAGAAACGCCAGCGTCGCGAGCACGAGCCGCAGCGAGCGCGGCGGCACCGCCCAGCCGAGCACCGCGATCGCGAGCCGCCAAGCGACGCACGCGACGAGCAGCAGCGGGATCCAGACCGGCAGCGTCGGCCACGCGACGAGGCTCGCGCCGACGACGATCGCGGCCGTCCAGAGCAGCCGATCGAGACCCGGCGTGCGCGCGAGCACGCTCACCGTGTCGTCTCCGGCTGGGCGGCGGGCGGCGCGAACAGCGCGAGCGCGCGCAAGCACGCGTGCAGGTGAGCGTCGCCGGTACCGAGGCCGAGGACGATGCCCGGAAGCTTCAGCCCGAAGCTGCGGGACTCCGTCGCCGCATCGAGGCACCAGCGCGCGAGCTGCGCGAGGCGTTCCTCCGCGTCGAGATCCGGGAGGTCGTCCCAGGCGAGGAACTGCGGCTCGCGGTCCCCGTCGGCGAACTGCTTGAGCAGGAGCTCGTCGTTGCGCGCGTACGCTTTCCACGCGATTCGCTGCGGCGGGTCGCCGAGCGCCGCGGCGCGCAGACCGACGAAGTCGGCATCGCCGTCGGCCGGCCTGCCGCCGCCGCCGGTGCCGGCCGTGCGCGGGAGCGGACGGCCGGGCGGCGCGGGACGAGGGTAGACCAGGCACTTCGCGTCGACGTGCAGCCACGACCACGCGCGAAACAGCATGCCGGGATGCCGCGAGGCGACTGCGAAGCGGCCGAGGCGCACCCATCCGCGCGTCTCGGTCGGGACGCTGAGCGTGAGCATCTTTTGCTCGCCGGGCGGCACGTCGGCGGGGCCGGAGTGCCGGCCGTCCGCCGCGAGCTCGACCTCGTAGCGCGTGCGGCGGGACCGGTTCGCGAGCCCGATCGGAAACTCGGCACGCTCGCCCGCGAAGACCGGCGGCGCCGCGAGCACGCGCACTTCGATGCCGAGCAGGTTGTTGTGGCAGTGATGCATCGCGACCAGCGCGACACCCGCGAGCAGGAACGTCAGCGCGAACCCCAGGCTCGCGCCGTAGTTCAAGGAGCCGAGCAGCATCGCGAACACGACGAGGCCGAACGTCGCGCCGAACCGGGTCGGCAGGATGTAGATGCGCCGGCGGGCGAGCGCGACCGAAGTGCCGTCCTGGCCTTGGCGGCGGCGTGCCCACTCAGCCGCCCAGCGCTCGAGACGGCCGAGCAAGCGACGGCCGCGCTTGCGGTCGGAAGAGCCCGACGGCCGCGGGCTCCGCCGCGCCCCGATCACGGCACGGGCACCGCCTGGAGCACGGCGGCGCCGATGTTGCGCCGCTCGAGCGTGCCGCCGACGGCCGGCTCGAGGCGATGCGCGACGATGCTGCCGAACACAGCCTGCACGTCCTCGGGATGCACGCCGTCGTGACCGGAGAGCAGGCTCCAGGCCTGGGCCGCCCGCACGAGCGCGATACCGGCGCGAGGCGACAGGCCGGCCGCGAGCTCCCCCGACTCCCGCGTGTAGGCGATCAGCGCCTGCACGTAATCGAGCAAGGGCTCGGCGACGTGCACCGCCGGCACCTGCTCTTGGAGCTTCAACAGCGCCTCGAGCGACAGCACGGGCTCGAGACGCTCCGCCAGCGAGCGCCGCTCGCCGGTCGCGAGGAGCTTTCGCTCCTCCTCGGGTGCCGGGTAGCCGAGCTCGATCTGCATCAGGAACCGGTCGAGCTGGGACTCGGGTAGCGGAAACGTGCCGATCTGATGCGCGGGATTGCGCGTCGCGATCACGAAGAACGGCGCAGGCAGGGCATAGGTCGTGCCGTCCGCGGTGACCTGCCGCTCCTCCATCGCCTCGAGCAGCGCGCTCTGCGCCTTCGGCGTCGCACGATTGATCTCGTCGGCCAGCACGAGCTGCGCGAAGATCGGCCCCTTGTGGAACTCGAAGCGGCCGGTGTCGCGGTGAAAGACCGAGACGCCGAGCACGTCCGCCGGCAAGAGGTCGCTCGTGAACTGCACGCGGTTGTACGTGAGGCCGAGCGCGCGGGCGAGCGCGTGCGCGAGCGTCGTCTTGCCGACGCCGGGCACGTCCTCGATCAGCAGATGGCCGCGGGCGAGCAGGCACGCGACCGCGAGCTCGATCTGGCGGCGCTTGCCGACGATGACTTGCGCGAGCGCCTCGATGACGGGCTCGATCAGCGCGGCTGGGTCGGACGGCGCGCGCGCGGCGCGCAGGTTCGGGGTCGCCATGGTCGACGATGGTCGCCGAAAAATCATCGCGTTGACACCTCCGCGGCGACGAAGTGTGAACCAGTCCGCCCGCTGCCTGTAGATGCGGCTGTCGGCCGCGACTCTCCGCGACGCGGCTCGCGGCTGGACAGCCGCTCCTAGCTGGATGGTCGCGGCTGGACAGCCGCTCCTACCTAAAGAGGAGGCGCGGCTCGGCAGCGGCTCCTACAGGTCGGCGAGGCGCGCGAGCTGCTCGCCGAGCCGTGCGGCGCGCTGTCCCAACTCTTCCGCGCGCGCCCGCTCCTTCGCAACGACGGGTTCCGGCGCGTTCGCGGCGAAATCGGCGTTGTCGAGCTTGCGGCGCGACTTCTCGAGATCCGCGCGGACGCGCTCGAGCTGCTTGCCGAGCCGGTCGCGCTCGGCCGCGATGTCGACCAGTCCCTCGAGCGGCACGAGGATCCGCATCTCGCCGAGGAGCGCCGTGGCCGCGCCGCGGACCGTGCCGTCCGCGATCACCTCGACCGACTCGAGGTTCGCGAGCTTCTTCAGGTACGCGTCGTGCCGCGCCGCGCGTGCGACGTCCTCGGCCGACGCGCCGGCCAGCTTGACCGGAAGCGCGACCGAGCGGGCGATGCTCATCTCGCCGCGGATCTGCCGGATGCCGACGACGAACGCCTTGAGCCACGCGATCTCCGCTTCCGCCGCGTCGTCCGCGGGGAAGTCGTCCGCCTCCGGCAGCCGCTCGAGCATGACGGTCTCGCTCGCCCAGCCGGTCTTCGCGCAGAGCGCGAGCCACAGCTCCTCGGTCACGAACGGGATCAGCGGATGCAGCAGCTTCAGCAGCGCGCCGAGCGTCTCGGCGAGCGTCGCGCGCGTCGCGGCGAGCCGCGCCGGCGGCGC